>JBARZK010000156.1:0-1932 GCA_049649965.1 Erythrobacter sp.
GCGATGCGACGCCCGCCGACTTCGACGTACTCGAGCTCGACATCCATCTTGCCGGACTTGCCGAACATGCCCTTGCTGGTCAGCCATGTGATGCGCCCAACGGCCTTCGAACCACGCGGAATGACGACATAGTCGCCCAGCGTGACATCGTGAACGACGTTCAGGATGAAGTTGTCGCCTTCCTCCCAAGTGCGGCCCTTGGTCGTGACGTCCTGCGTCATCTTAAGCAGGATCTCGGTGCCGGCAGGCAGGACGGCGTTGCCGACCTGCGCCTGCTGCACCGGCAGCGGCGCGGGCGCGGCATCCTGTGCGATGGCAGGCACGGCAATAAGAGCAGCCGAAGCCGCCAGCAGAAACTTGTTCACTAAGAAAACCCCCTCAAAGTTCGATGCTGCCCCCTATGCAGCCCCGACCTTCAAGCGGTGCTTCGAAACGTGCTGAAAAACAAGTGAACACGCAAGGTGGTCGGGGAAAACGTCGACGGGCTCCCGGACCCGATTGCTTTAGATAGATGTTCCGGCAATGTTCTACAGATGTCACGACATTCGATTCGGCAGGCCAAGCGCGACGATCTCGCCTTTCCAGTAAGAGTAAAAGTACGTGTTCCGGCCGATGGCCTTGGCGAACTGCTCGACCGGATGCTGGTTTGGCTGGGGAATAATAACGGTTCGCTGCACTTCGCCTGCCACAACCAACCCGGTATCGCCTGCAGCACGGCCGCGTTCTATTTTCGCGACGTCAGGAGCGCGCTCGATTTTATCGACGCGTTTCCGCAGGCCGAACTGGCTGATGGCGTGGCCTCGCCAGCCTACCGGTCCGCGCAGCGCTTGAACTAACCACGTCTGGCAACGCTGGCAGGGCACTCGGCGGGGCGGAGGTTCTCATACTACGCTGCGTTTCGATCCTGTTACTCACTCTTGCCTTCCCGACCGCTGCCCATCCCAACCACAATAATCTCGGGGAACAGCCGCGCATCGAAGCGCAGGTACCCGAAGCAATGAGCAAAATGCCCGTCCTGGACCAGTCTCGAGGTTCTTGATGCTGAGGCACGGTTTCAGTTCGTAGTTGTCTCCGATCGCACCGGTGGTCTCCGGCCGGGTGTCTGGCAGGGAGGCGATGGACACGATCGACCTAATGCAGCCTGCCTTCGTGGCCAGCGTCGGCGATCTCATCGAGGACTATACCGAGGACCGCGTGCAGCTCGAGGGGGAATGGGACGAGATCGATCGCATAATCGGCGCGCGGGATTCCCCATTCTTCTACTTTTTGGGCAATCACGACTAATACGGGCAGCGCCGCCGCTACTGGGCCGAGGAACAAGCGGCTCAGCCCGAGAACCGCCGCTCAGCTTTCGACTGCAATTTGCTAGGGTTCAGTCGCTGGTATGCTTGTCAGCAATTTATGGTCTGGCAGGTCTTTAGTTTGCGTTTGGCCACATGCCGCGACCGAAGAGATGACGAGACGTGATGGGCTTTTGGGGTGCTGCAAACCCGTAAAGGCGGCGCTGCACCGGCCAATCGGTCGGTATGTTTGAGTTCAAAAGCACCTTCCTCGTCAATACTGGCGGCTGGGTTCCATCCAGGATTGCGGTCACGATGTCAGGCGCCAAAAAATTCAGCCTTATGAGCCGAGCGAAGTGCGCCGTCCGGCATCCTTGCATCTTCGCCAGTCCGGCTAGGTCGAGATCTCGATTGTCCTCCAAAAGTCGTTGCGCCTTCCGAGCACTACGAACAAGGTCCACGAGTTTTGCGTTTGGCTCTCGTCGACGATGCGCCGAACACGGTTCGATATGAAGGGAGGGCCAGCGTTCTGCCGTAGTCGCTCTTACTGTTAAGACATGCTCGTAATGTGCATCGCTGCAGGGCCAGTCGGCGGGCCGCCCGCGAAAGCCGGTCGCCCCGGACCATTCGAGGAACCGATACAGTTCGAGCA
>JBARZK010000157.1:0-12206 GCA_049649965.1 Erythrobacter sp.
GAACCTCTCCGATGCACAGCACTCACCCAACGTCTTCAACCGCGCGACCAACGGGACATATGAACTCGGCTCCACTTTCAAGCCGCTGAGCGTCGCCGCGGCGATTGATGCGGGCGTGGTGCGCGACTTCTCGAAGCGGTGGGACGCGACGCCCGTAAAGGTATCGGGGGCGACGATCCGCGACCTCAAACCCAAGGGGCAGTCGCTCAACGTCGCGGAGGCGCTGGCATATTCCTCGAACACCGTGACCGTACGGATCGCCGATGCTCTCGGCCCTGAGAGATTGCAGAAGGCGATGGTGGACCTCGGCATGAGCGAAGCCAGCCCGATCGAACTGCCCGCCCGCGGCCAGCCGCAATGGACCGATGGCAAGTGGTCACGGCTGAAGAACATGACGGTCAGCTTCGGACACGGAATCGCGGTTACACCGCTGCACCTGGCCAGCGCCTATGCCGCGATGGTGAATGGCGGCGTGCTGCGCCCGGCGACCCTGCATAAGCTCGAACCCGGCGAGGTTCCCCGGGGGCGGCGCGTCTTCAAGGCGTCGACATCCTCGCGCATGCGGCAATTGCTGCGCATGATCTCGATCTACGGAACCGGCCGCAGCGCCAATACGCCGGGCTATCGGATCGGGGGCAAGACCGGATCGGCGGAAAAGGCGAAAGCGGGGGGCTATGCCCGAACGGCCCTGATCTCCTCCTTCGCGGCGGCGTTCCCGATGGATCGCCCCCGCTACGTCGTCGTCGCGGTGCTCGACGAACCGCGCGGCACTTTAGCGAGTTCCTACCAGCGCACCGCCGCGTGGAATGCCGCGCCGATCGTCGGGCGACTGGTCCCGCGGATCGGCCCGATGCTGGGCGTGAGGCCCGATGCGCGGCGCGATGTGGATATCTCCGACCTTCGCAATTTGATAGAGAAGGGCAAATGAAGCTTGCCCGTATCCTCGAAGGCGCGGGTCTCGACGCGTCCGGTGCCGGAGACCAGCGCGTGACCGGTTTCGCGATCGACCATCGCAAGGTCGCGCCCGGCACCGTCTTCGGCGCGTTCCAGGGTGCGCGCGTCAATGCCGAGGACCTGATCCCAGCCGCGATCGAAGCGGGTGCGATCGCCGTGGTCGCCCGCCCGCAAGCGAAGGTCGAGGGCGCGCTGCATATCGCCAGCGAGGAACCGCGCCGTGCCTTTGCGCAGGCGGCGGCGCAGTTCTTCCGACCGGTCCCCGAGATCGTCGTCGCCGTCACCGGGACCAATGGCAAGACCTCGACGGTGGAGATGACGCGGCAGATCTGGCGCATGTGCGGCCAGCGCGCGGCCAGCATCGGAACGCTCGGAGTAACGACGCCGGACGACAGCGTGTCGACCGGCCTGACGACGCCCGACATCGTCACCTTCCTGTCGAACATGAGCGGGTTGGCGCGCGAAGGCGTGACCCACGTCGCCTACGAGGCATCGAGCCACGGTCTTTCGCAGTTTCGCAACGAGGGGCTGCGGGTGACTGCCGGGGCCTTCACCAATTTCAGCCGCGATCACCTCGACTACCATGCCTCGATGGAGGACTATTTCGCCGCCAAGATGCGGTTGTTCGACGAGGTTGTCGACGATGGCGGCATCGCGGTGGTGTGGTGCGGCGACGACAATGAATGGACGGCGCGGGCGATAGAGCATGTGCGGCGGCGCGGGCTCAACCTCCATACGGCAGGGCCGAAAGGCGATTTCGTGAGGCTTTCGGGGCGCGAGACCACCCAACTGGGCCAGACGCTGACGCTGGAGCATGATGGCGCGAAGAAAACCGTCAAGCTGCCGCTGATCGGGGAATACCAAGCGGCGAACGCACTCGTTTCGGCGACGCTCGCGCTGGCGACCGGATCGGACGCGGCGCAGGTGTTCGACGCGCTCGGCCGGTTGCAGCCTGTGCGCGGGCGGCTGGAGCGCGCGGTCATCACGCCCGAAGGCGCGCCGGTCTATGTCGATTATGCCCACACGCCCGACGCGCTGGCTGCCGCCATTGCCGCGCTTCGCCCGCATGTCGAAGGCTCAGGCCAACTCGTGGTCGTCTTCGGCGCCGGCGGGGACCGCGATCCCGGGAAGCGTGCAGCGATGGGAGAGGCGGCACGCGGCGCGGACGTAGTGCTCGTCACCGACGACAATCCGCGCAGCGAAGACCCGGCCGCGATCCGGGCGCAGGTACTGAAAGGGGCCGAAGGGGGCTCTGCGGTAACATTGCGGGATATCGGCGGGCGGCGCGAGGCCATTGGCGAAGCCATCGCCGCATCGGGTCCGCGCGACATTATCCTGATTGCTGGCAAGGGCCACGAACAGGGCCAGATCATCGGGGCAGGAGACGACATGAGGGTATTGCGGTTCGACGATGTCGAGGTCGCGCGCGAATGCGCGGCCGGAGGGCGGGCACGATGAGCGCCGCCCACGCATTGCTTCACGACTGGCCGGTCGATCCCCGTGACTCGCTGCCGCTCGCCCTGTGGGACGCGGATGCGATCGCCGCGGCCACGGGCGGCACGGCGAGCCACGCCTTCCAGGTCTCCGGCGTCGAGATGGATTCGCGCGATGTGCGCCCGGGCGACCTGTTCGTGGCGCTGAAGGGCGCGGCGATGGACGGCCACAAGTTCCTAGCCGCCGCGTTCGAGAAAGGCGCTGTCGCGGCGCTAGTCGATCGTCCGGTCGATTTCCCGCACGTCCTAGTCGAGGATACGACAGCGGCGCTCCACGGCCTCGCCCGCGCCGCGCGCGAACGGAGCGATGCGCGGCGAATCGCGGTGACAGGTTCGGTCGGCAAGACGGGCGTCAAGGAAGCGATCTTCGCCAGCCTCGACCGGGCCAGCCGCGGCGCGGCCCATCGCAGCGTGCGCAGTTACAACAATCATGTCGGCGTCCCGCTCAGCCTTGCGCGGATGCCGGCCCGCGCGCGGTTCGGTGTGTTCGAAATGGGCATGAACAACGCGGGCGAGATCGCCCCGCTTGCCGATCACGCGCGTCCGCATGTCGCGCTCATCACCACCATTGCACCCGCGCATATCGAGAACCTGGGTTCGATCGAGGCGATCGCCGATGAAAAGGCGCAGATCTTCGCCGGCCTTGCCGAAGGCGGCATCGCGATCATCCCGGCGGACAGCGAACATGCCGATCGCATGGTTGCCCACGCGCGCAAGCTCGGCGTCGAGATCGTCACCTTCGGTCGCAGCAAGAGCGCGGACGTGCGTCTGCTGGATGCGATCCCGAGCGCCAATGGCGGTTCCCTCGTCACCGCGCAGCTGGGCCGGGGGCCGTCGGGTGCGCGGGTCTGCTACACGGTGGCGGAGCCTGGCGATCACTGGATCGTCAACTCGCTCGGCGTCATGGCGGCGGTGCGCGCAGCCGGCGGCGACCTTGCCAGCGCCGGGCTCGCGCTGGCCGAAATGGGCGGGCTGAAAGGCCGGGGCGCGCGCTCGCGCATTCCCGCCGCCGGCGGTACCGCGCTGCTGATCGACGAAAGCTACAACGCCAATCCCGCCTCGATGCGGGCAACCTTGCGCGCGCTGGGCGAAACCCCGGCGCTGCGCCGCATCGCGGTGCTGGGCGACATGAAGGAACTGGGCGATTTCGCGCCCGATTTCCATGCCAAGCTTGCCACCTCGCTCGTCGACGCGAAGATCGACCATGCCATCCTCGTGGGGGAGGCAATGGGATCGCTTGCCGCCGAACTGGGGAGAACGGAGGGGCAATCCCTTGGCATTGCAGGCGGTTTCGCCCATTGCAGCGAGCCAGCCGAGGCGATCGCGCTGCTCGAACAATTCGGCCTTGCGCAAGGCGATGCCGTCCTCGTGAAAGCGTCCAATTCGATCGGGCTCGGCGCGCTGGTGTCACATTTCACGGAAGGTCCGGGCTAAGGCCGGAGCCGAGGGGACCGGATGCTTTACCTTATCGCGGAATGGCTCGGATTCGAGGGGGCACTGAACCTGGTGCGCTATCAGACGTTCCGCTTCGGCGCGACGCTGATGACGGCACTGCTTCTGGGCCTGCTGATCGGGCCGCGCTTCATCAACATGCTGCGCGTGCGCCAGGGCAAGGGGCAGCCGATCCGCGAGGACGGCCCGCAAACCCACCTTGCCAAGCGCGGCACGCCGACCATGGGCGGGCTGATGATCCTCGTATCGCTGGCGCTTTCGCTGTTCCTATGGATGGATCTCACCAATCCGTTCGTCTGGGCCTGCCTCGCCGTGACGCTGGGTTTCGGGGCGATCGGTTTCATCGACGATTACGACAAGGTATCCAAGAACAGCCATGCCGGGCTTTCGGGCCGGGTGCGCCTGTTGCTGGAATTCACGGTGGCGGGCGTGGCGAGCTACATAATCGTCAGCCAGATCAGCACCAGCCTGTATGTCCCGTTCTTTTCCGAAGTCGAGATCCCGCTGGGCCCGGCCTATTACGTGTTCGCCGCGTTCGTGATGGTGGGGGCGGGCAACGCGGTGAACCTGACAGACGGGCTGGACGGGCTTGCCATAATGCCGGTGATCATCGCGACGGGCACGTTCGGCCTCATCGCCTATCTCGTCGGACGCGCGGATTTCAGCGAGTATCTCGGCATTCCGCATGTGCCGGGCGCGGGTGAACTCGCGATCTTCTGCGGGGCGATCATGGGCGCGGGCCTTGCCTTCCTGTGGTTCAACGCGCCGCCCGCCGCGGTCTTCATGGGCGATACCGGCAGCCTTGCGCTCGGCGGGGCGCTGGGCGCGATTGCCGTCGCCTCGCACCACGAGGTCGTCCTCGCAATCGTGGGCGGCCTGTTCGTGCTCGAGGCCGTGTCGGTTATCGTCCAGGTCTTCTGGTTCAAGCGCACCGGTCGCCGCATCTTCCGCATGGCGCCGATCCACCACCATTTCGAACAGCTCGGCTGGAGCGAGAGCAAGGTCGTGATCCGGTTCTGGATCATTGCAATCGTGCTGGCGCTGATCGGGCTTTCCACCCTCAAGCTGCGATAGGGAGCGAGACAAGCCCCGCCCATGATCGAAGCCCGCGCCTTTGCCGACAAGACCTATGCGGTGCTTGGCCTTGCGCGGTCGGGCTCGGCCACGGTCGAGGCGCTGCTGGCGAGCGGCGCGCGCGTCACCGCGTGGGACAATCGCGAAGCGGCGCGGACCCCGTTCGAGGGGCGCTGCACCATCGCCGATCCGCTGGAAACCGACCTTACCGGGTATGATGGCGTGGTTGTGTCGCCCGGCGTGCCGCTCAACACGCACCCGATCGCGGACCACGCAGCGCGTCATGGTGTGCCGGTCATCGGCGATATCGAGCTGTTCGCGCTCGCTCGCCCCGAACTCCCGGCCCACAAGCTCGTGGGCATTACCGGCACCAACGGGAAGTCAACCTGCGTGGCGCTCGTCCACCACATCCTGCATATGGCGGCAATTCCGGCGCGGCTGGGCGGCAATATCGGCGAACCCATTCTCGCCGCCGATCCACTCGAACCCAAGGACGGGACAGCGGGCGTCTACGTGCTCGAACTGTCGAGCTTCCAGATCGACCTCACCCGTTCGCTTGCCTGCGAGATCGCGGGGCTGACCAACATTACCCCCGACCACCTCGACCGGTATGAAGGGTTCGAGGACTATGCTTTCGCCAAGGGGCGGCTGTTCGCGATGCAGGGTTCGGGGCAGGTTGCCGTGTTCGGATCGCGCGAAGGGGCGGCGGGCGCGATGCTGGAGGCGGTGCGCGAACGGCGGGGCGAAGATGGCGTGATCCTGGCCGAGCCGGATGCGATCGCCGAACACCAGCACGAATGGCCGACGCTGCAAGGGCCGCACAATCTCCAGAACGTCGCGGTGGCGGTCGCCATCGTCGAGGCGCTGGGCGTCAATAGCGGCCAGTGGCGTCACGCTCTGCCCCGTTTTCGCGGGCTACCGCATCGCATGGAAATCGTCTGCGAGAAAGACGGCGTCACCTTCGTCAATGACAGCAAGGCGACCAATCCCGCCTCCGCCGCGCCCGCTCTCGCTGCCTTTCCGCGCGATCCCGAGGTGAACGCAGGCGCGCCGCGCATCCACTGGATCGTCGGCGGCCGCGCCAAGGAAGACGGCCTCGCCGAATGCGCCGCGCACCTGGGCGAGATCGCGGGCGCATACACTATCGGAGAGGCTGGCCCGCGTTTCGCCGACCTGCTCGAAGGGCGCGTCGGCAATGTCGAACGCTGCGAGACGTTGAGCGAGGCGGTCAACCGCGCGCATGCCGCAGCCCGCCCGGGCGAAGTGATCCTGCTGTCCCCGGCCTGCGCGAGCTACGACCAGTTCGAGGATTACGCGAAGCGCGGCGAGCATTTCCGCCGCTTGGTCGGCGTCGCCACGGATAGCGACGTCCGCGCGCCCGAGGAATACGCGCAAGGCGGCGCCTCGTGAGCGGTACGGTCTTCACCCCGGCCGCCCGTGGCGAAACCGGTCGCACATCCGGGCGCAGCACGCCGCCTGCCCGGCGCGAATGGCGCGAGGCGGTGCGGGTGTGGTGGCGCGAGATCGACCGGGTGCTGCTGCTGCTGGTCGTCATCCTGATGGGACTCGGCACGGTCGCGGTGGCTGCGGCTTCACCGGCAGCGGCTGATCAGTACGGGGTCGAGACCTTCGCGTTCCTCAAGCGTCATATCGCGTACCAGGTGCTCGGCCTCGCCGTGCTGGTCGCGACTTCGTTCGCCAGCCGCACCGACGCGCGGCGGATCGGCATCGTGGTCGCCGGGATCATGTTCGTCCTCCTCGTGCTGGTGCCGATCATCGGGGTCGAGAAGAACGGCGCGCGGCGCTGGCTCGACCTTGGCATATCGGTCCAACCCAGCGAATTCCTGAAGCCTGCCTTCGCGATCCTGCTGGCGTGGATGCTGTCCTGGCGCGCGCGCGAGCCGAACCTGCCGGTGGTGTTCTACGCGACTGTCGCCATGGGGATCGTCGGCGCCCTGCTGATGCTGCAACCCAATCTGGGGGAGGCCGTGCTGTTCGGCGGGGTCTGGTTCGTCCTGGTGCTTTTGTCGGGCGTGTCGATCCAGCGGATCGCGGCATTGATCGGCATCGGCATGGCGGCCCTGACCGCATCCTATTTCCTCTATGACAACGCGCGCTATCGCATCGATTCATTCCTGGGCGGCGGAACCGCGTTCGACCAGGTCGACCTCGCGCAGCGGACCCTGCTCGCAGGCGGGTGGACGGGCAGCGGTTTGTGGCTCGGCGTGCGCAAGATGAACCTGCCCGAAGCGCACACCGACTACATCTTCTCGGTCGTCGGTGAGGAATTCGGCCTGCTCGTATGCGCGCTGTTCGTGGCGCTCTATGCCGCCATCGTCGCGCGCGCCCTGCTGCGCCTGATCGACGAAGAGGACATGTTCGCGCTGCTGGCCGGCGCGGGTCTTGCCACGCTGCTGGGCGGGCAGGCCTTCATCAACATCCTCGTCAACCTGCAACTGTTCCCTTCAAAGGGTATGACCCTGCCGCTGGTAAGCTATGGGGGATCATCGACGCTCGCCGTGTGTTTCACCGTCGGACTGCTACTCGCGATATCCCGGCGAAATCCCTTCCTGAAGCGTGAGCGACCGGGGCTCGGCCAGCTATTCGAGCGCAAGGAGGAAAGCGCATGACCAGCGCATCGGACCCGCATTCGACCGCGACATCTTCCGCGACGGCCCCACGGTCGGGCGCGACCCGCCACTTCGTCCTTGCCGCGGGCGGCACGGGTGGCCACCTGATCCCCGCCTTCGCATTGGCAGCCGAACTCGATGCGCGCGGACACCATGTCGCGCTCATTACCGACCAGCGCGGTGCGGAAATACCGGGGAAGCCCGATTTCCTGACCGCGCACGTCCTTCCCGCCGGCCGGTTCGGCAAGAACCCCCTGCGCTGGATCGCCGGGCTTCGGGCCGTGTGGGAAGGGCGGCGCATGGCGCTGCGCCTGTTCGACACGTTCGAGCCATCGGCCGTCGTCGGCTTCGGTGGCTACCCCGCGCTTCCCGCCCTGCTTGCCGCCACCAGCGCACGGGTGCCAAGCGTGGTGCACGAACAGAACGCGGTCCTTGGCAGAGTCAACCGCCTGCTGTCGGGCCGGGTCGATGCGATCGCGACGTCCTATCCCGAAGTCGCACGGCTGAAATCACGCCATGCGGCAAAGACCCACCTCGTCGGCAATCCGGTGCGCGACGAGGTGCTGGACCTGCGCGACGAAGAATTTCCCGCCTTTACCGACGAAAGCCTGCTGCGCGTGCTCGTGACCGGCGGCAGCCAGGGCGCTCGCGTCCTTTCGGAGGTGGTGCCCGACGGGCTCGCCATGCTGCCCCCCGCCTTGCGCCAGCGCCTGCAGGTGACGCAGCAATGCCGTCCCGAAGACCTCGACGCGGTGCGCGAACGCTATGCGAGCCACGGCATCCCCGCCGAACTCGGCTCCTATTTCGAGGACATGCACGATCGGCTCGCCGGGGCGCACCTGTTCATCGGGCGGGCCGGTGCCTCGACCATTGCCGAACTGACGGCGGTCGGTCGTCCGGCGATCCTCGTGCCCCTGCCGATAGCGACCGACGACCACCAGGCAGCGAACACGCGCGAGATCGTGAAGGCGGGCGGGGCGCGCATGATCCGGCAGGACAATTTCGGGCCCAAGGAACTTGCCAAGCAGATCCAGGCGCTGGCCCAGCGGCCCGACACGCTGGCAAACGCGGCGCATGGCGCGTGGAATTGCGGACGACCCAATGCCGCCAGCGACCTGGCTGACCTGGTCGAATCGCTTGGCGGGATAGACCTGATGGACGTCATCCGCGTGGGCGACAACAACGCGCGCGGCGCGTCGCAGCCCGCGATCAATCCGGCCGCCGCGCGCCGGGTCGCCCTGCAGAAGGCCGCCGCATGAAGGGCGTCGCAACGGATATCGGCGTCATTCACTTCGTCGGCATCGGCGGGATCGGCATGTCCGGGATCGCCGAGGTGATGCACAATCTTGGCTACCAGGTCCAGGGTTCCGACATCAAGGAAAGCCCGTCGGTCGAGCGGTTGCGCGAACAGGGCATCGAAGTGATGATCGGTCACGAGGAAGCGAACGTGGAGGGTGCGGCTGTCGTCGTCACCTCCTCTGCGGTGCGACGGACCAACCCGGAAGTCGCGTTCGCACTCGAAAATCGCATCCCCGTCGTCCGCCGAGCCGAGATGCTGGCCGAACTGATGCGGCTGAAAAGCACCATCGCGATAGCCGGCACCCATGGCAAGACGACGACCACCAGCATGATCGCCAGCTTGCTCGACCATGGAGAGATCGATCCCACCGTCATCAATGGCGGCATCATCGAACAATACGGATCGAACGCGCGGCTGGGCGACAGCGACTGGATGGTGGTCGAAGCCGACGAAAGCGACGGCAGCTTCCTGAGGCTCGACGGGACGATCGCGGTCGTGACCAATATCGATCCCGAGCATCTCGATTTCTACGGCGATTTCGAGGGCGTGAAGAAGGCGTTCGTCGAATTCATCCAGAACGTGCCGTTCTACGGCGCGGCGATCCTGTGCGTCGATCATCCGCAGGTGCAGGCGGTTATCGGCGACGTGCGCGATCGCAAGGTCGTGACCTATGGCTTCTCGCTCCAGGCCGATATCTGCGGCGTCAACGTGCGCCCGGTCGAAGGCGGCAACACGTTCGACGTGATCGTGCGTCAGCGCGGCGCGAAGGACCATCGGGAGGATCGCCGGATAGAGGGCGTGCACTTGCCGATGCCGGGGCGTCACAATGCCCAGAACGCGCTCGCCGCGATCGCGGTTGCAGTAGAGATGGGCTGTTCGGACGAAGTGATCCGCAGCGGCTTCGCCAGTTTCTCGGGTGTGCGGCGGCGGTTCTCGAAAGTCGGCACGGTTTCCCTTGCCGATGGCAAGGCGACGATCATCGACGATTACGCCCACCACCCTGTCGAGATCCGCGCCGTTCTCGAAGCCGCGCGCGAGGAAGCCGCGGCGGCCGGCGGGCAGGGCGGGGCGAGGCGCGGGCGGGTGATCGCCGTCGCGCAGCCGCATCGCTACAGCCGCCTTGCCGAACTGATGGACAATTTCCAGAACTGCTTCAACGAGGCCGACATGGTGCTGGTGACGCCGGTCTATGCCGCCGGGGAGGACCCGATCGAGGGCGTCGATGCGCACAGCCTCGTCGCGGGGCTGAAGTCGCGCGGCCACCGCTCGGCCCGCAACATCGCGGACGAAGACGAACTGGCGGAGATCCTTTCACAGGAGCTGGAGGCCGGCGATATCGTCGTGTGCCTTGGGGCGGGCGACATCACCCGCTGGGCCGGTTCGCTGGCGGATGCGATCCAGTCGAAACGCAAGGCGGAGGTATCGTGACCCAACCCGGCGACAACTGGCGGACCGATGACGGGATGGCGCCCAATTGCGCGGTCGAAGGGGCTGCCGACACCCCCATTCCCGCCGACGATATTCGCGGGGACCTGACCCGCAACGCCCCGCTGGCAAAGCTAGTCTGGTTCAAGAGCGGCGGCGCGGCGGACTGGCTGTTCGAACCCGCCGATATCGACGATCTGAAGACCTTTCTCGACCGGCTCGGCAACGATCAGCCGGTCATGGCGCTGGGCCTGGGCTCCAACCTCATCGTTCGCGACGGAGGGGTGCCCGGCGTTGTCGTGCGGCTGGGCAAACCCTTTTCCAAGTGCGAGGTGACGGGGGAGACCGAGGTGACCTGCGGCGGCGGCGCACCCGGCGTCCTCGCCGCCTCGACGGCGCGCGATGCAGGGATCGCGGGGCTCGAATTCCTGCGCGGCATTCCTGGCACGGTCGGCGGGTTCGTGCGCATGAACGGCGGGGCCTACGGGCGCGAGGTGGCCGACATTCTCGTCGATTGCGACGTGATCCTGCCGGGTGGCCGCCCGGTCACGCTGCCGGTCGAAGACCTCGGTTATAGCTATCGCCACTCCGAACTGCCCGATGGGGCGATCGTTACCTCCGCACGCTTGCGCGGTACGCCCGGCGATCCCGAGGCGATCGGCGCGGAGATGGACCGCGTCGCCGAAGAGCGCGAGAGCGCGCAGCCGGTGCGGACCAAGACGGGCGGATCGACCTTCAAGAACCCCGACGGTGGCAAGGCCTGGCAACTCGTCGATGCCGCCGGGTGCCGGGGCCTAACGCATGGCGGCGCGATGGTGAGCGAGAAGCACACCAATTTCCTGATCAATACCGGCGATGCGACCAGCGCCGATATCGAGGAGCTGGGCGAGATGGTCCGCCGCAAGGTCTACGCCGATTGCGGCATCGCGCTCGAATGGGAAATCCAGCGCGTCGGGAGGGCCGCGCCATGAGCGGTATGGCCAGCGAGAACCCGCTTCACATCGCCGTCCTGATGGGCGGCTGGGCGAACGAGCGCGAGGTTTCGCTGATGAGCGGCAAGGGCGTGGCCGATGCGCTCGAGGCGGGCGGGCACCGCGTCACCCGGATCGACATGGACCGCGACGTCGCCGCGCGCATCGCCGAGGCGGCACCCGACATCGTCTTCAATGCGCTTCACGGTGTGCCCGGCGAGGACGGTAGCGTGCAGGGCATGCTCGACCTCATGGGCATCGCCTATACCCATTCCGGCCTCGCCACATCGGTCATCGCCATCGACAAGCAATTGACCAAGCAGGCGCTGGTCCCGCGCGGCATTCCGATGCCCGGCGGGCGGATCGTGCGGTCGCAAGACCTGTTCGAGCGCGATCCCCTGCCGAGACCCTACGTGCTCAAACCCGTCAACGAGGGATCCTCCGTCGGGGTCGCGATCGTCACCGATGACAGCAATTGCGGCCAGCCCATCGCCCGCGATGCCGAGGGACCCTGGCAGCAATTCGAGCAGTTGCTCGCCGAACCCTTCATCAAGGGACGCGAACTCACCAGCGCGGTGATCGACGGGGCGGACGGTCCGCGCGCGCTGGGCGTGACCGAACTGATCATCGAAACCGGCTTCTATGATTACGAGCACAAATATACCGAGGGGCAAACCGAACATGTCTGCCCCGCGCGCATCCCTGAAGAGATCGCTCGCTTGTGCGAGAAATACGCAGTCGATGCGCACGTCGCGCTCGGCTGTCATGGAACCAGCCGCACCGATTTTCGCTGGGACGAGCAGCAGCGCGAGGACGGCCTGTTCGTGCTGGAGACGAACACCCAGCCGGGCATGACGCCGCTCAGCCTCGTGCCGGAACAGGCGCGTCATGCCGGGATCGGCTATGG
>JBARZK010000158.1:0-10712 GCA_049649965.1 Erythrobacter sp.
CGGGTATGGCGAGCGCCGCGACGCCCAGCAGCGCGCCGACGCCAGCCCCGGCGGCGGTCTTTCCGACGACGTCCTTCGCCGTATCGTCCGAACTGTCGAGGCGGTGCCCTGCGACCTTGCCATCACCATCGAGATGGTCGCGATTGGCAAGTACCGAGATCGCCTCGTCGCCGATGCCGGCGCTTCGAAGTTCGGCAACGGCCTTTTCGGCCTCTACGCGGCTGTCGAAAATGGCGGATGCTACGTTTGTCATGCTTTCTCTCCTCGATGTTTTGAACGTTGTGGAGAGAAAGCGGCCAAGCTGGCCTGCATGTTCCGCCGGATCAGGCGAGTGGTGTCCTGCCGACGCTCGGGCGGTAACGAGCGCTGGCTTTCCAAACATTTGATATAAAAGCAAAAGGCCGCCGGATCGCTCCGACGGCCTTCCGATGTTCGGTAATGTGGCTGGGTTCAGCCCTGGCGTTCGCCGGTAAGCGGCATGGCGCCGAACGCCCCTGCATTCACGGTGCCCGTCATCTGGTCGCCGTCGACCGTCGCTTCGCAGTCGAGCGTCATCGGCATCGGAACCGTCATGTTCATCTTCCAGCTGAGCTTGTCGCCGCTGATGGTGCCGTTCTCGACTTCCATCTGGCCCATGCCGCCAGCCATCGTGCCGGTGAAGGTGTTGCCATCATCGCCCGGAACGACGGTGAAGGTGCCGCTCTGGTCGCCCATCGGGCTCTTGACGACGGTGTTGTAGGTTCCTGCAACGGACATTCATTTCTCCTGTGATTGAGTTCGCGAACCGGCCGGGCCGCACGCAAAAAGGTCATGCCAAGGTTCTCCCGCCCCGGCTGTTGGCGCTCCATCTGGCATGCCGGGTCGCGGCGTTCAACCGATAACGGCGAAGCCGCGCCCTGTATCCCGGCCAAGATCCTATTCGATCGGTTCCAGCTCGCGCACCTCCAGCGGCAGGCCGAGCTGTTCGAGTTGGGGCTGCACCTGCTCGGCATCGCCGACCACGATCCAGACGAAGTTGTCGACGTCGAGTGCCGCGCGCGCTGCCGCATCGAGGCTTTCGCTCGTCTGCGCCTGATACTGGTCCACCAGCGTTTCGTAATAGGTGTCCGGCCGATTGTAGAGCGACAGGCTCTGCATCGCGCCGAGCACCGCCGGGCTGGTTTCGAACCGTCCGGGAAGCTCGCCGATTTCCGATGCGACATTGCGGGCGAGTTCCTCGTCGGACACCCCCCGGGTCGTCAGGAACTCGCCGGTTTCGCGGATGAGTTCGGCCACGCTGTCGCCCGTCCGGTCCGCCTGCACGCCGCCGCTGATCGCATAGACGACGGCCTTTTCACGTGCCTGCGGCCCGCCGCGCACGCCGTAGCTCCAGCCCTTCGTCTCGCGAAGGTTCATGTTGAGACGGGCAAGGAAGTTGCCGCCCAGCGCGTTGTTGGCATTGGTGAAATCGATCCAGCCAGCATCGCTCGCATCGAGCGGGGTAACCTGTGCCCCGAGGATGAAGCTCTGCGGCGAATTGGGCCGATTGATCAGAACGATGCGCTTCCCGTTCGCCTCGGTGCCTGCCAGCGAGGTGAAGTCCTTTTCGCCCCTCGGCACCGCCGGCGCCTGCCAATCGCCGAACGCGGCGTTGAGCGCGGTGACGATCTCGTCGAGCGGCTTATCCGAAATCACGAAGACCTCGCCATTGTCCGGCCGGATCCAGGTGTCCTTGAAGCGGATCAGATCGTCGCGTCCGATCGCCGAGACACCGTCGATCGTGCTGACCCCGCCATAGGGCGCATCGGTGCCGAACAGTTCGGCGCCCACGGTCCGGACCGCGATCCCTTGCGGAGAGCGCATCTGGGAGCGGATACCGGTGATGGTCTGCGCCTTCACGCGTTCGAGATCGCCCTGCTTGAACGCAGGTTCGCGGATGATCTGGCTGAACAGGTCGAGCGAGGGCGCAAGGTTGGCCGAAAGTGCGGAAAGCGTGAAGCTCGACCGGTCGTCGCCGCCGCCCGTGCCGATGGTGAGGCCGAGGCGCTCGCGCGCTTCGGCGATTTCCTGGCTGGTGAGGTCCTGCGTGCCTTCGTCGAACAGGCCGAGCGTCAGGCCTTCGAGCCCGCGCATGTCGACAGGATCGGCGGCGGTCCCTGCGTCAAAGGACATGGTGACATAGGTCGCCGGAACGGCGTCGCGCTGCGCGTAGGTCAGCTGCATTCCGTTGGCGAGCGTGGTGCGCTCCAGATCGGGGAAATCGAGGCTGGGAACGGTCGCGATCGGCGGGGTCGGGCGCTCCTGCGAGACGGTAATCTGCTCTTCGTCGCGATCGCGCTCCGAGGCGTTGTCCTCATCGCTCGCGACGCTGGAGGCTTCCTCGTATTCGCCGCTGCGCTCACCCGGTTCGAGAACGAGCGTCATCGCCGGACGAGTGAGCCATTTCTGCATCGCCGCTTGCACGTCGGAAGGCGTGATCGAGGCAAGCGTTTCGAGCTGTTCCACGGCAAAGCCGGGATCGCCCGCCAGCACTTCGCCGCGCGCAAGTGCGACGGCCTTGCCGCCGAACCCGCCGACCTGCTCCAGCCCGCGGATCGTGCCCGCAAGATCGCTGGTGGCGGCGCGGCGCACCTCATCCTCGCTCGGCCCTTCGGCGATGAATTGCTCGATCAGTTCGGCGAGCCGGGTTTCGAGCGTTTCCAGTTCCACCCCGTCACGCAGGGTCGCGCCGACATTGAGGATGCCGACCCGCTGGAAGTCGAAGTTGCCGGCATTGACGCCGACCGCCAGCTGCTCGTCGCGCACCAGCACCTCGTCCAGACGGCTGGAGGCGAGGCCGCCGAGGATCTGCGCGCCCACGTTGAGCGCGACCAGTTCCTCGCTGGCGATGCCAGGCGCGGGCCAGTAGAGATTGACCGAGGTGGCGGGCACCTGGTCCTGCATCACGGTGCGCACGGGCTCTGCGAGCGTCGGAATATCGGCCATCGCCGGCTCGTTCACCGGGCCGCGTTCGATCTCGCCGAACCACTTTTCGGCTAGCGGACGCGCTTCGGCGGCAGAGATGTCCCCGGCCAGCACGAGCGTCGCGTTGTTCGGGCCGTAATTGTCGCGGAACCAGCTTTGCACGTCTTCCATCGAGGCCGCGTCGAGATCGGCCATCGAACCGATCGGCGTGTGGCGATAGGGGTGGCCTTCGGGGAAGAGGGTTTCGAGGATTTCGTAGAAGATGAGGCCGCCCGGCTGATTGTCGCCCTGACGCTTTTCATTCTGGACGACGCCGCGCTGGTTATCGAGCTTTCCCTGCGTCACCGCGCCGAGCAGGTAGCCCATGCGATCGCTTTCGAGCCACAGCGCGCGTTCCAGCGCGGGGCGCGGGACGGTCTGGAAATAGTTCGTGCGGTCGAAACTGGTCGTCCCGTTGTAATCGGTCGCGCCCATTTCCTGCAGGTACTGGAAGTAGTCGTTCGGCGCGTTCTCGCTGCCGTTGAACATCAGGTGTTCGAACAGGTGGGCAAAGCCGGTCTTGCCTTCGGGTTCGTCCTTCGACCCGACATTGTACCAGACGGCGACGCCGACGATCGGCGCCTTGCGGTCTTCGTGCACGATCACGGTCAGTCCGTTGTCGAGTTCGAACTCCTCATAGGGAATGGCGACCTGCGACACGAGCTGTTCGAGGTCCGCACCCGCTTGCGTAGCCTCGGTCGCTTCCATGTGCGCTTCGGCGAGGACCGGGGTCGCAGGAACGGCGATGGCCGCGGCAAGGGCGGCGAGACTAATCGCTGCAGGACGTAGTTTCATTCGGACATTCTCCTTCGAACGGCTGGCTGATTGCAGTCATTAAGGGGCGATACGACTGCGAGCAAATTTGAAATTACGGGCGGGCTATCGCGCGTTCGTGACGGTGATCGAGCTGGTCGCCGCAGCGCGAACCTCGTCCGGCCAGAAGCGCACCGGCTTCAAGCGGTGATCGACGTAAAGCTGCATCTGATCGGTGAAATGCGGGCTGTCGGGCCGGGTGGTGGCCGATCCGAAAGGCTGGATCGAACGGGAAGATACGCGCCCGCCATCGGCAGGCCATTCGACCCACTGGATGAAGCTGTCGCCATGGCGCAGCGACAGCCGACCGTCCTCGTCGACGTCCCACGTGGTCGAGGCGCGCAACGTGTCCGAGCCGCCGTCGAGCGGGAGGTCCACATCGCCCTGCCGCAGGCGCAAAAGGTCGGACATCGGCGGGTCGATCCGGCCGAAATGCTCGTTCAGGTGATCAACCGCGTCCTGCAATTCCTCGCGAAGGTTGGGAACCTCGGTGTTGTTGTACTCCGCTCCCATGAAGTCGCGGATGAGCAAAAGCGCCAGAGCATCGGCGCGGCCTTCGTTGTCGGCGGTGAAGTCCCAGGTCAGCAGCAGGTCGCGCGCTTCCGCGAGTTCGCCGTCGGCCTCGAGAGTTTCGAGCTGGTCGAACAGCATGTCGACATACCCTTCGCGCTCGTAGGCGCTGTCATACTTTATCCGCTCCAGCGCTGCGCGATCCAACGTTTCCGCGTCGCTCAGCAGGCGATAGGCGCGGCGCGAGCGGTTGGTCTGCTTGCGCTCGATGCCGAGCAAGGGCGAGAAATCCTCCGGGTCGAGGTCGCTGCCCGCTCCCGCGGCCGTGAACGGTTCGTTGTTGGCGTTGTAGATCCAGCCGCTCGCCGGGTTCACTACGCGCGGGATCTCCTCGTATTCGACGGTTCCGTCCCAGATCAGCTCGCTGCGATCGCCGGGGAGGATGCCGCGCCAGTTCGCGCTGACGTCCTCGGGCCGGTCGGGGATCGCGGCGTTGTAGACATAGGCGATGTTGCCCTCGCGATCGGCGTAGATGAAATTGGTCGAAGGGATCGCCATGCGCGCGATCTGGCCCTGCCATTCCTCCAGCGTGCTCGCCTTGTTGATGCGATAATAGGCGTCGAGCTGCTGGACGCTGCCCATCCCGCCATAGCGGACCGCGAAGAAGCCGTTGTCGTTCTCGATCACCGGCCCATGGACGCTGCGATGCACCGTGCGGCGGATCGGCAGGGTCAGCGGGCCCAGCTTCACCGGAAGGGTGACGGTCTTCGATTCCAGGTCGCGCCACTCGCCGTCGAGCCGGTATTGCGTGCCGTCCTCGTTCATCTCCAGCTTGTAGACATCGGCCATGTCGGGGCGATTGACCGTGTTCGTCCAGCCCAGGTCCTCGTTGTGGCCGAGGAACGGGAAGGGCGAGCCGGGGAAGTTCGCGCCGGTGAAATGCCAGCCTTCGCCCGATTGCACGCCCAGTTCGTACCACGCGACACCGCCGCGCAGGGGCTGGTGCGAATTGGAAATAAGCGTGGTCGGCCCGCCCGACTTCTCCGGGGAGACCGCCCAGGCGTTGGAGCCAAGATGCGCCGCGTCCTCGCCTGCGGGCAGGACCAGCGGACGGGCCGAAGCCTGCTCGTCCGCCTGTTCCATGATGTCTGGCGCGCTCGGTTCGATCGTTTCGCCGTCACGCGGAAAGCCGGGAATGTCGGGACCGAATTCGCGCCGCAATTCCTCTCCCGCGACCAGCGGCCCGATCACGTTGCCAAGGCCGAAGAAGAACGGCTGGCGCAGGACGAAGCCTGCCGCGACGTCCTCGCCATCCACCGGGAACAGCTTTGCCAGCTTGATCTCTCCGGGGTGGTCGGCGGCATACTGGTTGAGGCCCGCGGCGTAGGCTTCGAACAAAGCGCGCGTGTCCGCCGGGAGCGAGGGATATTCGCGCTGGGCTGTTCCGCGCGCGTCGAGCAGGTGGTAGACGAAATCGAACTGCGCGCCTTCTTCGCCCGCGATGGCGGCATAGCGCCCCTTCGACATGGCGACCACGTCCTGGAGGGTGAAGAAATCGTCCTGCGCATGGGCGATGGCGACCCCGTAGGCGACATCGGCGTCGGTATCGCCATAGATCATCGGTACGCCATATTCGTCGCGTACGATCTCTGCGGTGTATTCACGGTACGGCGGAGCTTCGCCTTCCTCCGCGAAGAACGGCTCCCACGTCGCCAACGCGACCACGACGACCAGCACCAGCGCGACCAGCGCGATGACGCTGCCCTTGACCCATTTCATTTCTGGAATTCTCCCAATCCGTTGCGCGAGACAATCGCGTGGCGAACGGGTCACGTCAAGCGCGGGAAGGGCGTCGCGATGAGCGCGCCCGACTTGCAAAAATTTGAACCGGGCCCAGCTTTGGCGCTGCAGAGGGTCGCACGGCATCGCGAAGGGCTTGTGTTGCTAAAAAGCAACACTATGTCTTACGGGAATTAGCAGCAAGGCGTAATTTTCCATGAATCTCGACAAGTTCACCGACCGTGCCAAGGGTTTCCTGCAAAGCGCGCAGACCGTGGCGATCCGCATGAACCACCAGCGGATAACGCCGTTGCACCTCCTCAAGGCGCTGCTGGAGGACGAGGAAGGCATGGCGGCCGGCCTCATCCAGCGCGCCGGTGGCGAGCCGAGCCTTGCGGTCAGTGCGGTCGATGCCGGTCTCGGCAAGATCGCGCAGGTCACCGGCGGCGGCGCGCAGCAGACGCCCGGCCTCGACAACGACGCCGTGCGCACTCTCGACCAGGCGGAGCAACTCGCCGACAAGGCCAGTGACAGCTACGTCACCGTGGAACGCTTGCTGACCGCGCTCGCCATGTCGCAGGGCGATGCCGGTGCCGCCATGAAGGCGGCAAGCGTGACGCCGCAAGGTCTGAACGCCGCGATCGAGGACCTGAGAGGCGGGCGAAAGGCCGACAGCGCCAACGCCGAAAGCACCTACGACGCGATGGAGAAGTTCGCCCGCGACCTTACGCAGGCTGCGCGTGACGGGAAGCTCGACCCGGTCATCGGGCGTGACGAGGAAATTCGCCGGACCGTGCAGATCCTCGCCCGTCGGACCAAGAACAACCCCGCGCTCATCGGTGAACCCGGCACCGGCAAGACCGCCATTGCGGAAGGGCTGGCGCTGCGCATCGCCAATGGCGACGTGCCGGACAGCCTGAAAGGCCGCACGCTGATGGCGCTCGACATGGGCGCCCTGATCGCGGGCGCGAAGTATCGGGGCGAGTTCGAGGAACGGCTGAAATCCGTCCTCGACGAGGTGAAGAACGCCGACGGCCAGATCATCCTGTTCATCGACGAGATGCATACCCTGATTGGCGCGGGCGCAAGCGAAGGCTCCATGGATGCCTCCAACCTCCTGAAGCCCGCATTGTCGCGCGGCGAGTTGCACTGCATCGGCGCGACCACGCTCGACGAATACCAGAAATACGTCGAGAAGGACCCCGCGCTCCAGCGCCGGTTCCAGATGGTCTACATCGACGAGCCGAGCGTCGAGGACACGATCAGTATCCTGCGCGGGAGCAAGGACAAGTACGAACTGCACCACGGCGTACGCATCACCGATGGCAGCATCGTCGCCGCTGCGCACCTGTCCGACCGCTACATCCAGAACCGCTTTCTGCCCGACAAGGCGATCGACCTTATGGACGAGGCAGCAAGCCGTATCCGGATGGAAGTGGAATCGAAGCCGGAGGAGATCGACGAACTCGACCGCCGGATCATCCAGCTGAAGATCGAGGAGAGTGCTCTTGAAAAGGAGGATGATTCCAATTCGCGCGACCGGCTCAAGGCGTTGCGTGAGGAGCTCGCCAACCTCGAACAGGAATCGTCCGAACTGACGACCCGCTGGCAGAACGAGCGCGACAAGATCGAGGCCGAGGGCAAGATCAAGGAAGAACTCGACCATGCCCGGCTCGAACTGGAGCAGGCGCAGCGCGAAGGCGATCTCGCCAAGGCGGGCGAGCTTTCCTACGGTCGCATCCCCGAGCTCGAAAAGCGGCTCGAAGCGGCCGAGGACATGACCGAAAACGCCCTGCTGCGCGAAGAGGTGACCGAGGAGGACATCGCCGGCGTCGTCAGCCGCTGGACCGGCATCCCCATCGACAAGATGATGGAGGGCGAGCGCGAGAAGCTGATGGAGATGGAAAGCATCCTGGGCAAGCGCGTGATCGGCCAGAACCAGGCGATCGAGGCGGTGTCCAAGGCCGTTCGGCGCGCGCGTGCCGGCCTACAGGATCCGAACCGGCCGCTCGGTTCCTTCCTGTTCCTCGGTCCCACCGGCGTCGGCAAGACCGAGCTGACCAAGGCGCTCGCCGAATTCCTGTTCGACGACGACAGTGCGATGGTCCGCATCGACATGAGCGAGTTCATGGAGAAGCACTCGGTCTCCCGGCTGATCGGTGCGCCTCCGGGCTATGTCGGATACGACGAGGGCGGGGTGTTGACCGAAGCGGTGCGGCGCCGTCCCTACCAGGTCGTGCTGTTCGACGAGGTCGAGAAAGCGCACGGCGACGTTTTCAATGTGCTCTTGCAGGTGCTCGACGACGGGCAACTGACCGACGGGCAGGGCCGCCGCGTCGATTTCTCGAACACTCTGATCATCCTGACCTCGAACCTTGGAAGCCAGTACCTGTCGAACCTGACCGACGATCAGACCGTCGCCGAGGTCGAGGACCAGGTCATGGACGTCGTGCGCGGTCACTTCCGGCCCGAGTTCCTCAACCGGCTGGACGAGATCATCCTGTTCCACCGCCTCGCGATGGAGCACATGGCGCCGATCGTCGAAATCCAGGTAAAGCGGGTGCAGAAACTGCTCGACGATCGCAAGATCACTCTCGACCTGACCGACGCGGCGCTGCGCTGGCTCGGCCGGGTGGGCTACGATCCGGTCTACGGGGCCCGGCCGCTCAAACGGGCCGTGCAGCGCTATCTCCAGGACCCGCTGGCCGAGCGCTTGATCGAAGGTGGAGTTAGCGACGGCGACACGGTGAAGGTCGACGAGGGCGATGGGGAGCTGCGGATCGAGGTCGCGTGATCTTGGTTCGAAATCGCTCGCCTCACGCTCCCAACCGTTTCGCGGAACTGTCACGAACCGTGATTTCGTGCCGTTTCTCAAAAGTCCGCGCACTTTTGTGAAAGGGCGCCGCCCCGGTTCGGCAGCAATCGAACACGGGTGTGGAAAACGCGCAACACATTACGGGAAAGTTACCGCAAAACGGCCGGATGACAGAACGCCGGATTTACAAGAAGGTTCCGCTATTGCAGTTACGGGCCACCACAGGGGTTCTGTCACGCAATTGAATTAAGGAAACGCCCGCGCATGGGGATGCGCGGGCGATATCCGAATTGCGGGGCGGAACTCCGGTTGCCGCAACTGGAGTGATCATGAACAAGTTCCACAGCAATTCGATCCGTGCGCTGGCCCTGTCCGCATCGGCCATCGCTTTCTCGACCGCCGCCCCCGCGTTCGCGCAGGACCTCGAGCCGGGTGAAGACTGCCTCGTCGACAATGTCCCGGGCGTGATCAATGCAGAAGGCGACTGCGTCGAGGTCCAGGAAGGCCCGAGCGGTGCGCAGACCGGCCTTGGTGAAGACGTGGACGTCTCGACCGGCGCGCTCGGCAGCGCTGACGACGAGGGTGGCATCGTTGTCACCGGTTCGCGTATCGTTCGCGACACCTATACCTCTGTTTCGCCGCTTCAGGTGCTGAGCACCGACCAGCAGCGCACGGTCGGCGCGTTCGACCCCTCGCAGATCCTCCAGCGGACCGAGAGTGCCGCCGGTCTCCAGATCGACGCCACCTTCCAGGGCTTCGTGCTCGACAACGGCCCGGGTTCGCAGACGCTGAACCTGCGCGGCCTCGGTGCTGACCGCACGCTGCTGCTGATCAACGGCCGCCGCTTCGCCCCGGCCGGTGTGGAAGGTGCGCCTGCCAACCCCTCGATCAACCTGCTCCCGGGTTCGCTCGTCGACCGCTACGACCTGCTGCTCGACGGCGCGTCCTCGGTTTACGGTTCGGACGCTGTCGCCGGTGTCGGCAACATCATCCTGCGCAAGGACTTCGACGGTCTCGAACTGTTCGGTCGCGGTGAAATCAACCCGGCCGGTGCGGGCGAAGACTACACGGTCAGCGCGGCCTGGGGCTTCAACACTGACCGCGGCGTCTTCGGTATCGGTGCCGAATACGACTACCGTGACGAGATCCGCCTGCGTGACCGCGACTTCTTCGAAGGTTGCTCGACCAACTACGAAATCACGACGACCGGAGAAATCCGTACGCTCGGCATCGGTGCCGATGCGCGCGCCCGTCGCGACAGCAACGGCCAGATCGGCCTCGTTCCCGACGACTGCGTTCAGTTCGTCGGTACCGGCGCCCTTATCATCGACGATACGTTCTCCGGTGCGGTGTTCCGCCAGCCTGGCGCAGGCAATTTCGGCCTCCCTGGCTTCAGCGAGACCACCGATGCGTTCGGCAACGTGATCGACTCCGACGGAGACGGCATCCGCGACGTCGACTTCCGCTTCAACAACCTCGACGGGTTGAACCCCGACCAGACGTTCGTGAGCGGGCAGAAGCTCTACAACGTCATGGCCTACGGCGAGTATACCTTCGCGGGCGCGGCAAACATCACGCCGTTCTTCGAAGCGAACTTCTCGCGCGCCGAAGTTTCGTCCGAGAACACCGGCACCAGCCAGCTGACCCCGGTCGTTCCGGCGAACAACCCGTTCAATATCTGTAACCCCAACCAGCCCAACGGCTTCGACTGCGGTGTTATCGAAAACGAGTTCCTCGGCCTGCTGCCCGGAACGCCGAACGAAGCGTTCGCGAACCCTCCGGGCGTTGCGCGCGCAACGCGCCCGTTCTTCAG
>JBARZK010000159.1:0-8252 GCA_049649965.1 Erythrobacter sp.
GCGGTATGACGCGTCGAGCCCCCCCAGCACCGGCAGTCCGGCGGCGAAGGCTGCGATGGCTTCTTCGGGCTCGGCGATCGGGACGATCGGGCAGTCCAGCCCGCGCACCTGCGCCGCGGTGCGCAGCACCTGCGGGCCACCCACCACGTAGAAGGGCGCACTCTCGCCCTTCGTCCGCAAATAGCTCTCGACGATAATCTCCGGCCCGATCCCGGCCGGGTCGCCAAGAGCGACCGCGAGCGGGGGCGAAGCCGGGGAAGGCGAAGGGCTCAATTGTACTCGATAAAGGCGTCGTTGCGCAGGTCGCGCAGGTAACGCTGGGCACGCTTGTTGATGCGCTCTTCCTCGAGCGAGCTCATCACCGAATCGAAGGTGGGACCGCCGGTGTCCTCCGGATCGTCGCGACCGCACAGCATCAGCACTCGCACGCCTTCCTCGGCGCTGCCGAAGGGCGGCGTGGTCTGGCCGATCTGGAGATTGAGCAGGATGTTCTGCAACTGCTCGGGCAGCTGGCGAGCGGGAATGCCGTCGTTCGACACCACCGTTGCGCCCAGCGCCTCGCGCGCGCCTTCGGCGTCGGCGCAGGTGCGCAACGACTGGATGAAGGTGCCGAACTCCTCGATGCGGGCATTTGCCGCATCCTGGCCGATGCCGGCGGGGAAGGAGATCGAGATCTGCTTTAGGCTGAGCACGGCGTCGCGCGGATCGGCGCTCAGCACCTGCTGCTTGTCGATGAGATAGATGATGGTGAAACCGCCCGGGATCTCGAGCGGGCCGACCAGCTGGCCGGCCTGCATCTGGCGGGCGGCCTGCGCCATCGGCTCGGGCAGGGTTTCAAGCCGCAGGAACCCGGTGTCGCCGCCGACGACCGCCGTGGTCGCTTCGGAAAATTGCCGCGCATAGGCGACGAAGCTGCCGCCCTGTTCGAGCTGCTGCATGATCCGCTGCATGTTCTGGATCACCGCCTCGCGGTTTTCGTCCGTCGCGTTCATGTAGATTTCGCCGAGACGATATTCCTCCGTCCCGCGCGAAGCCTCCAGCCTCTCGAGCACGCCGTTCACTTCCTCGGCAGCGACGTCGATGAACGGCGTCACGTTGCGGCGAAGCAGGCGCTCCCAAGCGATCTCGCCCTCGATCTGACGCTTGAGCGCGGCAGGGGAGGATCCGACGGAGCGCAGGTAGACGTCCATCTGTTCGGGGTTCTGGCCGAAGTTCTGGGCGGCAAGCTGCTGATAGGTCCGCTCGATCTCCGCAGGTTCGACAGCCATGTCCAGCCCTTCGGCTGCCTGCACCTTGATCGTTTCATCGATGAGATTGCGCAGGACCTGCACACGCAGGCGCTGCAGTTCCTCGGGCGAAACCTCCGTATCGGACGCGGCCGTGACCAGGCGCACACGCTGGTCGATATCGGTGCCGGTGATGACGTAGCCGTTGACGATCGCGGTCGCACTGCGTTCGTTCGGGTTTTCGCTGCCATAGATAGTGAAGCTGTCGGGAATGCCGAGCGGATTGGCCATTCCCGGCGCAACGCTGGCCTGGCGGGGGCCGACGGAACGCGGCTGCGCGGTCTCGGGCTGAGCCGCGGCAGGGGTCTGGTCCGCGGCCGGAGCCTGCGCAATCGTGGGCGTGGCCGCGATGCCTGCCAGGGCAAGCGGCGCGGCAAGGCGTCGTATCGTCGAAAAAGCCATGAAACTCACTGTTTTCAATCCCGATATCGTGAAAGCGTTCGAAGGGACCGGCGCGGTCCCTCTTCGCGCGCATGCCCCGTTGCGGTTGAATGTCTGACCAGAACCTGGCCCGCCCCCCGGCGTATCGTTGCGCCCGACCTGCCGCTTCGCTGCTTAACCCACGCTGAGCAAATGGGTGTGCGAAAGCGAGCCGACCCGGGGCTCGATCTGGTTGCGTGGCCTCTTAACCGTTTTAGTCGCGCTTGCCAATTCGCGCCGGACGCGCGCTGTCCACTGCCCCTAACGGAAGCCCAGATTGCGCAGTGCGAAGAAGACCTGGAACGAGTTGCCGCGCTCCGCGTCGCCGGCGGTGGTGTAGTCGCGCCGCCATGTCGCACCGAATTCAAGGCAGTCGTCGCTGTACGCGATGCCCAGCCGCGTGCGGATCGGCTCGAACCCGTCGGAATCGAACAGCGGGTCTTCCTGCGCGCTCGTCAGGTTGAACACGCCCGACCCGAAAACCGACCAGTACCGCCCGATGGTGAATCGCCCGGCCGCGCGGATTTCCTCGCGGTCCTGCAGATCCTCGACCGTCTGGATATCGCGGTCGAGCCGCAGGTAGCCGATTTCGACGTAGTTGCGCTGCGACCCGATCGCTGCGTCGATCTCGTTGCGGCGCAGTTCGAAGCTGTCCTTGTCGATCCGGAAGCGGTGGGTGAAGGTCAAATTGTTGCGGAAGCGAACCTCGGTCCGGCCGACGAAATCGGACACGCGCTCCGACAGGCCGGTCCCGTCGGGGAAGATGTCGCGCTGGTTCGAGAAGCTGTAGGACTGACCGATATTCGTCATCACCCGCCAGTTCGGCTTGGTGAGTTCCCAGTCGACGCCATAGACCAGCCGCGCGCCATCCTCGACCCGGTCGTATCCGGGGAAGCGATTGAGCGCGAACAGGTTCGAATCCTCGAGGTCGATCGCGCGCGAGTCCTCGTTCGGGACGGCGAGATTGCGGATCGGTGGGCTCGCGACCAATTGCACGCGCGGAGTGAGCACCTGCGTGCCGCCAAACGCCTCGCCCACGAACGGCCAGCTGACGTCCACCGCCGCGGTCGCGATGGCGCGAGAGGTCCAGCCTTCATCGCCTCGATAGGACGGCGTCAGCGTGGCGAGGGTGTTGCTGGTGTTGTAGACATCCCCGCGCACCAGCCCGGTCAGCGTCACCACCTGGCCTAGCGGCGTTAGCCGCCGCAAGTCCCAGCGCGCACCGGCGAAGGCGCGCTGCGTGTCCTGCCCGTCGTTGCGCGTGAGGTTAAGCGTGTTGGCCTGCAGCTCGATCTCGCCGCCCAGTACGGGATCCTCGAACTGGCGACGATAGTCGAAGACCGGAAGGGCGAGCGGGATCTGGCCCTGGCGCGCGTTGATCCGCAGCGTCTGCGTGCCCCACCCGGCGACGCTGAGATAGGAATTGTCGTCGATCCGCTCGAGATTGACCGTCGAGCGCAGGCGGTCGTCGCGGCTGAGGTCGTAGCGGCGCAGGAACGTGCGGTCGCTCGCCAGCCTGACCGAGCCTGTCAGGCTCCAGTTGGGGTCGAACTGGAACCGGCCATTGGCGAACAGGTATCCGCGCGGCGAGCTCGACGTCGTCGACATCGCGCCGAAATCGTCCACCCGGCGGCTGGACGTGGCATAGCCGGTGATCTGGTAGGCGCCCTTTTCGGTAAGGTGCCGCCATTGCCCCGATATCATCGGCGCGACGTCGGAATAGATGAAGGCGCCGAGGGTCAGGTCCTGGTTCTCGGCCAGCCGCCAGTAATATTCGCCCGAGACCTCCAGCCCGTTGACCTGGTCGATGCGCAAATTGGGCACCAGGAACCCGCTTTCCGCGCTGCCATCGGTGCGAAGGGCGAGGCCGGGAAGCGGCAGTATGCGCGCGCCGAACAATTCGAGCATCGCGCCGTCGAAGCGCACGCGCGAGGCGTCCGGATCGTAGACCACCCGGTCGGCCGTAATCCGCCAGCTCGGATCCCTATCGCAACCTTCCTCGTCGGTGACGGCGCAGGCGGTGTAGGCCGCATCGGTCAAAAGGACCGTGCCGTCTTCCCCGCGCGTTGCCGATCGTGCCGCCAACCGTCCGCCCGCGCGCAAAGCAAGAAGCAAGTCCTCCATCGCGCCCGCCTCGAACTCGTCGGTCAGCTCGATGCTTTCGGTGAAGATCTGGTTGCCGCTGTCGTCGACGAAGCGGACGTTGCCGCTGGCGAGGATCTGGCCGCTGGCACGGTTCCAGACCACTTCGTTCGCGCGCACCGAGGCGTTGTCGCCGCGCAGGATCACCCGCCCGCGCGCGGTCACCGTCTCGGCGTTGTCGTCGTATTCGAGCTGGTCGGCCTCGAACTCGATCTGTTCGCCCGGGCTGACGACTTCGCCCAGCGCATCGGTGCCGGCGGGTTCTTCTGCCGGTGGAGCGGGGCGGTTGGGATCGGGAACGATGTCGTCGTCCGTCGCCTCTGCTACCGGAAGCTTGACTTCGGCAGGGACGGGCTCGTCCTGCGCCGCAGCGCCGGTGCATGCACAGCCGGCAGCCAGCACGCAGGCCAGAAAACGGCCCGCGAAAGGCAGCGCAGCATCATCCATATGGAAAGCCGATCGAATTCACGCCAATGTGCACGTCGCGCCGCGACCTCCCGGAGACTGGCTTGCCTATTGCATCGCTCGCGCCTAATCGCAATCGCATTCCCAGCGCCAATTCCGGTGCCATTCCACGCGATGGCCCGACCCGGCTGGCCTATCCCCATATCGGCGGGAAAGGCGGGGCACTGCGGAGCGTTCCGCGCGTTCGACCGACACGAGCCCCACTTCCCTCCAGAGCCCAAACGGAGCTTTCATGCAGATCAAGTTCACCGACAGCCCCCCTTCCGACATTCGCCTCCACGCGCGGATCGTGAACCGGGAGGACCGGCTTGCCGGATACGACAGCGCGATGACCGACGGGGCGAGCGCGGCGCGGTTTAAAGGCAATCCCGGGCAGGTGTTCGAAGCTTTCACGATGGAAAACAACGCCCTGCATCGCAAGGCTGTCGCCGGGGCGGGAGAGCAGGACGCTAGAAAGCGGCGTCAGAACGTCGAACGCGCGGGCGCGGCGCTGAGCGCGAAATACCTCGCATCGGGGGAGAGCGCGATGGTGCTCGACCTTGGTCATGCGGACCTTTCCGGCGAGGAAGCAGCCGCCGCGCTGCTGGCGCTGAGGCTGCGCGGCTGGCGGCACGACGCCTATCGCACCAAGCTTCCCGAAGAGAAGAAAGTGACGCTCGAAACGGTGCATGTGATCGGAGCGCCTGACGGGACACAGGAGGCCTGGAAAGACGCCGAGGCGGTCGCGAAGGGGAGCGAGTTCACCCGCAAGCTGGTCACGGAACCGGCCAATGTCCTCTACCCCGAAAGCTTCGTCGAAATGTGCCGCGAAGCATTCGAAGGCACGGGCGCGAAGATCACTGTTCTCGACGAACCGGAGATGGAGCGGCTCGGCATGAATGCGCTGCTGGGCGTCGGTCAGGGATCGGAGCGTCCCTCGCGCCTGCTCGCGATCGAATGGCGCGGCGGCGTCGACGGGGACAAGCCCTCCTTGCTGGTCGGCAAGGGCGTGACCTTCGACACCGGCGGCATTTCCATCAAGCCGGGGGCCGGCATGGAGGACATGAAGTGGGACATGGGCGGCGCGGGCGCGGTCGCCGGCGGAATGCTCGCGCTGGTGCTGCGCAAGGCGAAGGCGAACGTCATCGGCGTCATGGGCCTTGCCGAGAACATGCCCGACGGCAAGGCGCAGCGCCCCGGCGACGTGGTGACGACGATGGACGGCCAGACGGTCGAGGTTATCAACACCGATGCCGAAGGGCGGCTGGTGCTGTGCGACGCCCTGTGCTGGGCGCAGCGCGAATACGATCCCGCCCGGATCGTCGATTTCGCGACGCTTACGGGCGCAATGATCATTGCGCTCGGCAATGAACATGGCGGCGTGTTCTCGAACGACGACGATCTCGCCGGGCAGTTGCTGAGCGCGGGCGAGACCAGCGGCGACAAGCTGTGGCGCCTGCCGATCGGCCCGGCCTACGACAAGCTGATCGATTCCCCGATCGCCGACATCAAGAACGTCGGCCCGCGCCAGGCCGGTTCGATCACCGCCGCGCAATTTCTCCACCGTTTCATCAAGAAGGGCACGCCCTGGGCGCATTGCGACATCGCCGGGATGGTCTGGGCCGACAAGCCGGGCCATGCGTGGGACAAGGGCGCGACCGGTTACGGCGTGCGCCTGATCGACCGGTTCGTCGCCGACAACCTGGAGAAATAGGCGTTGGTGGTACGCCCGTTTCGTTTCCCGGGCCGAAGGGCCGCAAGCGCGACCGCGCGTCCGCAGCGACGCGACCGCGAGGTCGCGAGAGCGAGGAAAGCCAAGGGCGCGGATGCGCCCGCCGGCGCCTGAGGCGAAAAGAATGGCGCGGATGCGCAAGAAGTCGGACCTGCCCTCCAAGAACTGCGCGACGTGCGGGCTACCCTTCACCTGGCGCAAGAAATGGGAGCGCGACTGGGACGAAGTGCGCTATTGTTCCGATCGGTGCCGGCGGGAAAAGGGCAAACCCTAGGTGAAGGTCGATTTCTGGCAGCTTTCGAACGACGGCCCGCAAAAGGTCGTCGCGCTGATCGCCCGGCGGGTGCTGGACGAAGGCGAACGCCTGCTGGTCGTCAGCGCCGATGCCGGGCAACGTGCCGACATCTCCAGGGCGCTGTGGCATGCGGGCGCCGAGAGCTTCCTCGCCAATGGCGAGGCTGGGGCGCCGGGAGCCGAGCGCCAGCCGGTCCTGCTTTCCGACGCGCCCGATGCGGCCAACGCGGCAAGTCACGTGGTCTTCGCCGACGGGGTCTTCCGCGATCCGAAAAACTTCGCGCGCGCTTTCCTGCTGTTCGACGAGACGACGAAGGCCGATGCCCGCAAGGTCTGGCGCTCGCTGGACAACCAACCCGATCTCGAACGCGCGTTTTTCGAACAGGAGGATGGACGATGGGTGAAAAAGGCATGAAGCATCTGGGCACCGGATCGTTGGCGCTGATCGTGGCGGCAACTCTCGCCGCCTGCGGATCCGATGCTTCGGACGCCGATAGCGAGGGCGCGGCGAACACCAGCACCGATTACACCATAGATTCCGACACCGGCGAAGAGCGGATGACGATCTCGACGCCCGAAGGCGATATCGCCATGCGTTCCGGCACCGACGTGCCCATCGACCTTCCCGACGGGTTCGACATCATTGCCGACGCCCGCATCACCAGCAACACGGTCGTCGACCAGGCCGACGGCAAGGGCGCGATCGTGGGCTTCGAAAGCGATGCGACCCCCGACGAAGTCATGCGATATTACCGCGAACAGGCCGAGGCTGCCGGGATCGATATCGAGGTCGACCTGACGGTGAACGACGGGCGCGTGCTGGGCGGCAGGAACGGATCGGGCACGACCTTCTCGCTCAACGCTTCCCCGATAGAAGGCGGCACGCGCGCGCAACTGGTGGTCGGGCGGGGCGAGGATTACTGACCCCGCGCCCACATGACGCTTGATAGAGCGGGCTTCCGCCGGTAGGCGCGCGGGCGCAAACCCACCCCCGGCGCGCGGCGGCGCGCTGCTCTCTATCATCCAAGGATCAATGCCATGGCGGTTACCCGCACCTTTTCGATCATCAAGCCCGACGCCACGCGCCGCAACCTGACCGGTGCGGTCACCAAGATGCTGGAAGACGGCGGCCTGCGCGTCGTCGCGTCCAAGCGCATCCGCATGACCCGCGAACAGGCCGAAGGCTTCTATGCGGTTCACAAGGAACGCCCGTTCTTCGGCGATCTGGTCGATTTCATGACCAGCGGCCCGGTCGTCGTGCAGGTGCTCGAAGGCGAGAACGCCGTTGCCCGCAATCGCGAGATCATGGGCGCGACCAATCCCGCCGATGCCGAGGAAGGCACGATCCGCAAGACCTTCGCCGAATCGATCGAGGCCAATTCGGCTCACGGTTCCGACAGCGAAGAGAACGCGAAGACCGAAATCGCGTACTTCTTCGACGAGGACGAAATCGTCGGCTGACCGGTTTTCATGCCGTTACGCGAAAGGGCCGTTCCCGCGAGGGGCGGCCCTTTTTCGTTGCCGAAACCGGTCCGTCAGGAAAGCTGTTCCTGCGCTGCGAACCGGTCGAGCTGGTGCGAATGGGCGGCATGGTCGCCATCGGCACCGCGGCGCATCACGCGCTGCATCCGGCGGCGCGCTTCGGGTGTGAGGAACAGGCCCAGCTCGCGATAGGCACGCTCGATCTCGCGCTCCCAATCCTCGTTCAGCGCGGAAAAATTCAGCCGCGCGATCGGGCCGTCCCAGTCCGCCAGTGCGACGTCCATCCGCGCCTCGCGCAGAGCAAGCTTGCGCCGCCACTCCTCCTCGATCCAGCCAAGGTCGCATGCATCGGACTGGATCGCCATCTGGTTCGCCACCAGCGACACCGCGCTGCGGCGAACCGCGCCCGGATCGCGCTGCGACACCACCAGTCGCGCGTCGGGAAACTGGGT
>JBARZK010000160.1:0-24861 GCA_049649965.1 Erythrobacter sp.
GGCGAGACGATGGGCGGCACCGGCTGGACCCTGACCGCAGTCGCCACGCCCGGCCACACGTCGAACCACCTGTGCTTCGCGCTGGAGGAATCGGGTTCGCTGTTCACCGGCGATCACGTGATGGGCTGGTCGACCAGCGTCGTAGTCCCTCCCGATGGGGACATGGGGGACTATCTTGCGAGCCTCCACAAACTGTCGGACCGCGACGACCGGGTATTCCATTCGGCCCACGGCCCCGCCATCACGAAGCCCAAGCAGCTTTTGCGCGGGATGATCGGCCATCGCCGCCAGCGCGAGAACCAGATCCTGCGCCTTTTGGGCGAGGAAGGGCGTGCCGTGTCGGAGTTCATCCCCGCCATGTACAAGGGGCTGGACGAGCGGCTGATCCCCGCCGCCGAAATGAGCGTGACGGCGCACCTCATCGACCTCGAAAAGCGCAGCCTGGCGGTGCGAGGGCACGAGGCGGGCGTGGAGATCTGGCGGCTGGCCTGATGAGAGCGCGTCGATAGTCGCGTTTCTACTACGCGTGCGGATCGCTCCGCATTATCCTGTTCCCCGTCATGTCATGAAGGAGGGGACCGGCGCATGGTGACTTCGATCGGGGCCGGCATTGCCGGAGGGGCGAGCGGCCGAACGGCACGCCCTATCGCGAACACGCGGTTCTTCACCGTGATGGCGTTCATCATGAGCCTGATCGTCGTCGCGGGCTTCTCGCTCAACCTTGCCATGGGGCGGTCGACCTTTATCTCGCCCTGGCCCTATCACCTGCACGGCGTCGTCTTCATGGGATGGATCGCGCTCTATCTCGCGCAGCACGTCACCGCTTCGACGAACAACCGGCGGCTGCACGTGACGCTGGGACGCGCCGCCTATGTCTTCGTCCCGGCCATGGTGGCGACCGGTTCGGTCCTGATGATCGTGGCCGCGCGCCGCACCGGCGGGCCGTTCTTCTTCCATGCGAGCGAATTCCTGTGGAGCAACCTGATGCTCCTGTGGTGCTTCGGAGGGCTCGCCTGGTGGGCCTTGCGGCAGCGGCGCTACGTCGGCTGGCACCGCCGGCTGATGCTGTGCGCCATGGCGATCCTGACCGGGCCGGGCCTTGGCCGGTTGTTGCCGATGCCTTTCATGATTCCCTGGGCCTGGACGATCTCGACCTTCGTCACGTTCCTGTTCCCGGTCATCGGCATGATCGCCGATCTGCGCCGCGAGGGGGAGGTCCACCCGGCCTATTGGTGCGGTCTTGGTGCCTATGTCGCGACGTTCGCCGTCTCGATGGCTCTTGCGTATTCGCCCCTCGGTATTGCCGTGAGCGAATGGGTGGTCGCCGGAACGCCCGGGGCCGAGCGGCCGCTTGAACCGTTCCTTCCCCCCGGCTTCCAGCCCTGAAAGCAATTATGGCTCGGAAAACGGGCGCTTCGTGCCTATGTCGCAGCTGAAAGCGAACCCAGGACCGACCTATGAGCATCGAAACGAAAATACCCAGCGGCGATGATCTGCTCGCCGAGATCGACCGGCTGCGCAAGGAGCGCAACGCAGTGATCCTCGCGCATTACTACCAGACCGCCGACATCCAGGACATCGCCGATTTCGTGGGCGACAGCCTCGAGTTAAGCCGCAAGGCGGCGGATACCGATGCGGACGTCATCGCGTTCTGCGGGGTGAAGTTCATGGCCGATACCGCCAAGATCCTCTCTCCCGAAAAGACCGTGATCCTGCCCGATCTCGACGCAGGGTGCAGCCTGGAAGACAGCTGCCCGCCCGAAAAGTTCAAGGCGTTCCGCGAAGCGCATCCCGATCACATCGCGCTGACCTACATCAATTGCTCGACCGAGGTGAAGGCGCTCTCCGACATCATCGTCACCTCCTCCAGCGCGGAAACGATCCTCCAGCAGATCCCCAAGGATCAAAAGATCATCTTCGGCCCCGACCGGCACTTGGGCGGCTGGCTTTCGCGCAAGTTCGACCGCGAAATGCTGCTGTGGCCGGGCGTGTGCATCGTGCACGAAGCCTTCAGCGAAACCGAATTGCTGAAGCTGAAAGAACAACACAAGGGCGCCCCCGTCGCCGCGCATCCCGAATGCCCGCCCACGATCATCGACCATGCCGATCACGTCGGCTCGACCAGCTCGATCCTGAAATTCGCGCAGGAATTCGAAGGCGACACGCTGATCGTCGCGACCGAGCCGCACATCATCCACCAGATGGAAAAGGCGCTGCCGGGGAAGAACTTCATCGGTGCGCCCGGCGCGGACGGCAATTGCGCGTGCAACATCTGCCCGTACATGGCGCTCAATACGATGGAGAAGCTCTACACGTCGCTGCGCGATCTGACCCCGCGTATCGAGATCGAGGAAGACCTGCGCCTTGCCGCGAAAAAGAGCCTCGACCGGATGCTCGAAATGGCGAGCGACACGGTGGGGCGCGGCGATATCGGCGAAGTCGAGATCGAGGAAATGCCCAAAGGCGACGTGCCGAGCGGCGACTGATGGCCGAAGCGGGCTTGCACCCATCGCGGCGGCTCAAGCGTTAGCCTCGCGATGACAGCCGAAATCCGTTTCTTCTGGGCGCGCCTCAACGCAAATTACTGGTTCTATCCTGCGCTGTTCGCGATCCTGGGGGCGCTGCTGGGTTTTGCGCTCGTCTATCTCGATCGCAACGGTTTCGCCGAATGGCTGAACGACGTCGAATGGCTGGTGCCGGTCCGCCCCCAGGGCGCGGCCGATATCCTTTCCGTGATGGCCAGCAGCATGATCGCGGTGGCCTCGACCGTCTTTTCGATCACCATCGTCGCCGTGTCCTTCGCCAGCGGCACGTACGGCCCGCGTCTCCTGACCAATTTCATGGAGGACAAGGGCAACCAGATGAGCCTGGCGACCTTCATCGGCACGTTCGTCTATGCGCTGGTCGTGCTGCGATCGGTGCGGACCGAGGATGAAACGCCGGTGACGAGCACCGCGACGGTGGTGCCCGGTTTCACGCCGCAACTCTCGCTCTTGGTGGCCTACCTGCTCATGGCGCTTTGCGTCGGCGTCCTGGTCTTCTTCCTGAACCACGTTCCCTCCTCGATCCGCATCAACAAGGTGCTGGAACAGATCGGCCGGCGACTGGTGAAGGCCATTCGCGAGACCTATCCGGTCGAGGACGAATTTCGCGAGGCACGCGAAGGCGAGGGCGGCGAGCCGCTGACCGCGTGGGAAACCGGCTATGTCCAGCTGATCGATTTCGAGGAACTCGAAGATCTCGCCCGCGATTGCGGCTGCACCTTCACCCTGCGGGTAAGAACAGGAGATTTCGTCCACCGCGACCTGCCGCTGATGGACATAAAGGGCTGCAAACCCGAAACGATCGAGGACCGGGCGCGCAATTGCTTCACCACGGGATCGGTACGCACCCCGGCGCAGGATCCCGAATTCCTGATCGACGAACTGGTGGAAATCGGCCTGCGGGCCCTGTCTCCGGGCATCAACGATCCCTTCACCGCCATCACCGCCCTGCACTGGCTCGGCGCCGCGACTTCCGAGATCGGTCGGCGCGACCTGCACAAGGACGTGTGCAAGCAAGACGCGGACCGGTGCCCGGTGATTCCATGCCCCGACAACTTCTCCCACTATCTCGCGCGCGGTTTCGGTTCGATCCGCGGTTCGGTGGCCACGAGTCCGAATGCCTCGATGGTAATGCTCGACACGCTCGCCAATGCCGCGATCCCGGTGAAGGACGTCACCCGGCGCGCGATGCTGCGCGACGAGGGGCGGTTGCTGATCGAACAGGCGCGCGAGGCGCTGGTCGGGCCGGAACTCGCGACGCTGGAAAAACGCTACGACCGGTTCGCCTCGACCATTTCGCGCTAGGCGTGCGCCGCTTGTCAGCGTGCGCCGCGACCCGCCCGCGCCGCGACCAGAGCGCTGCCGAGCAGGATCATCCCGATGATGTCGAGCGCGCTCAGCACCTCGCCGAACACCATGTATCCCACAAGAGCGGCCACGGCAGGCTGCATCAGCAGTGCGACGCCGATCACCAGCGGCGGGAAATGGCCGAGCGAATAGACCAGCAGGCCCTGCCCGATCAGCTGGCTGGAGACGAACAGGATCAGGATCGGCGTCCAGTCGGTCGGCCAGATCGGTTCGCCCAGGATCACCGCAAGGCCCAGCAGCACCGGGCAGGCGAAGATCGCCACCCATACCAGCAGGCTCCATGCCCCGAACCGCGCCCGCGCCCCCTGTAGTGTCAGCAGGTAGACCGCGTACAATGTGCCCGCGGCAAGGCAGAACAGGTCGCCGACGAAGCTTTCGAACGCGATGTCGAGGCTGCGGCCCAGCAGGATCGCGGCGCCCGACAGTGAGCAGGCGATCGCGACCCATTCGAATCCGCGCGGCAGCATCCGTGCGGCGATGAACCCCCAGAACAGCAGGATGACCGAGCCAGCATTGCCGAACAGCGTCGCGTTACCCAGCCGCGTCATGCCGATGCCGACGTGCCAGCTTGCAAGGTCGAGGGCGAAGGCCAGCGCGCCGATGCTCACCAGCGCCAGCGTCTTCCCGGACAGCCCCGCGACCTTCTGGCCGCTGATCCGGGCGAAGACGAACAGGAACGGCAAAGCGAGGAACAGGCGCCAGAACGCCGCGCTTACCGGCCCGGTATCGGCCTCGCGCACGAACCACGGGCCGAGCGCCAGCGCGATGTTTCCGGCAAGCAGGGCAGCTAGCAAAAGCGCGGGTCGCGCCCCCGCTATATTGCTTCCATCGACCTGACTGGTTTCGCTCATGGGTTGCGGCCTAGCGCGCATGTCGCCAAACGGATAGCGAAACGAAACCCAAATTCGCGAGGTAAGCCCATATGCACGACGCCCTGTTCCAGCCGCTCACCATGGGTGCCCTGACCGCGCGCAACCGCGTCTTCATGGCGCCGCTCACCCGTGGGCGCGCGGCGGACCCGATGTTCGTGCCTAACGAGTTGATGCAGACCTACTACCGCCAGCGCGCCGGGGCTGGCCTGATTCTCACCGAAGCGACGGGAATCAGCCGCGAGGGGCTGGGTTGGCCGTCTGCGCCGGGGATCTGGAGCGACGAACAGGTCGAGGCATGGAAGCCGATCGTCGAGGGCGTACATGCCGAAGGCGGACTGATCGCCCTGCAGATGTGGCATATGGGCCGGGTGGTGCACCCCTATTACATGGACGGCGCGCCGCCCGTGTCCGCCAGCGCGACCCGCGCACCGGGCCAGGCTCACACGCCCAAGGGCAAGAGCGACTATGCAGAGGCGCGCGCCCTGTCGGTGGACGAGATCAAGCGCGTGATCGACGATTATCGCCATGCCGCCGAAAACGCTAAGAAGGCCGGGTTCGACGCGGTGCAATTGCACGGCGCGAACGGCTACCTCGTGGACCAGTTCCTGCGCGACAATTCCAACCTTCGCGATGACGATTACGGCGGCAGCACGGAAAACCGCATGCGCTTCATGCGCGAAGTGCTCGAAGCGCTGATCGACGTCTGGGGCGCGGACCGCGTCGCGATCCGCCTGTCCCCCAACGGCGAAACGCAAGGGGTCGACGACAGCGATCCCGAAGCGACATTCGGTGCTGCGGCAAAGGTGATCGAGGAGCTTGGCCTCGCCTTCCTCGAACTGCGCGAGCCGGGCCCCGAGGGCACGTTCGGCCGGACCGACGTGCCCAAGCAGAGTCCTCACCTCCGCAAGCTCTATTCCGGCCCGCTGATCCTCAATTCCGATTATGTGCCGGAACAGGCGGCGGCCGATGTCGAGAGCGGGAAATGCGACGCCGTCAGCTTCGGCCGGCCCTATATCTCGAACCCCGACCTCGTCGAACGGATCCGCCAGGGCGCGACGCTCAATCCCAACAAGGACGTGCCCAAGAGCTGGTACTTCCCGGGCGCCGGCGGCTACACCGACTATCCGACGCTGGAGGAGGAACGGGCCGAAGACGCGGCCTGATCCGCGTTTCGCCTATTCCTCTTCGGTCTCTTCCTCGTCACCCGGTTCGTCGCCCTGGCCGGGAGGCGGGGTGGAGGTGAGCTGTTCGAGCGGCAGCATCTCGTCGCTGATGGTTCCGCCGAGCACCTCGCCCGCCGCTTCGCCGCCGGTTTCGACCGGACCTTCGACCGCGCGCTCTTCCTCGCACGCGCACAGCGCGAGTATCGGCAGCAATACCGGCATGATCCGCCACGTCTTCATCAAGTCTTCGTCCTCCGGCACGGCGTTTCCAGACTGCGAAGGAAGTCCGGCGCACGCGCGACAAGCGCTTCGTCCCATTGTTCGATCGAGACGCTCTTGCCAAGCCGCGCGAGGCTCGTGACCCCGTAATCGGCGATCCCGCACGGCACGATCCCCGAAAAATGCGACAGGTCCGGATCGAGATTGACCGAGAAACCGTGCATCGTGACCCAGCGGCGAACCCTCACGCCGATCGCGCCGATCTTCGCCTCGCTTCCGTCGATATCGTCGCACCAGATGCCGATCCGCCCTTCGGCCCGGCGCGCCGCAACCCCGAAATCGCCGAGCGTTTCGATAACCCAGTCCTCTATCGCGTGAACGAAGCGACGCACGTCGCGCCCGCGCTGCGTCAGGTCGAGCATCAGGTATCCGACCCGCTGGCCCGGCCCGTGATAGGTGTAGCGGCCGCCCCGCCCCGTCGGAACGACCTCGAAGCGCGGATCGCACAGCTCTGCCGGGTCCGCGCTGGTGCCCCCGGTATAGACAGGCGGGTGTTCGAGCAGCCAGATCAGCTCCTCTCCATCGCCCGCCGCGATCGCGTGGTTGCGCGCATCCATCGCGGCCAGCGCATCACGATAGGGCACGGGCGTGTCCTCGCGCCGCCAGGCGGGCATGACCGGTTCGGGAGGTTGAGGCGCTGCGCTTGCCATGGCGAGTGCGTGGGGGCATTGGACGGCCAGATCAAGGGGCAAGCGACGGGCGGGAGCGACGAACGACCATGAATTTCAACATGAACGCGACATGGGCACGCGCGGTCGAGCTCATTCGCGACAACTTGTCGCTGCTCGCCGTGCTGTCGGGCGTCTTCCTGCTGTTGCCCGCCCTTGCCATCTACCTGCTCCTGCCTGATTTCGGGATCATGATGACGCCCGGCGTCGACGACGCGCAGATGGAGGCCTGGTTGCGGGAAAACGCCGCAGCGGTGACCGGTCTCGGGCTGTTCGCCCTGTTCATGAACTTCACCGGCTACGGCGCGATGATCGCGCTCATGGGACGCCGACGCCCGACCGTGGGTGAAGCGATCCGGCAGGGGATCAGGATCGTGCCAAGCACGATTGCCGCGATGCTGCTGACGATCATCGTCTATGTCATCGCCGGGATCGCGATCGTGACGCCCATAACCCTGCTGGCTACCCTTTCCGGCATGGCGGGGCTGGCCATCATCGGGGTCCTCGTCGCATTCGTCCTGATCATATGGCTGATATCGCGCCTTTCGCTGACCATGCCGGTGCTGGTGATCGAGCGCACGCTCAACCCGGTGAAGGCACTCGTCCGCAGTTTCCGGCTGACCAAGCCCAAGCAGTGGCCGATCACCCTGTTCTGGGTGGTGCTGTTCGCGGTCTACACCGTCATCTCGCTGCTGGTGACCGGGCTGTTCGGCGTGGTCGCAGCGCTGGCGGGTACGGGCACTGCGGCGACCGCGATCATGGGCCTTGCCAACGGGGCGATGTCGATGGCGGTCGGCACCCTCATCTGCGCGATCGCCGTCGCCATGTACGGACAACTGGCAGGCCCCGGCGCCGGGGACCTGGAGGAGACGTTCGGCTAGCCCGAGCATTCGCCGCGACGATCCTGCAAACGCCAGATTGAACCCAAGCGCCAGCTAGCCTAGCGCGAAGGTTCATGGCCCCTTCCGAACCCCAGCCGGACCCGATTCCCGACCGCCCGACAGTCGCCGCCGAGCCCTACGAGCTGGCCGCGCCGCGCGGCGGCTCGATCTCGAACGGGCGGATGGCGCTGCTGTTCACCGTGATGCTGGTGACGGCGGCAGGGAATACCGCGATGCAATCGGTCATGCCCTCGATCGGCACGGCGCTCGGAGTGCGGGACGTGTGGATCAGCCTCGCCTACAGCTGGTCAGCGCTGCTGTGGGTGGTATGCGCCCCGATCTGGGCGCGGCGGTCGGACCGGCGGGGGCGCAAGGCGATGATGGCGCTCGGCCTGTGCGGCTTTATCGTGTCGATGGCGTTGTGCGGGATCGTGCTGTGGGCGGGGCTGGCCGGGTGGATAACCGCCCTTGGCGCGCTCATCGCCTTTGCCGCCGCACGCAGCCTCTATGGCGGTTTCGGCAGCGCCGCGCCGCCGGCGGTGCAGGCCTATGTCGCGTCGCGAACGCCACGGGCCGAGCGCACGCAGGCGCTGTCGCTGATCGCATCGAGCTTTGGCCTCGGCACCGTGATCGGGCCTGCGCTCGCGCCGCTGATGATCCTGCCGTTCACCGGCCTCGGCCTTACCGGACCGTTCCTCTGCTTTGCGCTGCTGGGCCTCGTCGCGCTCGTCATCTTGCGGTTGCGGCTGCCCGACGACGAGCCGCAATATCCGGCCCGCTCGCGAACCTACGACGCGCCCTATGCCAGCGGATCGGGCGGCGCGCCGAGCGACCACGCGGAGACACACGAGGACGAGGACGACGAGCCTGCGGATAACGGCGGCGATGCGGGCGAGGCGGCGAAGCTGCGCTGGTTCGAACCGCGTTTGCGGCCCTGGGTCATCGCCGGGCTCCTTGGCGGCCATGCGCAAGCGATGATCCTCGGCATTTCCGGGTTCCTCGTGCTCGACCGGCTGGGTCTGCGCGATACGCCCGAAGCGGGTGCGGGCCCTGTCGGCATCGTCCTGATGTTCGGCGCGCTCGCCACGCTGCTGGCGCAATGGGGGCTGATTCCGAGATTCGATCTCGGCCCGCGAGCGGCGACGCTTTCGGGCATCGCGGTGGCTGGCATCGGGACGGCCATCCTCGGCGCGGCGGGCGACCTGCACACGATCACGTTCGGCTATGCGATCGCCTCACTCGGCTTCGGACTGTTCCGGCCCGGAACCACGGCGGGCACCTCGCTTGCCGTCAACCGGGCCGAGCAGGGCCAGGCCTCCGGCATCGTCGCAAGCGTCGCGGGCGCAAGCTTCATCTACGCCCCGGCGCTTGGCGTATGGCTCTACAATGTCAGCGACTGGCTGGGCTTCGGACTGATCGTCGCGCTATGCGCCGCCGTCTTCGCATTCGGGTGGAGCGCGCTTGCCAGCGACAATGCCCTGACCGGCGCCGCGCAGGACTGAACGCGCCGCGCCCCGGGCGACGCTTCAAAGCAGCTTGAGCACTTCGTCCTGCGGGCGGCACAGCGCCACGCCCTTTTCGGTCTCGACCAGCGGACGGTTGATGAGGATGGGGTCGTCCACCATCGCACTCAGCACCGTGTCCGCATCGGCATCGGGCAGGCCGCGCTCCTCGGCATCGGTGCCGCGCAGGCGCAGCCCTTCGGCCGGTGTCAGTCCCGCCGCATCGAACAATTGCGCGAGCTTTTCGCGCGAAGGCGGATCCTTCAGATATTCGACGACGGTCAGGTCGACGCTGCTCAGGTTTTCGAGAATGGCGAGCGTCTTTCGCGACGTCCCGCATTTCGGATTGTGCCAGATCGTCGCTTTCATCCTTGCCTCCCACGCTGCACGCCCGCCCAATGTCCGGGGAGATGACTGCGTAGCGAATGCTGCATTCCGGTTCCACTCCCCGCTGAAATGAGACCTATTCGCAAAACTGGCATTGCAACTGAAAATGGTTTGCAATAGCGCTTCCGCCGACGACGGAAGGAGCCCCATGATCACCCAGTTTGCCCGCGCCGCCCTCATGGCCGGATGCGCCACCATCGCCTTTCCCGCTTTGGCCGAGGAAAACCCCGAGCAGCCCGCAGCCCCGGGTGCGAACCGGGCCGAGGTCGCGGTCAGCGCCGGTGCCCTTGCGGCAGCACAGGACGAAGGCATCCTCGTCACCGGCGAAGTCCTCTACACCGACCTTCTCAATTCGGTGAAGACGCCGACCCCGGTAATCGACGTGCCGCAATCGATCAGCATCACGACCGAGGAGGAAATCCTCGACCGCGGCTTCAGCTCGATCGGCGAGATCATTGACTACACACCGGGCGTGAACACCTCGCAGGGCGAAGGGCACCGCGACTCCATCGTGTTTCGCGGCATCCGGTCGACCGCCGACTTCTTCATCGATGGCATGCGCGACGACGTGCAGTACTATCGCGGCCTCTACAATCTGCAGCAGGTCGAAATCCTGCGCGGACCCAATGCGCTCCTGTTCGGGCGCGGCGGGACCGGCGGCGTGCTCAACCGGGTGACCAAGAAGGGCGAACTGGGCCGAAACTTTGCCGGCGGGCAGATCGCGATCGACACGTTCGGCCAGGTGTCGGTGCAGGGGGATGTGAACCTCGCCGCGGGAGACGCGCTCGCCGTGCGGGTCAACGCCGCTTACGAGGAACTCGCCAATCACCGCGATTTCTACGACGGGACCCGCATCGGTTTCAATCCGACCGCGCGCGTGCAACTGGGCGAGACGACGCTGCTCGACCTGTCCTACGAGTTCGCGGATCACGAACGCTTCATCGATCGCGGCATCCCCACCGGCGCCGACGGTCGCCCGGTCGGGGCGTTCGAGGACATCGTCTTCGGCGATCCGGAAGAGAACTACACCCAGCTGGAAGCACACCTGCTTCGCGCGACGCTGCAACAGGATTTCAGCGACAGCTTCAAGGGCGTCTTCAGCGCGTTCTACGGCGATTACGACAAGGTCTATTCGAACTTCTACGCATCATCCTACGACGAGGCGGACACGCCCGGCGAGGTGACGCTGGACGGCTATGTCGACACGACACAGCGCGAGAACCTGATCCTGACAGCCAACCTCATCGGCGCCTTCCAGACCAGCGGGATCGATCACTCGCTGCTGGTGGGCGGCGAATACATCGCGACCGATTCCGACCAGGACCGGTTCAACGCCTTCTGGAGCACGACCGAGGACGACAACGAGATCTTCACCGTGCGCCGCCCGCTGCTGCTGCGCGGCGGGATCGGCATCAATGCCGATGGCGAACAGACGATCAACGATTTCAGCGAGGACATCAACGACTTCACGCAGGTCGGGCTCGACGTGTTCTCTCTCTACATGCAGGACGAGATCGCGCTGACCGACTGGCTGCGCGTGGTCGCCGGGGGCCGGTTCGACAGCTTCGATATCGAGGTGTTCGATGTCGTCGGCGGCGAGCGCCTGTCGCGAAAGGATGAGGAATTTTCACCGCGCGGCGGGGTGATCCTCAAGCCGCAGGAAAACCTCTCGATCTACGCCAGCTATTCGGAAAGCTTCCTGCCGCGCTCTGGCGAACAGTTTACCGGGCTTGGCGGCGGGGCGGACGCGCTCGACCCCGATACCTTCGTCAATCTCGAAGCGGGGGTGAAGTGGGACCTCGCCAGCGGCCTCAGCCTCACGGCAGCTGTGTTCGAGATCGAACAAAGCTCGCCCCAGCCGACCGCCGACGATGCCGAAACATTGGTGGTGATCGATTCGAAGACGCAAGGCTTCGAACTGCAGGCGAGGGGCGAGGTGCTGCCCGGCTGGTTCGTGACCGCAGGCTACAGCTATCTCGACGGGGAGCAGGTCGACGAGGACGGCCCCACCGGCCTTCGCCCGCGCGAACTGCCCGAGAACATGGCCTCGATCTGGAACCAGGTGGAGGTGACGGACCGCTTCGCCTTCGGCATCGGCGTGACCCACCAGGGCAGCAGCTTCGCCAACAATTCCAACACCGCGATCCTGCCGTCCTACACCCGGATCGACGCCGCCGCCTTCTACGACGTGTCGGAAAACCTGCGGCTGCAGGTGAACGTCGAGAACGCGAACGACACGCTCTACTTCCCCAACGCGCATTCCACGCACCAGGTTACCGTGGGCGCGCCGATCAATGCGCGCTTTGCAGTGACGGGGCGGTTCTAAGCACGCGCTCGGCTGCGTTCAGACCCCCTTCTGTACCCCTTATGCACCCCTCTTGGGGGGGACAGGATCAGCGATCGTCCGAGCGTGATCGCAGCGCGGGCACTTGCTCGCCGGCATCCTCGATACCGATGCCGGGAGCCTGGGCGGCGCTGATCCCCTCGCGTCTGCGAGCCACCCGCCCGGCGCGTTCCACCGCGCGAACCAGCCGGGGATAGACCCCGCAGCGGCAGATATTGGGGATCGCTTCCTCGATCTCGGGACGGCTCGGCTGCGGATTGCGGCGGAGAAGGGCCGCGCCGGCCATCACGATACCGGGCGTGCAGAACCCGCACTGGATCGCCTGTTCGGCCACCATCGCCTGCTGGAGGGGATGGGAGCGATCGGGCGACAACCCCTCGATCGTGGTGATGAACCGCCCTTCCGCTTCCGCCAGCGTGATCTGGCAGGACCGCAGCGCGGTCCCGTCTACCAGCACCACGCACGCCCCGCACGAACAGTCTCGCCCGCCGGCCCCGTTCTTGGTGCCCGTGAGGTTCGCCGCCTCTCGCAAGGCGTAGAGCAAGGGCATGTCCGGATCGAGATCGAACTCGACCGGGCGTTCGTTCACGGTCATGCGCGACATGGCGCGTCGTCCTGCAGGCTGTGGGAAGTAGGCTTAGTTGCGCCAGCTATCGTCGATCCGGTCGATCTTGCGCTTCCATGCTTCGAAATCGAACACACCCGCCCCACCCTGCGATGCCATCACCGATAGATCGCGCTGGTGAACATCGACGACGTCCTGCTGGACGACATGCGCCTCTCCTTGCGAGAGCGTTGCGACCTGGATTTCGCAGGCGCGCTGCAACGACCACATCTTCACGAACATGCCCGGCATCGTCCGGTCCATCACGACCGGGCCGTGATTGCGCAGCATCAGGATCGAATTGTCGCCGAGGTTCTCGAGCAATCGCGCGCCCTCTTCCTCGCGCACCGTCACGCCTTCGAAATCGTGATAGCCGATCCGGTTCTGGAAGTTGCACGCGTAGAAATTGGTGGGCAGCAGCCCTTCCCTGTGGCTGCACACGGCCATAGTCGCGGTGGTGTGCACGTGACAGATGGCGTTGGCGCGCTCACCCAGATGCTTGTGAAAATAGGCGTGCTGGGTGAAGCCGGCCTTGTTCACCATGTATGGCGAGCCGCCGACATTGTTTCCATCCACGTCGATCTTGACGAGGTTCGAGGCGGTGACTTCGTCGTAGAGAAGCCCGAACGGGTTGATGAGGAAATTGCCTTCCTCTCCCGGTACGGCCACCGAAATGTGGTTATAGATCGATTCCGACCACCCCAGATGGTCGAAAATGCGATAGCAGGCCGCGAGATCGAGCCGTGCCTGCCACTCTTCCGCGCTGACGCGATCCTTGAGGCTTTCGGTTTGCTTGAGCTGGGTGGCCATGATGTTCGCATCCCTTGCGATTGCTTGTACGATAGACGTCTGATTGCCTGCGTTTATCGCACGCCTTGGGGGTCCACGACAAGGTTGCAGTACGCCGCCGTGCTATCCGACGCCCTATCGACCGGCCCCTCGCGAAGGCCGATTTGCTTTGCGCGCAGGACGGCCCCCGGCTAGGCGCGCCCCCAGATGGACGATCCTGGCGAGCCCGATACCGAACCCGGTTCCGCGAAGCTGACCACGGGTAGCATCACCGGCCATCTCGTCGGACAGACGTTGCCGGCGATTATCGGCGTCGCTGCGATCATCTCTATCGGTCTGGTGGATGCCTATTTCATCGGACAACTGAGCGCCGACGCGCTGGCGGCCATCTCCTTCATTTTCCCAATTTCCGTCGCGCTGACGTCGCTCGGTGTGGGGGTCATGGTAGGCATAAACTCGGTGGTTTCGCGCGCGCTCGGCGAAGGCGACGACGATCGTGCGGCGCGGCGGGCGAATTTCGGGGTCGTCTTCGCGGTCACGATGGGCCTCGTCATGGGCCTGACGCTGTTCGCATTGTCCGATCCGCTGTTCCGACTGATGAACGCTCCCGAAAACCTGTTGCCGCTCATTCGCACCTATATGCAGCCGTTCGCGCTGGGCTTCCCGCTTCTCCTTGCGATCATGGGTCTGAACGGCGTGCTGCGCGGTCAGGGGGAGGCGCGAAAGACCAGCTATGTTTCGGTCACCTATGCGGCGGCGAACTGGATCCTCGATCCGCTGCTCATCACCGGCGCGCTGGGGTTCGAGGGGTTCGGCATAGTCGGCGCGGCCTATGCGACGATCATCGGCTGGGCGTGCGGCGCGCTGATGGGCTTTGCACTGGTTAAGCGAACGCACCTGCCGCTCAATCTCAAGCTTTTGAGAGAGACGCATTTCGTCGAGCCGACCAAGGCGATAGTCCGGGTCGCTGCGCCGGCATCGTTCTCCAATGCGATCAACCCGATCGGCCTGTCGATCCTGACCGCCCTCATCGCCAGCGCCGGACAGGACGCGGTCGCCGGCTTCGGCGCGGCGGGGCGATTGCAGAGTTTCGCGACCGTGCCACTGCTGGCGCTGTCGGGAGCGATCGGCGCGATAGTGGGACAGAATTGGGGCGCGCGCGCCTATGGCCGGGCACGGACGACGGCCCTGTATGCAGGGATGTTCTGTATCGCGTGGGGCCTTGGCACCGCGATTATCCTGTCGAGCGCAGGCGAGTGGTTCGCGACACTTTTTACCGACGATCCCGCCGTGATCGAGGAATTCGCGCTATACCTGCGGATTGCCGCATGGGGTTATGCAGGCTTCGGCATCCTGATCGTTGCCAACGGGATTCTCAACGCGATCGACAAGGCCGGTTTCGCCCTCGCCCAATCGCTGGCCCGGGTTTTCGTCGCGATGCTACCGGTCGCATGGCTGTTGCAGGACAGTTGGGGCAGCGCGGCGATCTATTCCGCCGAACTCGCAGCGAACGGGCTGGGCGCAGCCACCGGGGCGGCCCTGATCTGGTATGTCCTGAAAGCGCGTGCCCCTGATCGCGCGCAGCCCCAACCCACCTGACCCGGCTTTCCGCGCGCCCTCTCGCAAGGGTGCGGTTGAAAGCTTCGTTAACCAATCGAGTCCATATCTGCGCCCGACTGCACAAGGGGCGCCGCGTCATGGACGAACTGCTGACGGATTTCGTCGCGGAAACACGCGAAATGCTGGAAGCGATCGAGGGCGAGATCATCGCCTGGGAGTCCGATCCCTCCGACCGCGCGCGGCTCGACGCGATCTTCCGCTTCGTGCACACGGTCAAGGGCAATTGCGGTTTCTTCGATTTTCCGCGCCTCGCCGCGCTCAGCCATGCAGCAGAGGATGCGCTGGCGGATTGCCGCTCCGAAAAGCGCGCGCCCGATGCGGCTTTGGTCAACGCGGTTCTCGCTATCATCGACCGGATCGCCCGGATGATGGACGCAATCGAAACCGGAGAAGAATTTCCCGAAGGTGGCGATGCCGAACTCGTCGCGGCTCTCGCTCTCGACGCCATCGTCGCACAACCCGACGATGCGAAGCTGGACGCTATGCAAGACGGGGGACCCGCAGGGGCAGCGGTCGAGGAAGAACCTGCCGTATCGCAGGACGGCGAGCTTCACGATGGGCAGGATCCGGGTCGGTCCACGGCCATAGCCACGCAGCGATCGATCCGCCTGCCGGTCGATCTGCTCGACCGGGTAATGAGCGGCGTGTCCGACATGGTCCTTGCCCGCAATGACCTGGCAAACCGATTGCGCCAGGCCGGGGACCAGCCGACGATCGACGGCCCGTTCGAGCGGCTGACCTCGATCCTCGGGGATGTGCGCGATGCGATTACGCGGATGCGGATGCAGCGCATCGAAACGCTGTTCAACGCGATACCCCGGCTTGTCCGCGATCTCGGCCAGGACCTCGGCAAGCATGTTACCGTCGAGATCGAAGGCGGCGATGTCGAACTCGACCGTGAAATGATCGAGACGATCCGCGATCCGGTGACGCACATTATTCGCAACGCGATCGATCACGGTATCGAACCTGCGGCCCGTCGTCTTGAACACGGCAAACCCGAAAGCGGGCACATCGCGATCGCCGCGCGTCAATCGGGCAACACCATCTCCGTGGTGTTGAGCGATGACGGCCAGGGACTCGACGAGGATCGAATTGCCAAAAAAGCTGTCTCCAGCGGCCTAATCACGGCGGAGCAGCGCGCCGCAATGGGTCGCGATGCGATCCTTCAGCTCATCTTCCAGCCCGGCTTCTCAACCGCCGATGAAGTCAGTGCGGTTTCCGGGCGCGGCGTCGGGCTCGACGTGGTGCGCGAAAACCTCGAGCGGATCGGTGGCGGGATCAACGTATCGAGCGTTCCGGGCGCGGGCACGATGTTCACGCTGCAGATACCCCTCACACTCAGCATCATCGCCGGCCTGACGGTTGGCGCGGGTGGTCAGCGCTTCGCAATTCCGCAAAGCTATATCGAGGAAATCATTCACGCGTCGTCGGCAGCGCTCGACTTCACGCATGTCGGAGAGCGATCGCTCGTCACCTTCCGGGGTCGCCGGGTGCCGTGCCTGATGGCCGAGGACGTGCTCGGCCTGCCTGACAGCGAAATGCCCGAACGCGAGCGGACCGTCATCATGTTGCGCCTGGCGAGCGGCGACCTGTTCGCACTCGGCGTCGATCGCATCCATGCGCATGGCGATCTTGTCGTGAAGCCTCTCGCGCCGGTCGTGAACAGGAGCGGCCTTCATGCAGGTTCGACCCTGATGGACGACGGGCATCCGTTGCTGCTGCTCGACATCGCCAACATTGCCAGCCGCCATGAACTCGCTTCACCGGCGAAGGTGCAAGTCGCCGCTCCAAACGCTGGAGAGAACGATGCAGGCAGCGACGCCATCCAAGCAATGCTGTTCACCGATCATTCCGGCCGCCGCTGCGCGATCCGTCTCGAACTGGTGAAACGGATCGAGACGGCCTTCGCCAACGCGATCGATCGCTCGGGACAGCGGCCGCATGCGGTCATCGACGGCGTGCTCGTGCCGGTCGTGGGCCTGCCCGAAGGGCCACTCCCTTCCGAAAAACTGCGCATGCTGCGGCTTTACGATGGAACTTGCGAACTACTTTTCGCCGTGCGCGAGATCGACGACGCGATCGAGTGCAACCAGCCCCTGAAGGAAGCACCCGGGGAGGACATGATCGAGGCTGTTACGCTAGTCGGCGATCGCGCGGTCGCGTTGATCGATGCGCATACGCTTTTCGCCCGCTTCGGCGAGCCCGTTGCAACGCAGAGCCGACCACGCTGCCTCCTGCCGGACACGGAATGGGCACGCGGCTTCCTCGCGCCCCTGGTGCGCGCAGCAGGGTGGGACGTTGCGGACCGATCGGACGGCGACGAAGCCATCGCCATCCGTTTCGAGGAAGAGGTCCGCGATCCTAACGGTCCTGCGACCGACGAACGTGTGCCGGTCATCCAGTTGCGCAACACGCCGACCGAAATCGACGGCGTTGAAACGATCTACCGTTATGACCGCGAGGCGCTTTTGAACGCTCTTGGGCAGGCTCGCACCTCGGCAGGAGGAACCAGATGAGCGAACTTGTCGTCATGGCCCGCATCGCCGGACGGCGCTGCGCCTTTCGCGCGGACGACGTCCAGTCGGTCATCGAACTGGGCCAGATCACGCCGGTGCCGTGCGCACCGTGCTTCGTCGAGGGCATCACCGCGCTGCGCAGCCAGACGCTGACGGTCCTGGACGCCCGGCGTGCGATTGGGCTGGAGACGCCCGACGCGTGCAGCGACGACCGGGCCGTCGTCGTTTCGGTTGCCGGATTTTCCTATGCACTGATGGTCGACGAGATCGAGGACGTGACCCCGGCCATCGCGAAAACCGGTGAGATTCCCGGTGGCTTCGGCGAAAACTGGGCGCGCGTGTGCCGCGGAATGGTCGAGACGAGGACCGGTCCGGCGCTGCTTGTCGATCTGGCTACGTTGGTTGCGGGAACAGATCGAACCGAGGCGGCCGCTTAATCCAATACTTACCGTCAGGCGATAGAACGATCATCAAACACAAGAAGGTTGCGCCATGAAAACGTGTCTGATCGTCGACGATTCGAAAGTGATCCGGAAGGTCTCTCGACATATTCTCGAATCTCTGGGTTTCACTGTTAACGAAGCGGAGGACGGCCAGCAGGGGCTTCTCGCCTGCGAGGCCGAAATGCCCAACGTCGTCCTGCTCGACTGGAACATGCCGGTTATGACCGGGATCGAGTTCATCACGCAATTGCGCCAGCGCCCGGGCGGGGACAAGCCCAAGGTGGTATTCTGTACCACCGAGAACGACGTCGCCCATATTCGCGAGGCCATTTCGGCTGGCGCGGACGAATACGTGATGAAGCCGTTCGATCACGAGACGCTGCAGATCAAGCTGCAGCTCGTCGGCTTCGCGTGACTGGGTCCGGCGCCCGGGCACAGGCCCTCTCGCGGCAGCGGGACGATGGTGTGCGCCCACGCGACGGGCGGCGCATCCGGGTGATGATCGTCGATGACTCGCTGACAGTCCGCACGATCTTCAAACGGATGGTCGATGGTGATCCGGACATGATGGTCTGCGGCACCGCAAGCAGCGGCGAACGGGCGATCGCCCAGCTTCACCATGACCGCCCGGACGTGCTGCTGCTGGATCTCGAGATGCCCGGAATGGGGGGGCTCGCCGCACTGCCGCACATTCTCGAACGCGCGCCCGATGCGCAGGTCCTGGTCGTTTCCTCGCTCACGCAAGACGGTGCGGAATCGACGGTCGCCGCCCTTTCGACCGGCGCAGCCGATACGATGCTGAAGCCGCGCCCGGGCAAATTCGACGACAGCTACCGCGTCCAGCTCCTCGACAAGATACGCGCAATCGGAACAGTCGAACAGGACAAGCCCGCCACGGGGTCCGATCACGCGCCGTCCACCGAAACCGGCGCGGACGAATCAATTCAGGATGGACATTGGAAAGCCGCCGGTTTCATTGCCGAACGCCCGGAGATCATTGCGATCGGAGCGTCCACCGGCGGCATTCACGCGATCAACATTTTACTCAAATCGCTGAAGCCGGATTTCCGAGTACCGATCGTCATCACGCAGCACCTGCCCCCTTCGTTCATCCCGGTATTCGCGCGGCAGATCGAAATGGCGAGCGGTCGTCCCACGCAGATCGCCGATGAAGGCATTCCGATCGAAAGGGATCGTGTCTACATCGCACCCGGTCATGGTCACATGATGGTTCGACGCAGCGGTGAGCGTTTGATGACGGCCACCTCGAGCCGTCCCAGCCGTTCGGGCTGCACGCCGTCGGTCGATCCGATGCTGGCCAGCATCGCGGATACGTGCGGCTCGCGTGCCCTTGCGATCGTCCTCTCGGGCATGGGCCGCGACGGTCTGGAAGGGGCGAGCAAACTGCACGAAGCAGGCGCCAGAATCTGGGTGCAGGATGCAGAAACGAGCGCGGTCTGGGGGATGCCAGGTGCGGTCAGCAATGCCGGTCTGACAAGCTTTGTCGGTTCGCCGGAAGCACTTGCCAACGCGCTCAATACTCGAATCGCGAAACAGGCCCGCCGCGAGCAATTGCTTCGCGATACGACAGCCTCGGCGCCCACGCCTAGCAGTGCTTCCGTTTCGGTGGATCGGGTCTAGGCACATGGAAGTCAGTCAGGCTTCACACCAGATCATTGCCGATCTTTTGTGCGAAAGAACCGGTCAGCAACTGACCGAAAACCGTCGGTGGCGGGTGGGCAGCGCGCTTTCGAGCATTTTCCGCGAGAACGGGATCAGCAATGTCGACCAGCTCGTCTGCCTGCTCGACGAACCCCGACGACGGGCCGGCGACCGGGACCTAGCGACCCAAGTGGTCGAGGCGTTGCTCAACAACGAGACCTACTTTTACAGGGACAAGCCGACGTTCGATCAGATCCCGGAGGTCGTTCTTCCCGCCATGGCAAAGGCGCGTGCGGATACGCGGCGCCTGTCGATCTGGTGTGCGGGCTGCTCAACCGGACAGGAGGTGCATTCGCTTGCCATGCTGTTCGAGGACCAGAAGGAGTTCTGGCGCGGCTGGTCCATCGACATCCTCGGCACTGACGTATCGCACCGCGTGATCCGTGCCGCGAGAAGCGGGCTTTACAGCCAGTTCGAAGCGCAACGTGGGCTCGGCGTGGCGCAAATGCTGACGCATTTCGAAGAGACGCCCGACGGCTGGCAGATCCACGACCACGTACGCCGCATCACCCGGTTCCAGCAGCACGACATTCTCTCTCCGCCTCCCGCGATCCGGCGTTTCGACCTTATCCTGTGCCGCAACGTCCTTTTGTACTTCGACAACTCGCGCCGCACGAAAGCGTTCGCCCGGCTGGAGCAGGCTCTTGCGCCGAATGGCTACGTAATGCTCGGAGCCGGAGAGACGGTCGTCGGACAAACCAGCGGTTTCGAGCCGATTGCCGGTTTGACGAGCTTTTACTCGCGGCGCGATCGCGTCGCCACCAGCACTTCCCCTGCCATGGCACTCTCGCGCTGAAACGGGCCGGCGTCCGATCGCGCCAGGTTCGGACTTTACCTGTCGTTAGCCATTGATCCGTTAGGAAAACCAACGCGCATGCGACTTCTGCGACATGCCTGACGAGGAAGATTGGTGATCGCTTCGACCCGCCCATTGCGATTGAGTCCATCGGGGGTGGTGCTGGCCCCCCTGATCGTTCTCTCGATCGTTTACGCGCTGGTCGCGATCGTCGTTTCTCTGGGTGATCGGTTCTCCATCGCATCACCTTCCGCGCTACTCATATCGGGAGCGCTGCTTTATGCAGCTGCGGTCGTTGCGCTGGGGCGGAGCGGCTTCGCTTCGGTTCGCGACCTCGAACTGGGATTCTCCAACGATCCCCTTACCGCCTTGCCCAACCGACGCGCGCTGCACGCTGACCTGAAGCGTTACGCACGGCGCAGCGACGAGATCGCGCTCGCGATCGTGAGCTTCGACGATTTCAAAGAAATCAACGACCGCTACGGCCACGAAACCGGCGACGACCTCATCCGCATGTGTGCCGAACTCCTGACCCTCGCGTGTGATGGGGAAGCGCGCTGCTATCGTCTGACCGGCAATGAATTTGCCGCCGCGACGCATGGGAAGGTAGCGGGGACCATTCTCGAAGGGTTGTGCCGTACCGTTCTCCAAAGGCTCGACCGTCCCCTTGAGACCGCAACCCATCTCGTTCCGGTTGGAGCAAGCGTCGGACTCGCCAGGAGCACCGCGAGCGAACAGGTTTCGTCCTCCGAACTGCTCCGACGGGCCGACGTGGCGCAATGCATGTCCAAGCGCGCCGGGAAAATGCGATGCACCTGGTTCAGCGAAAGCTTCGACCAGCAGCGCGAAATAGTGCGTGAGATCGAGGACGAATTGCGCGCATCGTTGATGGCCGGCGATTTCGAACTGCACTACCAGCCGCTGGTCGATACAAGCGAAGGACGGATCGTCGCAGTCGAAGCGCTGATCCGCTGGACCCGCCCCGACGGACGCAACATGCCTCCCGACGTCTTCGTACCGATCGCGGAGCAATCGGGTATCATCCATGCCATGGGTCTCTGGGTCCTGCGAACCGCCCTGTTCGAAGCGGCACGGTGGGGCGAGATAACGATCTCGGTCAACCTGTCGGCCGCTCAATTGCGCAACCCGGAATTCCCGATCAAGCTCGGCGAAATACTGGAGGAAACCGGCTTCGATCCCGCCCGCCTCGAGCTTGAGGTAACGGAGACATGCCTCGTCCTCGACCCGATCGTCGCCGAGCGCGCGCTTAATGTCATTCGCCAGTTCGGGGTCCGGATCGCGCTCGATGATTTCGGCACGGGCTACGCCTCGATCGGCTTCCTTCGCCGGTTCCGGTTCGAGAAACTCAAGCTCGACCGCAGTCTCGTGATCGATGCGGGCCAAGACGACGGCAGCCGGGCGATGATGGCATCCAGCATCACCCTGGCCCGCGCGCTCGACATGGGCGTAACGGCTGAAGGGGTCGAAACCGTCGAGCAGGCTGAAATGGTGCGGCTGGCCGGGTGCGACCGGATCCAGGGCTGGCTCTATTACCGCGCCGTTCCGGCGGAAGAAATCGACCGGCTGATGGCAATTCAGAATGAAGCCGACAACGACGACAACCCTCTCGAAACCAGATCGATATTGACGAACGGGAATACGATATGAGCGCCTTGCAGGAAATCGCGGTCGATCTTCAGGCCGAGCGCGTCGCAGACAACGCGCCCTTGCCTCATGATGGCGGCGGGGGAGCGCCCGGTTCATCGCGCCGTTCGCGGATTTCCCGATGGTGGAACGATCAGCCGATCGGACACAAGATCACCTTGTTCTTCGGCATCAATCTGGCGTTCGCGCTGGTGGCGGCAAGCCTTATCTTCAGTGGCATACACGAGATCGGAGAGCGCGGAGCCCGAATAGACGAGACCCACGACAACGCGCTGATCGCCGAGCAGTTGAACCTCGACCTGTCGGAAGCGCGGCGATACGCTGAAAACCTCGCTCTCACAGGCGACGCGGCACGTAGGGAAACCGCGCTCGATGAACTGGACAGCGCGCAGCGCAAGCTCGACCAATTGAGCCGAGTTCTGCGGGAATCCAATGTCGACGCATATAGTCGCCTTGCTGCGATCGAAACGGCGCTCGAATCATTCCGCGAAGAGATCGACGGGTTTACTCTTACACGATCGAGTGCCGGCGAGCCACAGGTTGCTGCCATTGCCACGACTGGCGACGCGGCACTCGATGCGGCGGAAGGGATGGCGCAGGTCCTTCGCGAGGACGCCGATGCGGTGTCCAATGCAGGCGAGAGCCTGATCGAAAGCATGCTGCTCATCGGCCTCCTGCTAGCCGGGATGCTCACCTTCCTGACGCTCGTGGCGCACCGCTACTTCACCCGCTCCGTGGGAGCCACGATCGAAGCGATGGCCAAGGAAATGACCCGGCTTGCGGCCGGCGAGAAAAGCATCGACATCCCCGGTCGCGACCGCAGCGACGAAATCGGACAGATGGCGCAGGCGATGACGATATTCCAGCGCGCGGCCTTGCGGCTGGAACGTCTGAACAAGGAACGCGCCGAGAAAGCGCGGACCGAACTCGAAGAGCAGACGCGCGAACAAGTGCGGCAGGAAGAGGCTCGGCTCGACCGGGAACGTGCCCTTCGCGAAATCGCCGACCAGTTCGAGCGGACCGTGGGCGAAGTTGCCAGCGGCGTGGCCGAAGCCTCCAGCCAGCTCCATACGACCGCCACAGCCATGGCGGAAACCGCCGAGCGTTCGAGTGCGCGAGCCGGTGACGTTGCCCATTCGATGAAAGAGGCCAACACCGGCGCGACTGCGGCTGCGGCAGCAAGCGACGAATTCGCCATGTCGATCGGCGAAATCAGTCGCCAGGCCGCATCTTCGGCCGAACTGGCGCGCCGGGCGACCAATTCCGCGGCGCAAGCGGATCAAACGCTATCGGCGCTGTCCGATTCCGCTCAGCAGGTCGGCCAGATCGTCGAACTGATTCAGACAATTGCGCAGCGCACCAACCTGCTCGCTCTCAACGCGTCGATCGAGGCAGCGCGGGGCGGCGAAGCGGGACGCGGCTTCGCGGTCGTGGCGAGCGAGGTAAAGGAACTCGCGATGCAGACAAGCAGGGCGACCGAGAAGGTGGCCGCGCAGATCCGGGCCATGCAGGAAACGACCGGCAACAGCGTCTCCGCTCTTCGCTCTATCTCCGACGAAGTCCAGCAGCTCGAAACGACAGCCGTATCGATTGCCAGCGCCGTCGATCAGCAGTCCGTCGCAGGGCAGGATCTTGCGCGCAGCATCGACCTCGCCGCTCGGGGGACGGAGCAGGTAGCCGGCCATATCGACGAGGTCCGGGAGCTATCGCTATCCACCGGATCGGCGGCAAGCCAGGTGCTCGAAAGTTCCACCGCGCTCGAACGCCAGGCAACCACGCTGCGTAGCCAGGTCGATGGCTTCCTGGCGAAGGTGCGCACGAACTGAGCTACGTCTCCGGTATATGGCCTGTGTACCAGACTCATCCGGTAGCTGCGCGCGCAGGGTTCATCCGCGACATAACGCACCGACTTTATAGGCCGGGTATCGCTTTCGGTGGGATACCCCCCCGCAAACTTTCGGGTCCACCCATGGAAATACCGAACGTGATGCGCGGCATGGTTTAGCGTGGCCAGCTCGGATGAAGGACGCATCGGCCGATCGCGCTCACGCCCAGCAGCATGCGATTACTGTTACTTTCGGACCTCGATTGGGCGAGCATGCGGCTGCCGAACACATCGGCGATAAGCTGCACACGGCACCGCGGCGATTGCGGGGTCGACGTACGTGACGCATTGGAGGTAGCCGCAAGGTTAGAACTACAAACGCGGATCTGCGCTATGGCCGCGGAAGCGGCAGCTTGCACGCAGCGAGCGTGGCAACGCGGACGGATCTGGACGGTACGTTTAAAACTTCATTGAAGTGTATCGCCAGCCGGGATGGCCATCCCTCCCGGGTTGCAGATCCGGTCTCGGCATGCTCGTGGAAACGCGCTGGGCCGACAGGGCCTGTGCGCCCACATCACAAAAAAAACCGGCCACCTCGAAAAGGTAGCCGGTCTGATATTGAAGTTGGTTGCGGGAGTTGGATTTGAACCAACGACCTTCAGGTTATGAGCCTGACGAGCTACCGGACTGCTCCATCCCGCGGCACCAAGCCTTGGCATCCTGGACGTATGATCCAGAGACGCCAAAAGGGCCTACCCGGAGGCAAGCCCTTTGACTGTGAATGGGTTCTACCGCGCACCCGCCAGCTTCAATGCCTGGCGGCGACCTACTCTTCCCTGCCTTAGGACATAGTACCATCGGCGCTGTCTGG
>JBARZK010000161.1:0-15208 GCA_049649965.1 Erythrobacter sp.
ATGATAGGTTCGTCACATCAGTATTTGGCGGTCGCGTCGCTCGCCGGGAAGGTTTCGTCGAGCGCTTCGTCGCGCTTCGACATGGTGTCCTTGGACGCGGTGGCGTCGGCACCGACATTGCGGAAGGCGCCGCGAGGTTCGCCGTCGGCGAACGCGGCGCCGTTGTCGTCCATGCGATCGTTCTTGTAAGCCTTGTAACCGAAATAACCGATGGCGCCGAGCGCTGCGAGCTTGAGAATCATGGGTGTTGACCTTCTGTTTGGTTTCTACACGTGACCGACGCGTCAAACCGGGCGAAGGTTCCCGTACTAATCGTCCACGCGCTCGATATCCGCGCCGACCAGTTGCAGCTTTTCCTCGAGACGCTCGTAGCCGCGGTCGAGATGGTAGATGCGGCGCACCTGCGTCTCCCCCTCGGCTGCGAGGGCGGCGATGACGAGGCTCATCGAGGCGCGCAGGTCGGTGGCCATGACTTCGGCGCCGTTGAGCCGATCTACCCCCTTGACCACGGCGGTGCGACCTTCGGCGGTGATGTCGGCGCCCATGCGGATCAGTTCGGGCACGTGCATGAAGCGATTCTCGAAGATGGTCTCCTTGAGAACGCTGGTCCCTTCCGCCTTGCAAAGCAGGGCCATCAGCTGCGCCTGCATATCGGTAGCAAGGCCGGGAAACGGCGCGGTGGTGAGATCGACCGGTTTCAACGCACCATTGGCGGCGATCGCAATCCCGCCGCGTTCTTCCTCGACATGGATGCCAATCTTGCGGAGCGCAGCGAGCGAGGAGATCATCGTGTCCGGCTCCGCACCTTCGAGATGCACCTCGCCTCCGGTAATCGCGGCCGCGCAAGCGTAGGACCCGGCCTCGATCCGGTCGGACATAACTTTGTAGGTCGCACCGTTCAGCCGGCGGACGCCGTGAATGGTAAGGTCGGACGTGCCGATCCCCTCGATCTCGGCGCCCATCGCGGTGAGAAGGTTGCACAGGTCGACGATCTCGGGCTCGCGCGCCGCACCGGTCAGCCGGCTGGTGCCGTTGGCGAGGACCGCGGCCATGAGCGCATTCTCCGTCGCGCCCACCGAAACCACGGGAAAGTCGAAATCGCCCCCGGGAAGCCCGCCATCGGGCTGGCGGGCCTTCACATAGCCTTGCGTAAGCTCGATCTCGGCTCCGAACGCTTCGAGCGCCTGCAGGTGAAGGTCGATCGGGCGATTGCCGATTGCACAACCGCCGGGCATCGACACGGTCGCTTCGCCCGACCGCGCCAGCATCGGTCCGAGCACCAGGATCGACGCGCGCATCTTTCGCACGAGGTCGTAAGGCGCGACCGTCGAGGTCATTCGCGACGCTTCGAACGTCACGACCCGCCCGAATTCCTCCGGACGCTTGCCCCGGATATTCACCGAAACACCGAACTGGGCCATCAGGTGCTGGAACCCGTCGATGTCGGCAAGCCGCGGGACGTTGCGAAGCGTCAGGGGCTCCTCGGTCAGCAGGGCGCACGGGATCAGAGTAAGCGCGGCGTTCTTCGCGCCCGAAATCGGGATCGTTCCCGACAGGCGGTTGCCGCCACGAATGAGCAGTTTGTCCATGGCCGAATGCCTTAACGAAAGTTGTAGCTGGCGCAACTCGAGCCCTTATTGACCTCGCCCGCCCCGCGCGGCACGAATGCCGCACACCACCGACATTCATTGATGGAGCCAAAGATGGCGCACAAACCGATCAAGAAGGCCGTTTTCCCCGTCGCAGGACTCGGCACCCGTTTCCTTCCCGCGACCAAGGCGATCCCGAAAGAGCTTCTCCCGATCGTCGACCGGCCGCTGATCCAGTACGCGGTGGACGAAGCGCGCGAGGCGGGGATCGAGCAGATGATCTTCGTCACCGGGCGGGGCAAGACCGCGATCGTCGACCATTTCGACATCGCCTTCGAACTCGAGGCGACGATGGAAGAGCGGGGGAAGGACCTCTCCGTGCTCGACCCCACCCGCGCGACGCCCGGCGACATCATCGTCGTGCGCCAACAGGTCCCGCTAGGCCTGGGCCATGCGATCTGGTGCGCGCGCGCGATCGTCGGCGACGAACCTTTCGCCATCTTCCTGCCCGACGAGTTGATGATCGGTGCCGCGGGCGGCAGCGGGTGCATGAAACAGATGGTCGACGCCTACGAGGAGACGGGCGGCAACCTCATCAGCGTTCTCGAAGTGCCGCGCGACGAGGTGTCGTCCTACGGCGTGATCGATCCGGGCGAGCAGAGCGGTCTGCTCACCGAAGTCCGGGGCCTCGTCGAGAAGCCGCCGGTCGATGAAGCGCCTTCGAACAAGATCGTCTCGGGCCGCTACATCCTCCAGCCGGAGGTGATGCGCGTGCTTGAGACGCAAGGGAAGGGCGCGGGCGGCGAGATCCAGCTCACCGATGCGATGGCCCGGATGATCGGGGACCAGCCGTTCCATGCCGTGACCTTCGACGGCAACCGCTACGATTGCGGGAGCAAGCTGGGTTTCGTCGAGGCCACCTTGGCGCTTGCGCTGGATCGCAAGGACATGGGCGAGGAAGTTCGCGCCCTCGCCCAGCGTCTATTGAGCTGAATGCAGCCGCTCTGACAATGAACGAAGCGGCTATTCCGCCGCTTCGTCACCGTCTTCCGCCTGCAGGCCGTTGTTCATTGCAAGATCGTCGAGCAGATCGGCATCGTTGTCGAAATCGAGTTCGGACAGCTTGCGCGCGGCGTCTGACGAAGGATCGGTCGCCGCCTCCTTCACCAGCGAACCGAGCGAGGAACCGTCGAGGCCGAGCTCCTTCATGAGGCCGTCCAGCACCGGCGCCTGCGCCCGGTAGGCGAGCGCCGCGGAGACTGCGTCCGAAGCAAGGTTGCCTGATCCCCCTGCGCTTCGCCCACCGGCGGAATCGTTCGCGGCCTTGCCGCTTCCGGTCAGCCCGTCGACCTGCACGATCTTGATCGAATCGATCGCCTCCATGGGCTTCGCGCTTTCGCGGATTACCTCCGGCAGGACCTTGAGCAGGGCCAGCTTGGTCTGCAGGCTGATCTGGTCCATCGAGAGGATATTGGCCGCTTCGTTGATCGCCTTCTGACCGGCGGCTTCGACTTCGAAGCGCACGCGCGCAGCGTCGGCCCGCAGCTTCTCGGCTTCGGCCTCGCCCTTCGCTTCGAGCCGGGCGGCTTCGGCGCGGTTGGTCGCCGCGTCTTTCTCGGCCTCGGCCTCGACCCTTACCTGGATCGCTTCGCGCTCGGCTTGCTTGGCCGCTTCGATCAACTCGATCTTCTTCTGGCGTTCGGCGATCTCGCTTTCACGGGACGTCGCGACCTGTTCTTCGGCAGCCACAGCCGTGGCGCGGGCTTCGTCGGCCTCCGCCTTGGCCTGGCTTTCTTCGCGGCTCTTGTTCTGAACCGCGATCTGCTGTTCCTGCCGCGCGATTTCGAGCGCGCGCTGTTGGTCGATCCGAGCCTCCTCGACAAGCCGGTCCGCCTCGATCTGCTGTGCGTCGACCTGCTTCTTCGCCTCGATTCGAGCGGCGTCGGCCTCACGAGTACGCTCGGCCTGTTCGCGGGCGATTTCCGATGACTGCGCGGCACGCCGCACCTCGACTTCGCGTTCCTGCCCGAGACGCGCATATTCCTTGTCGCGCGAAATTTCGAAGCTGCGCTGATCGGCTTCGAGGTTCTTGGTCTCCATCTGAACGCGGGTGTCCTGCTCGATATCGTTGCGCAGTTTTTTGCGCGCCTCGATCTGCTCGGTCAACTTGGTAAGACCTTCGGCGTCGAAGGCGTTGTTGGCGTTGAAATGCTCGATACTGGTCTGGTCAAGCCCGGTCAGAGATACCGATTCCAGTTCGAGCCCGTTCATGGCCAGGTCGTTCGACGAAACCTGCTGAACCTTCTGCACGAAGTCGGCGCGCTGTTCGTGCAGCTCGTTCATGCTCATGCCCGCCGCAACCGAACGCAGCGCGTCGACGAACTTGCCCTCGACCAGGTCCTTGAGCATTTCGGGCTGCATCGTGCGTTGGCCCAGGGTCTGCGCAGCCATGGCGATCGCGCCGGCATCGGGACGGACGCGGACGTAGAACTCCGCCTTCACGTCGATGCGCAGCCGGTCGAGCGTGATGAGCGCCTCCGCGTCGCGGCGGATCACCGACAGGACGAGAGTGTTCATGTTCACCGGCATGGTCTCGTGGAACACCGGCAGGACCAGCGCGCCGCCGTTCATGACGACCTTTTCCCCGCCAACGCCGGTGCGCACGAAAGCGGTTTCCTTCGATGCGCGGCGATAGAGCGACATGATCGTCACGACGACGATCATCAGCAGTACGACGGCGCCACCGCCGAAGATCAGGTAATCGGGTAGTTCCATGGTTTCCCCCTCCAAGGGATTGAAGCGATCAGGGCGTCAAAAGCGGGCTTTGGTAGCGTTTGGCAAAGAACAGTTCGCCTTCCCGGCGTACGAGCAGGACGGTTTCGCCCTCGGCCAGTTCGGTGTCGGCATCGTGCGGCTCGACCATGACGAAGTGTGGATGGCCGTGAATGTCCTTGACTTGGGCCCGAGCTGGCGAGCCGGTGCGAGCCGTGCCGGTCTGGATGCGCGCATCGCGCCGCACGAGGCTTTCGAGGCCGACGGCCGTCGTCTCGTCCTTGGGCAGCAAGGCGCCAAGCGGGCGGACTATCATGGCATTGAGCGGCAGGGCCGCACCTGCGGCGAGGAGGCCTGCCAGAGAAGGCGAAAGCGGAGCGCCCGTTGCGTTGTCGATCAATGCCTGGCCGACAACCCCGACCAGTGCGAACATGAATAGAAGGCAGGAAAGCCAGATGAGGAAAGGCACTCGGCCTATCCCTAGCAGGGTCAGAACCCCCTCGAAAAAACCACCGGGTTCAAGACCGTCCGCACCATCGGCATCGATGTCGATATCGCCGCCGTCGAAAACATCGCCGGCGCCCACGATCTGCAGCAAAGCGATCGCGAAAAGCGCCGCGAGAGCGATGGCGAAAGGCAGGTTGTACGGCTCGAGCAAGGTCACGTCCGCGCCTCCGTCAGACGGACCTGTGGCGCAGCTAATTCAGTGATTCCCCCCATGCAATGACGATAGGACAATTCGTGGCATCGCGCCACGAAAACCGGTGTCCGGCCGTCCAGCGCCAGGCCTCAAGGTCAGGCTCCAGCGCGTTGGCCTTATCTACCGCCCTTGCTCAGGCGCTCGCCTTTGCCGCGTACTCGTCTCGCAGCTCACGCTTGTAGAGCTTGCCGTTGGCCTCGCGTGGAAGATCGGCGCGGAAATCGAACTGTTTCGGCATCTTGATGCGCGAGAGGTTCGGCGCGAGAAACTGGCGCAACTCCGCTTCGAGAGCCTGGCCGTCGTCTGCGACCGCGCGCTCCATGTCGATCGGCTGCACCACCGCGACGACCCGTTCGCCGAGATCGGGATCGGGCGCGCCGATGACGGCCGCGTCCATGACTTGGTCGTGCGTCACCAGCAGATTCTCGATCTCCTGCGGATAGATGTTGACCCCACCCGATATGATCATGTGGCTCTTTCGATCGGTGAGGTAGAGGAACCCGTCCTCGTCGACATGACCGATATCGCCCAGCGTCATCCACCCCTGGGGATGCATCGCCTCCGCCGTCTTCGCGGGATCGTTGTGGTAGGTCGGCAACAGATCGTTCTCGAAATAGATGAGACCATCCTCGCCCACCGGCAACTCCTCGCCGTCCGGCGCGCAGATATGTACCTTACCGTAGATTGCGGGACCGACACTGCCGGCATGCGAGAGCCATTGCTCGCTGCGAACCATCGTCATCCCGATGCTTTCGCTGCCGGCATAGTACTCGTTGACGATCGGCCCCCACCATTCGATCATCTCGCGCTTGATCGGCACCGGGCAGGGCGCAGCGGCGTGGAGGGCGCGCTGGTGGCTCGACAGGTCGTATCGAGTGCGGATCTTCGGATCGAGCTTCAGGAAGCGAACGAAATGGGTGGGAACCCACTGGCTGTCGGTGACCCGGTGTTCCTCGATCGCGGCGAGCGCAGCCTCGGGTTCGAACTTTTCCATCACTACAATCGTCGCGCCAAGGCGATGCGCGACCGAGCACCAACCGATCGGCGCGGCATGATAGAGCGGCGCAGGAGAAAGATAGACCATCGATCCGTCCGCGGGCATCCCGGCGCCCATCGTGGCAAGGCCCATCAGCGCAACCGGTGCTTGCGGATCCGGATCCTCGGGCGGCGCGGGGCGGATCCCCTTGGGCCGGCCGGTCGTACCGGAAGAATAGAGCATGACCATGCCTGCCTGCTCGTCCGCAATGGGTTCCGCGGTTTGAGATTCCAGCGCGCGGGCGAACGCGTCATCGCCATCGCCGCCTGCGACGAAAATCTTCAGTTCGGGCATGAGGGCGCGAAGCTCGGCCAGCACTTCCCCGTGCATTGGCGAACTGACAAGAAAGCGAGCTTCGCTATCCTTCAGAATGTACGCGATTTCCGGGGCCGTGAGGCGGGTCGAGACCGGGACCAGCATCGTACCGGCCCGCTGCGAACCCCAGATCAGCGTGAAATAATCGATCCGGTTCTCAAGCAGGACCGCGAAGGCGTCACCCGGACCCAAGCCTTGGCCGCGAAGGAGGTGGGCGAAGCGATTGGCGACCTCGTCCATCTCCCGGTAGGTCATGGTCTCCCCGCTGCCTGCCAAGACGACCGCGGGATGGTCTGGACGCGTGCGGGCGTGGGCGGTGGGGTGCAGACTCATGTATTTCTCCCTGTGTGCCGGGAGTGTGCCGCCGATCTCGTGCCCCTCCCGCTCAATCTCTCTTCGCGAGAGGGAGCCTAGCGGGACACAGCGTGCACTCAAGCGCAAACCGTCAGGCCTTAGCGAACGCAAAGGTCGGTTAAAGCGATGCCTCGACAAACGAAAAGGGCGGCGATTCGGCTCGCCGCCCTTCTCGTTTTACCGTTTCACCGGGAAGTTCAGAGGCCGCCCACTGCAAGGTCGTCCATATCTTCTTCCATAGCGATCTGGATATCGGTTTCGACCATGTAGGGGATCGGGTTGACCGCCACGCCTTCGACCCGCACCTCGTAATGCAGGTGCGGTCCGGTCGAACGGCCGGTCGATCCGACGTAGCCGATGACGTCGCCCTTGCGCACACGCTCGCCCGCGGAAACAGCGATGCGCGACATGTGGGCATAGCGGGTCTCGAGCTCGGCGCCGTGATCGATGCTCACATACAGGCCGTAACTGGAGAAATGGTCGGCCCGTCCAACGATGCCGTCAGCCGTGGCGTAGATCGGAGTGCCGGTCGGCGCGGCAAGGTCGATGCCGTTATGGCGCTTGCGCTTGCGAAGGACCGGGTGGCGCCGCATCCCGTAGGAGCTGCTCATCCGCGCTCCGTCGAGGGGCATGATGGAGGGGACTGCGATGGTCGGCTGCTCGATCGGGGCGCCGGGACCATCACGGTCGAGCGAGGTCCAGCTCGCAAAAAGTTCGCGAAAGCGGACATCGCCGGTCGAAAGGCTGTCACCCTGCGCATCCTTGGCTGCTTCGCGCACTTCGGGTGCGGCGGCAGCGTTGGCCGAGGAATTGGCCAGCGCAGGTGCGCCCGAAAGAACCAGGGCAGCGGTGCCAAGACCCGTGGCAAGTTTAGTCGTGAGGCGCTTATGGTGAAGCGTGTTCATGCTAACCCGTCCTTGCTGGCGATTGTTTCGCCGTAAATTATGGGGCCGTCCCGCGCGTCACCTAAAGGATGTTAGGAACCAGCCGGTCCCTTGCGCATTCCAACCATAGTAACGGGATTTTGCGTCCCCGCTCGATGGGAATGGGTTATGGCCCCCAACCCTTAACGCGCAATATCCATGTAGAATTCGCGGGACAGACCGGCAGCAAGACGCGCCGAGTCGTTGAATGGGGGCTTTATCGCACCCCTGAAGTGCTCTCGCACAAGCGATTTCCACATGGTTTCCGGAATCTTACCGCGGTTTTCCGCGCATCGGCGGAAATGCCTTGTGCCGATCGCGACATGGCGGATCTCGTCGTCAAGGATGCGCGCGAGGATCTTCGCCCCGCCCGTATCGCCGGCCGCTTCGACCCGGGCAAGCGTCGCGGGTGTTACATCCAGTCCGCGCGCTTCGAGCACCATGGGCACGATGGCCAAGCGCGCGGCCACATCTCCCCGCGTTTCCCATGCCGCCTGCCATAGGCCTTCATGCGCGGGCAGCGCGCCGTAATGACTGCCCAGCGCCTTCAGCTTGCGATCGAGCAAAGCGAAGTGCATCGCCTCGTCGGCAGCGACACCGACGAAGTCCGCGACGAACGCCTCCCCCATCTGCGCTCCGAACCGTCCGGCCATGTCGAGCGCAAGGTCGATCGCGACGAACTCGATATGCGCAAGGCTGTGCCACAATGCGATGCGTCCGCGCTCGGAGCCATATCGGCCGCGCTTTGGCATTCGTCCGGGCGGCAGGAGTTCCGGCTGCTCAGGCCACGCCGGCTTGTCGGGCATCGGCGCGTCGAAGTGCGGGGCAAGCCGGCCCATCCGCCAGCGTCGCGCCACGTCACGCGCTGCAAAGCACTTGGCCCGCGGATCGGGCGTCAGAAGCGCGGCGCGTATCGAGCTGGAGACCGATTGCATCGTCTTTGCCGCCAGTTACAGCGCTCGCGCCGCCTCGAGCACCTGCACTGCGTGGTCCTTCACCTTCACCTTGTTCCAGACCTGCGCGATGCGCCCCTCGCGATCGATGAGGTAGGTCGTGCGCACCATGCCCATGAAGGTTTTCCCGTACATCTTCTTCTCGCCCCATACGCCGAGCGCGTCCGACAGTCCGTCCTCTTCGCGATCGGTTGCGAGCGGCACGGTCAGGTCGTGCTTCGCGATGAAGTTTTGGTGCTTCTTCGCCGAATCCTTGCTGACGCCGAGCAGCGCGGTGTCGGCAGCATCGAATTCGGGCTTGAGCGCGGAGAAGTCCTTCGCCTCGGTCGTGCAACCCGGCGTGTTGTCCTTGGGATAGAAGAAGACCACCAGCTTGCGTCCGCGAAAGTCGGATGGCTTCACCGTGCCGCCCTCGGGGGTTTCGAGTTCGATATCGGGTATCGGATCGCCCGTCGCGGGGAGTTCACTCACCGTTATATCTCCAGTTCCTGATCGAAAACGCCCTTCCAGCACCGAGCAACATCGGCCCGCGCGGCGTCGAGATCGCGAATAAGGCTGTCGTAACTATCGCTTCCGCATGCGCGCGCAAGGGTCGAGGCAGCGGCCGGTGGCGGCTGCACTCCGTCGTTCGCCAGCAGCCGCCCGGCGACGAGGCAGGCGCTCATCAGACTGTGGGCCTTGGCAAAGGATGCTGTCAGGCGACCATGCTCGACTAGTGCCGCGATCGCGCGATCCAGCGAGGGATCGAGTGCGTCGGGCCGTTCGTCGCGCAATGTGTGACCGTCGCGCAATTGCAGGAAGTGAATGATGAACTCGATATCGATCAGTCCACCGCGCAGCAGTTTCACATCCAGTTCGCCACGCGGGGGCTTGTGCTCGGCCATCTGCGCGCGCATTCCCAGAACGTCTTCCTCCAGAGCCTTCGCATCGCGCGGCCTCCACAGGATATCGGCCACGCGTCGGCTCAACGTGTCTCGTGCCTCGTCCGAACCATAGAGCACTCGCGACCGGGCAAGGGCCATGTGCTCCCACGTCCAGGCCTGCTCCTGCTGGTATTTCGCAAAGGAATCGAAAGAGACTGCCAGCGGTCCCTGATTCCCCTGTGGGCGAAGCCGGGTATCGACTTCGTACATCGCGCCTTCGGATGTCGGAACCGACAGTGCGGCGGTGACCCGACCACCGAGGCGATTGTAATACAAGGTAGCGCCGAGCGGGCGCTCACCGTCCGACTGCGCGGCGAAATCGCCGGTGAACAGGTATATGATGTCGAGATCGGATTGGTGAGTCAGCGCCCCTCCGCCCAGCCTGCCGAGTCCCAGAACGACGAGTTCGCTTGGCGCAATGTTGCCGTATGCGCGCGCAAATTCCGCACTGGCCGCGCGGCTCGCGACGATGATCGCCGCCTCGGCCACGGCGCACAACGCCTGCGCGATCTGGCGCGGCTCATGCGTACCTTCGATAAGGCGCACCCCCAGCGAGAATTTCTCCTCACCGGTGACGCGCCGGATCGCATCGAGCTTCGCTTCGTAATCGCCGCGCTGTGCAACCGCGTCGATCCGCTCGACGATATCCTGCACGCCGGGCAACGCTTCCTCGGGGTCGAGATCGAGCAGCACGTCGAGCGATTCGGGCCGCCGGCCGAGCTGGTCGGCGAGTGGCGGGGAAAGCGTGAGCGTCGCCACCAGCCTTTCGAGCACACTCGGGCGCGCCGCGCAGAGGCGGAACAGCGTGATGGCCGAACCCGCCTGTTCGAGGACGCGCTCCCACCGCACGAGCGCGCGTTCCGGGTCGTCGCTCTTGCCGATCTCATCGAGCAGGAAGGGTAGCAGACGATCGAACGCGGCGACCGCCTCGGCGCTGCGCACCGCAGGATAGCGTCCATCGCGCCAGCCCCGGGCCCGCTGCGCGACCGCTTCGGGATCCGCGAAGCCAGTGATGTCCATGTCCTCGACAGGATGGTCACCGGATTGCTCTGTTTGATCGGAGCGCTCTTCCTTAGGGGCGGGCGAGGCCGGTTCGCCCACCAGCGTATCGTAGATTTCTGCCGTCCGGGCGGTGATGCCCGAAAGCTCTTCGATCAGCGCCGCGCCATCGGCCAGCCCATCGAGCCGCGCCACCGCATCGAGCGCTTTGCCATCGGGCAGGCTGTGGGTCTGATGGTCGCCGACCATCTGCAGGCGGTGCTCGATCACGCGCAGCCTGTCATAGGCCTCGCCCATCACCCTCGCTTCGTCCGGCTTGATCCGCCCTTGCTCGGCGAGTGCGTCGAGCGCCTCCCTGGTTCCGCGCACCCGCAGCGACGGATCGCGGCCACCATGGATGAGCTGATGGGTCTGGGCGAAGAATTCGACCTGCCGGATACCGCCGCGCCCGCGCTTCACGTCGTAGCCGGGGGCCGGCCGCTCGGGCCCGTCGGTTTCGGACCGGATGCGCCGGGTAAGGTCGCGAATGGCTTCTACCGCGCCGAAATCGAGCGCGTAGCGCCAGACGAATGGCGCGATCTCCTTCAGGAACGCCTTGCCGGCCGCCACATCGCCCGATGCGGCGCGCGCCCGGATGAAGGCGGCACGCTCCCACGCCATCGCCTCCCCTTGGTAGTGCGACAGCGCTTCGCCAAGGCGCACGGCGGGCGGACTGATCTCGCTCGCCGGTCGCAGCCTCAGATCGACGCGCAGGACGTAGCCTTCGGCCGTGGTCTCGGAAAGAAGCTTGACGACGGTGCGCGCGTATCGCTGCGCCGTTTCGCCCGGGTCGTCGCCGGGTTTGCAGGGCAGGCGATCGGGATCGTAGAGCAGGATCGGATCGATGTCGGACGAATAGTTGAGTTCCTCGGCCCCCTGCTTGCCTAGCGCGAGAGCGATGAAGCCGTCCGTGCGGGCCTCCCCGGTTCGCTTTTCGATCGCAGCGCGTATCGCGATGTCGAGCGCGTGATCGGCGAAGCGCGACAGCTCTTTCATCACGCGTGAGAGGGTGAAGGCGCCCGCGACATCTCCGATCGCCAGCGCGGTCGCCAGCCCCAGCCGGTGGCGGCGCAGGCCGATCGCGGGATCTTCGTGCTCCCCGCGTTCGGCCGCCCATTCCAGCGCTTTCTCGCCCTTCCCAGCCTCCAGCAAGGCCGCAAGGTCGGGCTGCCGATCAAGCGCGCGCGCGAGGAACGGCGCGTTTGCGCGGGCTCGGGCGAGCGCATCGGGCCAGTCGGGATCGCGCTTCGCTGACATGGGATGAATGCTGTGGCGCGCTGCCCTGCCAATCGCAACCCGCGCGTTCTTGCGCGGGCCCGTGCGCTCTGCAAAAGACGCCGAGAAGACCGCCGAACGCCCCCGAAAATCGCTTGATCGAGGGACGCAGCAGGCCATTTTCCCGAAGCGTACAAAGCGGGTGCAGAAAGGGACACAAATGGACCAAACGGTGCAGAACGGTCCCTTGCGCGGCCTCATGCCGGCCGAATGGGCCCCTCAGGACTGGCTATGGATCGGCTTCCCCCATCTCGCGGAAGAATGGCCCGGGATGCTCGATCGTGCACAGCAACAGATCGCCGCATTCGCCAATGCCGTAGCCGAGAGCGGGCAGGAAGTCCGGCTGCTGGTCCGCGACGAAGCGAACGAGGGGCGGGCGAAGGCTCTCGTAAGCGAATCGGTGCAACTGCAGCAGTGCGTCTATGGCGATGTGTGGCTGCGCGACACCGGGCCGCTCGTCGTGCGCGATAGCGAAGGGCGTGCAGCTCGGCGTTTCGCTTTCAACGGCTGGGGCGGCAAGTACCTGATGGAGGGGGACCGGAAGATCGGCGAGGAGCTGGCCCGCGATGCCGGCCTGCCGCTCGCGACCTCGGACCTGATCCTCGAAGGCGGGGCGGTGGACGGCGATGGCACCGGCCTCGTCGTCGCGACCGAGCAGTGCCTGCTCAATCCCAACCGTAACCCGGATGCGAGCCGCGCCGATATCGAAACCGAACTGGCGCGGATGCTCGGCTTCGACAGGGTCCTGTGGCTCGGCGATGGGCTGGTGAACGACCACACCGACGGGCATGTCGACAACCTCGCGCGCTTCGTCGCGCCGGGGCGGCTCGCGCTTCCCGAACCGCATGGCAGCGACGATCCCAACGCCGCCATCTACCGCGATGCGAGGGAGCGGGCGGAGGCGTTCGGGCTCGACATCGCACCCATACCCTCGCCCGGCCGGATCGAGCGCGAAGGCACCGTCGAACCGGCTAGCTACGCCAATTTCGCGATCACCTCGCACCTCGTCGTGGTGCCGACCTTCGGCAGCAAGCAAGACGCGGACGGGGTCGCTGCGATCGCCGCCCTGTTCCCGGACCGCGAAACCATCGGCCTGCCCGCCGACGCAGTTCTGGCCGGCGGCGGCGGGTTCCACTGTGCCAGCCAGCAAATGCCCGCCGCGCAGACGGATTAAGCGTTTCTTAGCATTTGAGGCCGATTCTCGCGCCTAATGAGCCGAGCCATCGCCCTTTCGCGCGGCGCCTTCATCGAGGCGCGTGACCGCCAGTTCGACATCCTGCGCAGCGCCATCGTGCTCGCCAGCGGGGCGGCGCTGATCCTTGCAGGCTCGCCGCTTCCCTATTGATCGCGGTTCGTCGAGGTCGCGCTAGACCAGTCGCACCAGTGCAGCGATCGCCGCTCCCGCAAGGATGAGCCCTACGCAGATCCGCCACAGCTTGTCGTCGATGCGGCCGCTGGCCCGTTCGCCCAGGACGTTGCCGATCAGGACGGCGGGAAACAGCAGCAGCGACAGCAGCGCCAGCGGCCATGCCATCAGTCCCATGACCGTGCCCGAAGCAAACCCCGCCGTCGCGGCGATGGTGAACACCAGCAGCATCGAGGCTTTCGCAACTGCGCGCGGCAGGTCGCGCCCGACGTAATAGGGCACGACCGGCGGGCCGGGCATCCCGGCATAGCCCGTCATCAGCCCGCTCACGATCCCGACGCCGCCGGTCGCGAGGGGCCCGGGCATGGCGGCGGCGCGGCGGGGCAGCAGGATCGCGAGAAAGGCGCTGAAGGCGATCAGCGCGATGACGAGGCGGGCGATATCGGCGCCCGTCGCGGCGAGCGCGAACAGCCCCACCGGAGTCGCGATCACGGTCAAGCCGCCGATCACCCATGCCGAACGCTCCGCCTCGCGGACCAGCTTGCGGATCTCGACCAGCCCGATCAGCACCGAAAGGCCGTTGCCGACCAGCACCGCCTCGACCGGGGGTAGCGCCAGCGCAAGGATCGGCACCAGCAATATCGCCATGCCGAAGCCGGTCAGACCCCGTACGAAGGCTGCACCCAGCGCGGCGCCAAAGGCTATGGCGATTTGCGCGGCGGTAAAGCCCGCGAGCAGTTCCACCCCGGCCTCAGGCCGCGTCGGTCGCGAGGTCCGGCGGCGTTCCCGCCCCGGTCAGGAGTTCGATCGCCTCGTCGAGAGACAGGACGCGCTGCTCCTTTTCGCCCAGCGTGCGCAGCGCGACCGTACCTTCCTCCGCCTCGCGCTTGCCCACGACCAGCAGATACGGGACCTTCGCAAGGCTGTGCTCGCGCACCTTGTAGTTGATCTTCTCGTTGCGAAGATCGCTCGATGCGCGAATCCCCGCCGTCTCCAGCCGCCGCGCCACATCCTTGGCATAGACGTCGGCGTCCGACACGATGGTCGCGACCATCGCCTGCACCGGCGCGAGCCATGCGGGCAGACGGCCCGCGAAATGCTCGATCAGGATGCCGATGAAACGCTCGTAACTGCCGAAGATCGCGCGGTGCAGCATGACCGGGCGATGGCGATCGCCATCCTCGCCGACATAGCTTGCATCAAGCCGGTCGGGCAGCACCCGGTCGGACTGGATCGTGCCGACCTGCCAGGTCCGCCCGATCGCATCGGTGAGGTGCCACTCGAGCTTGGGCGCATAGAACGCCCCTTCGCCCGGCAGTTCTTCCCAGCCATAGTCGTCGTTCGCCATGCCCGCCGCGGCAACCGCGTCGCGCAATTCCTGTTCGGCCTTGTCCCAGTCGGCGTCCGAACCGAAGCGCTGTTCGGGCCGGGTCGCGAGCTTTATCTCGTAGGTGAAGCCGAAATCGGAATAGACGCTGTCGGCAAGCGCGCAGAACTTCTCGACCTCGGAGACCACCTGGTCCTCGGTGCAGAAGATGTGCGCGTCGTCCTGCGTGAACTGTCGCACCCGCATCAGGCCGTGGAGCGCGCCGTGCGGTTCGTTGCGATGGCAGCAGCCCATCTCGCCCAGCCGGATCGGCAGGTCGCGATAGGAGGTGATGCCCTGCTTGAACACCATGACGTGCGCGGGGCAGTTCATGGGTTTGAGCGCCATCCACTCGGCCTCGTCCGACACCAGCGCGCCTTCATCGGCGGTGTTGGGCACCTCGTCGGGGATGACGAACATGTTCTCGCGATACTTTCCCCAGTGGCCGGATTTCTCCCACTGGCGGGCATCCATGACCTGCGGCGTCTTGATCTCGCGGTAGCCGCCGCCATCCATCCGGCGGCGCATGTAGGCTTCGAGTTCGCGCCAGATGCGATAGCCGTTGGGATGCCAGAAGACGCTGCCATGCGCCTCTTCC
>JBARZK010000162.1:0-6855 GCA_049649965.1 Erythrobacter sp.
GGCGAAAGCTCATCGCGACCCCTCGTCGAGTGCGCCGTCGGCCAGCCGCCCGATCACCCGCGCGGCGAGCGCGGCCCGTTCGGCGAGGCTGGCGGTGATGAGAAACTCGTCCGGGGAATGGATCGCCCCGCCGCGCACGCCCATCGTGTCGACCACGGGCACGCCGCAGGCCGCGATGTTGTTGCCGTCGCAAACCCCGCCGGTCGATTTCCAGGCGATGTCCTGCCCCAGTTCCGCCCCGCATTCGCGCACGAGATCGAACAGCCTCTGGGCGCGATCGTCCACCGGTTTGGGCGGACGGGTGACGCCGCCGTGGCGGGCGATGCCGACCTCGTGCCGGTCGCGCACCGCGTCCAGCATGTCGTCGAGCTGCGTATCGAACCCTTCCATCGCTTCGGTCGATTTTGGGCGGATGTTGAACCGCAGCACGGCGTGGTCGGGCACGACGTTGTTGGGGCCGCCACCTTCGAGCTTGGCCGGGTTGACGGTGATGTCGTCGGCTTCGAGGCTCTTGAGCCGCAGGATCAGGTCGGCCGCGGCGACGAGCGCGTTACGCCCTTCTTCCGGATTGCGACCGGCGTGGGCGGACTTGCCGGTGATGGTGATCGCGTAATTGCCCGTTCCCCCGCGCGAATGGGCCAGAGTGCCGTCGGGCAATGCCGCAGGTTCGAACGTCAGCGCCGCCAGCTTGCCGCGCGCAAGCTGCGCGATCAGGTCGCTGCTGGCGAGCGATCCGGTTTCCTCGTCGGAATTGATCATTACGTCGTAACCGAGCGAACCGGCGGTGGCATGTTCCTCGAACGCCTTGAGCGCATGGAGCATGACCGCGATGCCGCCTTTCATGTCGGCAACGCCCGGGCCGTTCAGCACGCCGTCTTCAAGCCATTTCTGCTCCTGGAACGGGTGATCGGCCGGGAACACGGTGTCCATGTGGCCGGTCAGCAGGATGCGGCGATTGGCGCGCGGGCGCACGCGCACGACCATGTGGCGCCCGTTGGGCTTATCGAACTCGCTTCCGTCGGCTGCGATGGCCGTCACGGGCGCCGGATCGACCAGTTCGACTTCGCCCGGAAGCGTGCCGAACGCCTCGGCCAATGCATCGGCCTGACGCGCCAGCCCATCGAGATTGCCGGTGCCGGTGTTGATCGCGGACCATGCGCGCACCTCGCCGAGCATGGCGTCCGCGTCGATCTGTCGGATAAGCGTTGCTGTCATGCTCCCCCTCTAGCGCGGGCGGAGCGCCTGTCCAACTGCGGGCGAAACCACGCAGGCTCCGCGGCGTTGCAAACACGCGAGCCATCGCCCATAGCGCGCGCAGTCCTCCTCCCCGGGTCCGCCGTGCACATTGCAACCAGAGGACGAACATGCCCGATAAAGTTACCCGCGCCGGTCTTTCCGTAGATCAGAAACTCACCGAACTGCTCGAGCGCGAGGTCTTCCCAGTAACCGGCCGCGATCCCAGCGCCTTCTGGGAGGGTTTCGCCAAGCTGCTCGCCGATTTCGCCCCCCGCAACCGGGCGCTGCTTGAGAAGCGCGAGGATTTGCAGGGCCGGATCGATAGCTGGCATCAGGAACACGAGGGCCGGCCTGACGATGCGCAGGAATATCGCGGCTTCCTGAAAGAGATCGGCTATCTCGTCCCCGAGCCCGCGCCGTTCGAAATCGGCACCAAGAACGTCGATCCCGAAATCGCGACCATGGCCGGGCCGCAGCTGGTGGTGCCGATCCTCAACGCCCGGTTCCTGCTCAACGCGGCGAATGCGCGCTGGGGAAGCCTCTACGATGCCTTCTACGGCACCGACGCGCTCGACGCGCCGCCAGCGAAGCCGGGCGGCTATGACGAGGAACGCGGCGCCGCGGTGATCGCGCGCGGGCGCGAATTCCTCGATGCGACCTTCCCGCTCGCCGATCAGAGCTGGACCGATATCGCCGACGAGAACGACGGGACCCTGAAGGACGAGAGCCAGTATGTCGGACGCACCCGCAAGGGCCTGCTGTTCCGCAACAACGGCCTGCACGTCGAGGTCGTGTTCGATCGCGACACGCCGGTGGGCAAGGGCGACCGCGCCGGCATCGCCGACATCATCGTCGAATCCGCGCTCACCACCATCGCCGACTGCGAGGATTCGGTCGCGGCCGTCGATGCCGAGGACAAGGCGCTGGCCTATCGCAATTGGCTCGGCGTCATTCGCGGCGATCTGGAGGAAAGCTTCGACAAGGGCGGCAAGACGCTGACCCGCAGGCTCGCGCTCGACAAGGAATACCGCGATCGCGACGGCAACGAATGCAGCCTGCCCGGCCGCAGCCTGATGTTCGTGCGCAATGTCGGGCACCTGATGACCAATCCGGCGATCCGGCTGGAAGACGGGAGCGAAATTCCCGAAGGCATCATGGACGCCGTCTTCACCAGCGCGATCAGCACCATCGATGTCGAAGGGCACGCCCGGTTCGGCAATTCGCGCAAGGGCAGCATCTATATCGTGAAGCCGAAGATGCACGGGCCGGAGGAATGCGCCTTCACCAACGACCTGTTCGATGCGGTGGAGGACCTGCTCGGTCTCGATCGCCATACGATCAAGGTCGGCGTCATGGACGAGGAGCGGCGCACGTCCGCCAACCTTTCGGCCTGCATCCACGCGGTGAAGGACCGGATCGTCTTCATCAACACCGGCTTCCTCGATCGCACGGGCGACGAGATCCACACCTCGATGAAAGCCGGCGCCATGATGCGCAAGGGCGCTATGAAGGAGGCCCCGTGGCTGACCGCCTACGAAGCGCGCAACGTCGCCATCGGGCTGAAGCACGGGCTTTCGGGCAAGGCGCAGATCGGCAAGGGCATGTGGGCCGCGCCCGACCGGATGGCCGCGATGATGGAGGAAAAGATCGGCCACCTGCGCGCCGGGGCGAACACCGCTTGGGTGCCGTCCCCGACCGCCGCGACGCTGCATGCGCTGCATTACCACCGGGAAAATGTCTTCGCGATCCAGAAGGACCTGTCGCCCGCGCCGGGACTGGAAGACCTGCTGACCATCCCGCTGGCGACGGACACCAACTGGCCCGACGACGAGGTGCGCGACGAGCTCGACAACAATTGCCAGGGCCTGCTTGGCTACGTGGTGCGCTGGGTCGATGCCGGGGTGGGATGCTCGAAGGTGCCGGACATCCACGATGTCGGCCTGATGGAAGACCGCGCCACCTTGCGCATATCCTCGCAGCACATCGCCAACTGGCTGATGCACGGCGTCGTCAGCGAGGATCAGGTGATGGATTCGCTGCGTCGCATGGCGAAGAAGGTGGACAAGCAGAACGAGGGCGACCCCGATTACGTGCCGCTCACCGGAAACGAGGACGGACCCGCCTTCAGCGCGGCGAAGGACCTGATCTTCAAGGGCGCCGAGCAGCCCAGCGGCTACACCGAACCGCTGCTGCACGAATGGCGGCAGAAGGCTAAGGCCTAGGCTCGCACGAAAGGGGGGCGGGGGGCTTCGCGAACAGTGATCCCCCGCACCCAGCGAGCTTCCTTCGCCGCGAAGGACAATTCGGCAAGAACTGGCTGAGGTCGGGAAGGCGGTTCAGCCGCCTGCCACCAGCCTCCCGCGCTTGCGGCCCGGCTGTATGTTTCCGACATTGGCGACCGGGCCGCGCTCGCGCTGCTGTTCCAGTTCTTCGCCCGCGATCTCGGCCAGCTTGGCATCGCCGATAGCGCGGTCGAATTCGACCCCGCAGGCATCCTCGTTCGACCACACGACGGTGCAGAACAGCTCCTCTTCGCCGAGGATCAGGCAGGCGGCGATATTCTCGGGCGGAGGCGAGGACACCTCGATCATCGCGCCGCGATCGGAGATGTTGGAGATGCGCCCCTGCCGGTTGCCGAGCACCGTTTGCAGGGTGACGGGAATTTCGGTGGTAAAGCGGGCGTTGCGGCGGCGATCGGCCTGGAGGGCCTGCTGGCGAAAGGCGAGACTGCTCATCGGTTCCTCTCCCGGGTCCCCCGCACGGGTGATGCGGGGATGTAACGAAGACTGAAGGGCAACAGATAGCGCGTGAAACGTCCCAACAGGTTCGCAAACACGATTACCCGATCTTAACCACGCAAATGGCGGTCATGCGCACCGCGCGCCATTCTACCGGCGTGCGCCGGCGCCGCTGCGATCTCCATCGGCGGAGGGCGGGCGGACCTCCATGCTCTCCATCCGCCAGATCGCGCTCATGTTCTTCCCCTCGCGCTCGGCGATCAGGTAGATGTAGCCGTCCGGGCCCTGTTCGACTTCGCGGATGCGCGTGTTCATCGGAATGAACTGCGTGCCCGCGACCTCGCCCGCTTCCATGTCGACCAGTTCGACCCCGCCTGCCGAGAGGCTGCCGAACAGGATATCGCCCTGCCATTGGGGAAAGCGGTCGCCGGTATAGACGATCATGCCCGATGGCGAGCGGACCGGGCTCCATTGGTGGACCGCATCGACGTATTGCGGGAATTCGGTCGGGTCGGGAATGTTCACGCCGTTGTAGTTGATACCCCAGCTGACCACCGGCCAGCCGTAATTGCCCCCGCGCTCGATCAGGTTCAGTTCGTCGCCGCCCAGCGGCCCCATCTCGGTCACCCAGACCTGCCCGGTCTCCGGATCGAGTGCGGCGGCTTCGATATTGCGGTGACCGTAGGACCAGATCGCTTCGGCGGCGCCGCCTTCGCCGACGAAGGGATTGTCGCCCGGAATCGAGCCATCGTCGTTGAGACGCACGACCGCGCCGAGCGTGTTCGAACGGTCCTGCGCGGGTTCGAACTTGAACCGCTCGCCCAGCGCGAGAAACAGTTTCCCGTCATTGCCGAATACGATGCGATTGCCGAAATGGTTGGGGCCGCTGACCTTGGGCTGCTGGCGCCAGATCACCTCGAACCCTTCCAGCCGGTCGCCGTTCAGCATGCCGCGGCCCAGCGCCGTCCCGGCGGTATCGGCGTCGCCATGTTCGGCAAAGGCGATGTAGACCATCCGGTTGCTGGAGAAATCGGGATGAACGGCGATGTCCATCAGCCCGCCCTGTCCCTGGGTAAAGACCGAAGGCGTGCCCTCAATCGTCGTGCGCTGCTGCCCGTCGGCGGAAAGGCGCAGCAAGGTGCCGCCCTTCTCGGTCACCAGCATCCGCCCATCGGGAAGAAAGGCGATGGCCCAGGGATCGGTAAGATCGTCGGCCACCTCGGTGATCGCGATGACGGAATCGTCGGTCATGACCGATTCGACCTGCCGCGGCTCGTGGGCGAGGGCTGGCACGGCGATCAGGGCGGCGGGAGCGACCAGCAGGGTCGTGGGTGTGAAGCGCATGGGTTGGGGCAGCCTTTCGCGAATTGGTGAGTCAGATCGGGCGATGCCCGTTTCCAACGATCGTTCTGCGGAGAAGTCCTGAAACCTGTTATTCGTTGGTTTTGTGGCCGTTCGTCCGGCTCGCGCAACCGCGGCAGCCGGGCGCGCGATCAATCCTTCAGCGCGCGGGCGAGGGCGATGTATTCATCCACGCTCACGGTTTCGGCGCGGCGGGTCGGGTCGATGCCGACATGGCCCAACGCGTCGAGTGCGCGGGGCAGGGCCTTTAGGCTCTGGCGCAGCATCTTGCGCCGCTGCCCGAAAGCGGCGGCGGTGAGCGCTTCGAGCGTGCGAAAATCGACTCCCGTCGGTGCGTCGGCGGGCGTCACGTGGACCACCGCGCTCATCACCTTGGGCGGCGGGGTGAAGGCGCTGCGATGGACCTTCATCGCCAGCTTCGCCTGCGATCGCCACTGCGCGAGGACCGCGAGGCGCCCATAGGCTCGCCCGCCCGGCTGCGCGACGATCCGCTCCGCCACTTCCCGCTGGAACATCAGGGTGAGCGAGCGCCATTGCGGTGGCCAGTTGCCTGCCGACAGCCACTTCACGAACAGCGCGGTGCCGACATTGTAGGGCAGGTTGGAGACGACGTGGAACGGTTCGCCGTCCATGATCGCCCCGTGATCGAGCGCCATCGCATCGCCTTCGATCACGCGAAGCTGCCCCGGAAAGGCATCGTCCAGTTCGGCGAGGGCCGGAAGGCACCGCGCATCCATCTCGATTGCCGTGACGTTTGCTCCGGCCCGCAATACGGCACGCGTCAGCCCGCCCGGACCCGGACCGATCTCGAGCACGCGCGCACCCGACAGGTCGCCGGGAATTGCAGCTATCCGGTCCAGCAAGTTCTCGTCCAGCAGGAAGTTCTGGCCCAGAGCCTTCGACGCCGACAGGCCGTGACGCGCGATGACCTCGCGTATGGGCGGCAGGTCAGGCATCGGCGCGCGCGGCGCTGCGCATCCGCGCGCATTTGGCGGCCATGCGAAGCGCGGCCATCATCGCGCCGGGATCGGCAATGCCTTTGCCTGCAATGTCGAACGCGGTTCCATGATCGGGAGACGTCCGCACGATCGGCAGGCCCAGCGTGACATTGACGCCTTCGTCGACCTCCAGCGCTTTCAGCGGGATCAGCGCCTGGTCGTGATACATGCACAGGGCCGCATCGTAGGTGGCGCGGCGGCGCGGCGTGAACAGGGCGTCGCCCGGCACCGGCCCGCTGACGTCGAACCCTTCCGACCGCAGCCGGGCGATAGCGGGTTCGATGGCGTCTGCTTCCTCCGATCCGAAGCGTCCGCCTTCCCCCGAATGCGGATTGAGACCGGCGATGGCGAGGCGCGGGGCGGCGATGCCGAAATCGCTGGAAAGCGCGGCGGTGACGATCCGCGCCTTGGCAACGATCATGTCGGTGTCGAGCAATCCGGGCACATCGGCAAGGGCGACGTGGACGGTAAGCGGTACGGTTCGCAAGCTTGGCCCGGCGAGCATCATCACGGCCTTACCG
>JBARZK010000163.1:0-6107 GCA_049649965.1 Erythrobacter sp.
GCTTGAGCGCCGTGTAGTCGAGCGTATTGAACGCCTCGGCATAGTCGAAGTCCTCGCCGTACGGATTGGCACTCTTGCCTTCTTCGGTCAGGATGTCGAGCTGCAGGGCATCGGGCCACCACTCGCGGTTGGTACGACCCAGCAGGTTGCGCATGCCGCTCGTTCCCTGGAACGGGCAGCCTTCCATCTCTCCGGTCTTGGCATCCATTGGACTCTCTCCTCTCTCTCGTTGCGGGGGACTCGATGGGGGGATCGAGCACGCAAGCGGGAGAATGATGGAGAGTCGGTAATCTGTCCAATCGATTAATCCGAGGTGATTGATTGAGGGAGGCGATCTTTCGTGCGCAGCCCGTCCGGACTGCAATCTTCTCGCTCATGCGCCTCGCAGGCGCGCTTGCGGGCTCCCTTTCAGGAGCCCGTTTGCGTTATTGCCGGAAGCGAAGGTGAGATCCCACTAGCCTGCTGGCCTGTTCGCGGAGCTCGGCTACACAATAGCCGCAAGCGCGACTGCGCGCCCGCAGCGTGCGCAGCTTTGCTGCGCGTCTAGCGAGGACGAAGGCGCGGATGCGCCTTCGCAAACAAACTACGCCGCCTGCGCGATGTCGTCGACCGGCTCGTTGCGGATCAGATAGTCGAATGCGCCGAGGCCCGCCTTCGCGCCCGCGCCCATCGCGACGACGATCTGCTTGTGCGGCACGGTGGTCGCATCGCCTGCAGCATAGACGCCGGGCAGGTTGGTTGCGCCGTGGCCATCGACGACAATCTCGCCATATTGCGAGAGTTCGATGCCGCTGTCCGCCAGCCATTCGGTGTTGGGCACGAGGCCGATCTGGACGAACACGCCTTCGAGTTCGATGTCGCGTTCCTCGCCGGTCTCGCGGTCCTTCAGCTTCAGGCCGTCGACCTTCTTGCCATCGCCGGTGATCGCGGTCGTCTGGCCGTTCACGATGATCTCGACATTGTCGAGGCTGCGCAGCTTGCGCTGGAGGACTTCGTCGGCGCGCAATTGCGTGTCGAACTCGATCAGCGTCACGTGACCCACGATCTTGGCAAGGTCGATCGCCGCTTCGACGCCGGAATTGCCGCCGCCGATCACCGCGATGCGCTTGCCCTTGAACAGGGGGCCGTCGCAGTGCGGGCAATAGGCGACGCCGGCATTGCGATATTCGGCTTCTCCCGGCACGCCGAGATTCTTCCAGCGTGCGCCGGTGGCAAGGATGACCGATCGCGCCTTGAGCACGGCGCCGTTCTGGAAGGCGACCTCGTGCATGCCGCCTTTCTCGCTGGCGGGGCGCAGCTCGCTCGCGGTGGCGAGGTCGATGAGATCGATGGCGTTTTCGTTGACCTGCTTCTTCAGTTCGTCGGACAGCTTGGGCCCTTCGGTATAGACCGTGCCCGGCAGGTTCTCGATCCCGAGGGTGTCCTGCAGCTGACCGCCGAAGCGGCCGCCCGCGATGCCGGTACGAAAGCCCTTTCGCGCGGTGTAGACGCCAGAGGCGACACCCGCGGGGCCACCGCCCACGATCAGCACTTCGAACGGCTCTCTGGCGGTCATCTTTTCCGCCGCCTTGGCATCGGCGCCGCTGTCCAGCTTGGACAGCAGCTCGGCCAGTTCCATCTTGCCGTTGTAGAAGGTTTCGCCGTTCAGGAAGGTTGCGGGCACGGCCATGACGCCGCGTTCCTCGACCTCGTCCTGGAAAGTGCCGCCTTCGATCAGGGTCGCGGTGACCTTCGGGTTCTCGAGCGCCAGCAGCGTCAGCGCCTGCACCACGTCGGGGCAGTTGTGGCAAGTGAGCGAGAAGAACATCTCGAACTCGTACTCGCCTTCGAGGGCGCGCGCCTGTTCGAGCAGGTCCGCATCGACCTTGGGCGGGTGGCCGCCGGCCCACAGCAGGGCAAGCACCAGCGAGGTAAATTCGTGACCCATCGGCAGACCGGCGAAGCGCACCCACTTGGTCGCATCGCTCGCGCGGCGAATGACGAAGCTCGGCGTGCGTTCGTGCTCACCGTCGAAACGCGCGGACACGTCGCCATGCAGGGCGGCGATCTCGGTCAGCAATTCGCGGGTCTGGCGACTCTTGTCGCTATCGTCGAGCGATGCGACGAGCTCGATCGGCTCGCGCAGGTTCGCGAGAAATTGCCGAAGCTGGCTCTGCATCTGGTCGTCGAGCATCGAGGGTCTCCAAAACAGGTCTGAAATTCGTAAAGTCCCCCCGAAAGTCAGGGCCGGAAGCAACACGTTCGTGCGCCTCCGGCCCCTTCTTGCGACCCGGGTTGCCCCGGGCGTTCCGGCGACGAAAGGGAGGGGGGGATGTTCGCCGCCGGTATTCGTAAGCCTTAGATCTTGCCGACGAGGTCGAGCGAAGGAGCCAGCGTGTCGCCGCCTTCTTCCCACGCGGCCGGGCAGACCTGGCCGGGATTTTCACGAACGTACTGCGCCGCCTTGATCTTGCGGACGAGTTCGTTGGCGTTGCGGCCGACACCTTCGCAGGTGATTTCCATGATCTGGATCACGCCGTCAGGATCGACGACGAAGGTCGCACGGTCGGCAAGGCCCATTTCCTCGCGCAGGACGCCGAAATTGTTGCTGAGCGTGTGCAGCTGGTCGCCGAGGAAGGCGAACTTCAGCTTGCCGATGCGCTCGCTGGTGTCGTGCCAGGCCTTGTGGCTGAAATGCGTGTCGGTCGAGACGCCGAACACTTCGACGCCCATCTTTTCGAGCATCTCGTGCTTTTCGCCGAGATCTTCGAGCTCGGTCGGGCAGACGAAGGTGAAGTCTGCCGGGTAGAAGAAGAACACCGCCCACTTGCCCGCGACGTCGTCCTGCGTGACGTCGTAGAAGTCTTCGCCGGCCTTGAATGCGGTCGCCTTGAACGGTTTGATCTTCGATCCGATGATACCCATGAATGCGGTCCTTTCGTTTGGAAAACGGAATTGGTGTTGCGTTGCAGCAACCTCCAGATAAGCGGGAGAATGCGGCAGAAAAGCTGATAACTGCGATTGCCGTGATCGGTATTTTCAATGGATCGAACGAGGCGGGGCGACGGAAAGTTCCGCTCGGCTCCATCGCTTCCGGACATGGGGGTGTCCCGTCGATCGACGCGATCCGGGTGATACGGGAAGCACGCCGTCGAAAGCCTTGACGCACGCGGGAAATCACCGCCGGCGATCCTCCGGTCGGCGATCGGAATCGGTAGCCAAAACCAAATCGTTACGACCGCACGGACGTCCGGGAACCCGACCGGGTTAGAAAGGTTAACAAACGGTTGCGGCCATACTGTCGCAATGCCGCGTCCATCCTGACGCCGAAACCAACCCTATGGCACCAATCCTATGAGATCAGTGTCAGCTATCAGGACACCCCCCAAAATGAAGTCACGTTTTCGCTTTCTCGCGCAAGGCGTCTGCATGCTCGCCTTCACCGTCGGTGCTGCCGCGAGCGCACAGAACAGTTCCACTGTCGATCAGACCGGCGATGCGAATTCGGTGGTCGTCGAACAGACCGGCTCCAACGCCTCTGCCATCACGCAGACCGGGCAGGAGCACGACGCGTCGGTCGATCAGAATGGCACCGGTAACACCTCGACAATCACGCAGACCAGTCTCGACAACCTCGCGGACGTCACGCAAAATGCGAACCAGGGTTTTTCCACGGTGACCCAGGCAGGGCGGGGCGACCAGGCCTATCTGGAGCAGCTTTCCGGCGCCGACAGGTCGCGATCGATCATCAACCAGGTTTCCGCAGGACTCGATGACGCCGAAGAGCCGAACGTCACCAACAATTTCGCCAGTGTTATCCAAAGCGGACCGGACAACCGCTCCGACGTGCAGCAGGGTGCGTTCAACAATTCTGTCTTCGTGGAGCAATCGGGCGCGCGCAACCGCAGTTTCACGCTGCAGGGCGACCTCGGCATCGCGCAGGGCAACATCGGGCGCGTCACGCAATCGGGTTCCGACAACCTCTCCGCGCTGGGCCAGAGCAGCGGCATCAGCGGCGTGACCTCGACCGCGAACAACGATGCCACCGTCGTGCAGAGCGGCGATTTCAACCGCAGCTTCCTCGACCAGGGTTTGATCGGCGGTGACGACAACTTCGCCACGGTCACGCAGAGCGGGTCCAACAACCTCAGCGACGTGAACCAGAACCTGCGCATCGGCGGGGGCAATAACGACGTCAGCGTGTTGCAGTCCGGCGATGGCAACCTCACCGAGATCCTGCAGGGCGGCCTCGACAACTACATCAGCGTCACGCAGGCCTCGAACGGAAACGTCGCCGTCGTCGACCAGCTGGGTAACAACAATTCGGCGACCGTAACGCAGGACTAAGGTCCCGGTTCGATACTACCGATCCGATACCAATGATCCGATCCTGCCGGGCGGGAAACGCAGCTTTCCGCCCGGCACCTTCGCCAGACGCGAACGGGAAAGATCGCGCTAGCGTTGCGCGATTTGCGCGCGGTGCAGCATCCTGTGGTCCGCAAGCACCAGCGCCATCATCGCTTCCACCACCGGGGTGCCGCGTATGCCGACGCACGGATCGTGGCGACCCTTGGTCGCGACCTCGGTCGCTTCGCCATCGGCGGTGATGGATGCGACCGGCGTCAGGATCGAGCTGGTCGGCTTGAACGCCACGCGCACCACGACCGGCTGACCCGTGGAGATGCCACCGGCGGTCCCGCCTGCATGGTTGCTGTCGAACACCGGCGGATCGTCCGGAGCCGCGCCCGGGCGCATCGGATCGGCATTCTGCTCCCCGGTCAGGCGCGCCGCTTCGAATCCGTCGCCGATTTCCACGCCCTTCGTCGCGTTGATGCTCATCATCGCGCTGGCAAGATCGGCGTCGAGCTTTCCATAGACGGGCGCACCCCATCCCGCGGGCACGCCGTGTGCCACGCATTCGACCACGGCGCCGAGCGAAGAGCCGTCCTTGCGCGCCCGATCGACCAGCGCTTCCCAACGTTTCGCCGCCTCGCGGTCTGGACAGAAGAACGGGTTTTCGCTGATAGCCTGCGGGTCGAACGCCTCGCGATCGATCGCATCGCCGCCAAGCTCGCATACGAAGGCGGTCAGCCGGACCTGCGGAATGATGAGCCGCGCGACCGCACCCGCAGCGACCCGCGCCGCCGTCTCGCGCGCGGACGAGCGCCCGCCGCCGCGATAGTCGCGCACCCCGTACTTCGCGTCATAGGCGTAGTCCGCGTGGCCGGGACGATAGCTCTTCGCGATCTGCGAATAGTCCTTCGAACGCTGATCGGTGTTCTCGATCATCAGCTGGATCGGCGTGCCGGTCGTCACCTGGCCCTCTCCCGCATCGAACACCCCCGAAAGGATGCGTACGGCATCGGCCTCGCGCCTTTGCGTCGTATAGCGGCTCTGCCCCGGACGGCGCGCATCGAGGAAGGGCTGGATATCGGCCTCGGTCAGCGGCAGGCCCGGCGGGCACCCGTCGATCACCGCGCCGAGACCCGGCCCGTGGCTTTCCCCCCAGGTGGTGAAGCGCAGGACGCGCCCGAACGTGTTCCAGCTCATGGGAGGCAGGGTTTAGCGGATCGAGGCGCGCTGTCGAGCGGGGGAGCGCGATTTCCTACTCGGCGGCGCGAAGCTATGGGACGGGCATGCCTCGCTTCGAAAACCCCTTTGTGACCGCGCGCGAAGTGCCGGATTCGAACAGGGGCGGTTTTTTGCCCTTGGACCGTGTTCCATGTGTTCCATCCTGTAGGGTTTCGGACCACTCGCGGGGCACAAGTGACGGTTCGCCTCTGGCCAAAACGGCGCGTTTGCGTCAGGAACAAACCGCGCTCAAAGCAGCGGGGCGGTAGCGCGGAAAGAGACCTATGATTGCAAAGCTTTCCGGAAGGCTCGACGAAAGGGGCGAGGACTGGGCTATCGTCGATGTCGGCGGGGTCGGCTATCTCGTCCATTGCTCGGCCCGCACGCTGTCCGCGCTGGGCGAGCTGGGGGAAGGCTGCACGGTCCACACCGACCTGCAGGTGAGCGAGAACGACATGCGCCTGCTTGGCTTTGCCGAAGCGTCGGAGCGCGACTGGTTCCGGCTGCTGACGGGCGTGCAGGGCGTGGGGTCCAAGGTCGCTTTGGCGATCCTGTCC
>JBARZK010000164.1:0-3946 GCA_049649965.1 Erythrobacter sp.
CGAGAAAAGAGTGCCATTCAAGGCTGCTCTCGAGGAAACCATGGGCGGTGCCGGGGCGCGCCGCATTATCTCGAAATTCATTTCAAACCGCGGCGAAACGGAAGAGGTTGTGGCCGCTATAGTGCAATTACAGGGTGCGTATGGCGCCGAGGGGGCTGTAATTCTGCTGACGCCTGTAAATCTCGACGTAGGTATCGGGGGCGAAGACCGTACCGAGGCTTTTTGAGACGAGCGATAACTAGCGCCTTGGCTCAGTTGTCCGAGATGGTCACCATTCGGTCGCGCAACGCAGGCCGGACAACCGTGCAACTGCCGGCCTCACCTCAAGCTCCCCGCTTTGTTACTTGACGTGAAAGCAAGACAGGAAGGGCTGGAATTTTGCATTGACGGCAACCGGGAAGGTCGACAAACCGCTGCATTCCGGCGCTTCGCTGCAGGATGCATGGCAAGAATGCAGCTTTGAAAGACGGCCAGGTGCTTGAACAGCGGGTGTAGCTCAATGGTAGAGCAGAAGCTTCCCAAGCTTAAGACGAGGGTTCGATTCCCTTCACCCGCTCCAGTGCCTCATTCATGTTCGGGTAGGGTATTACGGCTTACGGTTCTTCCCAAGACGCGTTCTGGGGGAGTGGAGCATGCGCACGATCACGGCTTTGATTACTATGAGCCTCGCGGCAATGCCGCTTGCGGCGCAGGATGACTCGAGCGCTCAGGGCGACCTTTCGGTTACGATCTACAACAACGATCAGGCCTTGATCCGCGACGTCCGACGTGTGGCAGTGCCGGATGGGACAACGCGTATTCCGTTTCCAGACGTCTCGGCCCAGATCCGTCCCGAGACGGTCACGCTGGAAGGTGACGGCTTCATCATCCGCGAACAGAACTTCGATTACGACCTGCTGTCGCCCGCTGCACTTATGCAAAAGGCAGTGGGGCAGGACGTGACGCTGATCCGCACCAATCCGGCCACCGGGATCGAGACCCGCGAGCGGGCCACGATCCTTGCCGTCAATGGCGGGGTTGTGATGCAGATCGGGCAACGGATCGAGGTGTTGCGGGATGATGGACTGCCGGTTCGTGTGGTGTTCGACCGCATACCAGCGAACCTCCGGGCTACGCCCACGCTTTCAATCATGCTCGAAGCCGAGCGGTCGAAGACCCGCGAACTGGCGTTGAGCTACCTGTCGCGCGGTCTTAGCTGGAGCGCCGATTACGTCGCGCTCTTCAACGAACCCGAAAGCGAGATCGACGTACAAGGATGGATCACGCTGACGAACAACACCGGGACGACTTTCGAGGATGCCCGAACCCTGCTGGTCGCTGGCAGCGTGGGGTCGGTCCAAGAGGGCTACAACCGATACGACCAACGTCGAAATTCTCGGGCAACCCGGCGCATGGATCCGGGGACCGAGAGCGCCGACCGCGAACGGCTCGGCGATTTTTACATCTACCCACTCGACGAACGCACCACCATCGCCAACGCGCAACAGAAACAGGTCAGCTTCCTCGACGTCAGCGGCGCCGGGGCTGAAAACGGCTATGAGTTCGTCAACCAGTGGCTTGGCGGGTTCGACGAAGCGCCATCGGTATCCAGTGTCATCCGTTTTTCCACTAGCCGTGACGGGGGGCTTGGCGATGCGTTGCCTGCCGGAACGGTGCGGGTCTACCAACGCGATAGGCGCGGCAACGCGCAGTTTATCGGCGAAAGCGGCATAGGTCACACACCTGGTGGTTCGCAATTGTCGCTGATCACGGGCGAGGCATTCGACGTCAAGATCCAGCCGCTCGTCGTCGATCGCAGCCGGATAAGTTCCAACGAGTGGGAGCAATCGCGGCGCTACCGCATCACCCGCTCGGACGGGTCGAGCCAAACAGTCACCGTGGACCGCAACCGCATCTACTACCGTACCGAGATGCGCTACACCTTGACCAATGCCGGCGACCGCCCCGTCACGGTCGTCGTCGCGCAAAAAGGGCTGGATCGCGGTTACTGGAGCGATACGCGCGTTCCTTCGGAAAGCATCGAGGGCGAGCAGCGCGACGCTGATACCCGTGTATGGGAAGTTCCGGTTCCCGCGAACGGGACGACGGTGCTTACGGCCACTTTCGATACGGCATATTAGAGGCGGCTTGGCGCGATGCGTTCGCGACACCTTCTTTCCATCCTGTTGATGCTGGCCGTGGCGTCTCCCACGATGGCTCGGGAGCGGGCCGTTGTAACATCAGACGGGCTGCGATCGGTCGAGGTTTCGCTCTACCGCGACAGTTCGCGATCTCCGGAGCGGGCGATCGATCGCGACAGGCCCGAAGGTTTCGCGCTTATTCGGGAAACGCGGCAAGTGACTTTGCCAAGCGGTCCGGCAACCATCCGCTTCGAAGGAGTCGCGAGTGGGATTGAACCGGCAAGCGCGTTGGTTCGCGGTCTCGGCATCGAGGAAAAGAACCAAGACGCCAACCTTCTCAGCCAGCGCGGACTGCTCGACAACTTCACGGGTCAGAGCGTGATCCTGCGCCGCTTCGATCCCGCGACCGGCACGTATAGCGAAGAGCGGGCCGTTATTCGGTCGGGGGCGGATCGCCTGATCGTGCAAACGGATGACGGGTTCGAGGCGGTCGAGTGCACCGGTCTGGACCAGACGCTCATTTTCGACCGCAAACCGGAGGACCTGTCGGCCAAGCCTACCCTGTCGGTCGAAGTCGCGGACCAGCCCGGCGGCGAGTACGAAATCACGCTCACCTATCTCGCCGACGGGTTCGACTGGCAGGCGAACTACGTCGCCGAACTGAACGCCGATGCGAGCGCGATCGACCTGCGTGGATGGATGACAATGGTGTCAGGCGATGCGACAAGTTTCGCGAATGCCGATGCGAACGCCATTGCGGGGAGAGTGTTTCGCGAAGAGAATAACGCGAACACGCTTTACGCCGATGGCCAAAGACCCGTTTCTTACACTTGTTGGCCTTCGGCGAGAACGCATGACGTCGCGCGTTGGCCGCCGCCAGTCGGACGAGCCTACGCGATGCGGGCGGCGCCCGTGTCCGATATGATGATGAACGAGGCGATGATAGTAGTGACCGCCTCGCGCGTTGCGACGCGCGAAGAGCTCGGAGATCTCAAGCTCTATCGCATCCCTTTCGCGACCACGATCGCAGCAAATTCCCAGAAGCAGGTAGCGTTTCTCGACAAGCAGGGCGTCTCGGGCGATCTGCTGTATCTGGCCAAGGTCTATGGCGAACCCGCCGACACGATCCAGCGGATATTCCGGGTTGAGAACACGACCGCTCAGGGTCTCGGCGAACCGCTGCCATCCGGTCAGATCGCGTTCTTCCAGCGCGCGCTCGGATTGCGGCAACTGGTCGGCGAGGACGTGACCATGGACAAGGCTGTCGGCGAAGAGATCGACTTCGTCCTGGGTGAGGCCGACAACGTCACGCTGAAAGTTCATTCCGGCGCCAACGGCGAGGATTGGGAACAGACCGTCGTGACCGTGCGCAATGCGAACCCGGAGGCTGTCACGGTCGAAACCGAACTTGTCCCGCAAACGGATACCGCGATCGGCGATATCAGTGCACGTACCTTCGAGCGCGACGGGCGACAGGTCTGGCGGGTCGAAGTCCCCGCCAATGGCGAGGTGGAACTCCGCTTTAGCGAATACGAGACCGACTAGGGCGCTCCGGTTCTTGCGGTTGGGCAGGGGCAAATCACGAGCGGATGCGATGGCTGGATCGCTGCAACAGGCCTGCTACGGGCAGGCAGATGCTGACAGCTGCCATTGCCCTTGTTTTCGCCTTCACCTTTGTTCTCGGTGGGTACGCGCAGGTGATTGTCGCGCGGTTCGCTCGGGATCTCGATCGCTCCGCCCCGTTGCTAGCGACCGGCGTCGCCAGTTCGGTGTTCAGCCTTTTCACGGTTGTCTGGCTTGGTAACGAGTTCGCGAACGCCCTGCCC
>JBARZK010000165.1:0-5255 GCA_049649965.1 Erythrobacter sp.
GAACTCCTCGATTTCCGGGTGCGAAACGTCGAGATAGCAGGCCGCCGAACCGCGGCGCAGCGATCCTTGCGAGATTGCCAGAGTGAGCGAATCCATCACCCGCACGAAGGGAATGATGCCGCTGGTCTTGCCGTTGAGGCCCACCGGCTCGCCGATGCCGCGCACATTGCCCCAATAGGTGCCGATGCCGCCGCCCTTGGACGCGAGCCACACGTTCTCGTTCCAGGTGCCCACGATCCCGTCGAGACTGTCAGATACCGAATTGAGGTAGCAGGAGATCGGCAGGCCGCGCGCGGTGCCGCCGTTCGACAGCACCGGCGTGGCGGGCATGAACCACAGGTTGGAGATGTAATCGTAAAGCCGCTGGGCGTGATCCTGGTCGTCGGCATAGGCATCGGCGACGCGGGCGAACAGGTCCTGGTACTTCTCGCCGGGCAGCAGGTAACGGTCGGTCAGGGTTTCCTTGCCGAATTCGGTAAGGTTCGCATCGCGGCTTTCATCGGTCGTGATGGAAAAGCGGCGCGGATTGACCTTCTTGCTGTCGGGCACGGCCTTTTGCGCGGCCGCCTCCTGCGCCGCGGCGCCCATCGCGCCGGCAAGCGCTTCGGCGCCCTTGGCCGCGATCAGCGAATCGGTTCCGGTGTCGGCTTTTTCCATCGTCATCGCTTTCCCGTCGGCACGGCTTTCGCCCGTTTCGGCGATCGATACATCGTTGTCGGTACCAGCCTCGCCGGTTTCGCCCTGCACACCTTCGCTCGCCTTGAAATCCATTGCTGCCCCGCATCGCTCGAATCGGAAAAGACGCCGTGCGGGGTGACCCGCCATAGCACCGATGTTCCGATTCCGTTCCAATCAAATTGCGTCCGGCCCCTATTCCCCGGATCGCTCGCCTTTGCCGTTCGTCCCGCAATGCCCTCCGCCGTCACGCCAGCGACTCCTCCCCCGTTCGTGCCGAATGGCGGCGCGGGAGCAATCACAAGCCTTGGGGGTCCGCTGCGAACCGAACGACTAGATGATGGGCCAGCGGCGATTCGCGGTCAACACGGCATTAACCCTGATTCCGACCGGCCGCGGGGTGTATTGCAGCGCTGCAACGCCGCGACGCGTGGACCAAGCTTGAGTCGTCGAAGGCGCAAGAGTCAAAATGCAACTGTGCAGAAAAATGTGGGTGTTGAATCATATGAATCAACGCCTGAATCTTATGCCAAGGCGCGCGCAAGAATCTTGTCGCGCAACGCTCCCATGGTCCCGATACCTCAGGCAGAGGCGGCTTCCCCTACGGCCTTGGCGTGGCCCGCGATCTCGTCGGCGATGCGGTCGGTCAGTTCAAGCGGGAGATCGTGTCCCCAACCCGGGATCGTGACCAGTTTCGCGCCCGGTATTGCCCTCGCCGTGTCCTCGCCCGCCGGCAGTTTCACCAGCGGATCGTCCTCGCCGTGCAGCACCAGTGTCGGCGTAATCACCGACGACAGCCGTTCGCGCCGGTCGCCGTCGTCGATGATCGCGGCGAGCTGGCGCGGCAGGCCGGCGGGATAGACGCTGCGCTGCACGCCCGCGCGCACCCGTTCGCGCTGGCGATCGGGTTCGGGGGGAAAGCCGGGGCTGCCGATATTGCGCTGGATGTTGAGGCCGTGCTCCACCAGGTCATCTTCCTTGAGCGATGGCACCGGCTTCACGAGCGCATCCATTGCGTGCTTGTCAGCTTGCGGCAGCTTCGGATTACCCGTGGTCGACATGATCGAGGTGAGCGAAATCAGCCGCTGCGAATGATGCACCGCCATCAATTGCGCGATCATCCCGCCCATCGAGGCGCCGACCACGTGCGCGCGCTCGATCCCCAGCGCATCGAGCAGGGCGATGCCGTCGTCGGCCATGTCGCGCAGCGTGTAGGGCACCTTTGCGGGGAAGCCGAGCTTCTGGCGCAGCACCTGCATCGTCAGTCCCGGAGCGCGCGCGCCCTCCATCTTGTCCGACAGGCCGATATCGCGGTTGTCGTAGCGAATGACGCGAAAGCCCCTGTCGGCAAGGGCCTCGACCAGTTCGTCCGGCCACAGCGTCATCTGCGCGCCCAACCCCATCACCAGCAGCAAGGGCGGATCGCCGGCGTTGCCGTGCTCCTCGTAATAGAGCTTCAGACCGTTGGCGTCGGCGTGGGGCATGGTGGTGTCCTGTCTGTTTGGTTGGCTGCTGGCACCGCGGGAGCGGTAATCGGTCGCGAACGAAGCGGAATTACCCGGGCGAATCAAGTCCGCCGCGACTCGCCGCCGTGCTCGCAAGGGTTGCGTGCAACGCAAGAATTGATGGTTTCGGTCCCTGCCCCCTTCGCGCGCCCGTTCCCCTTGCGACGAAGCCCGCTCCCTGCCGAGGCGCGGACAACGAGAAAAGGAACGACAATGGCGAACATACCTGTCGAAAAGAAATCATCATCGGCCTGGATCTGGATCCTGCTGGCCCTGCTGGTGGTAGCCTTGCTGATCTGGTGGCTGGTCTCCGAAGTGGACGAAGGCGACGAAGCCGACATCGCGAACGACGTCGAGACCGTGCAGACGACCGGAACAGAGGGCGTCGAAGACGGCCGCATCACCAGCCTCGATGAACTCGGCGATCTCGAAGCGATGATCGGCCGCGACGTCTATCTCGAGGACGTGGCCGTGACCGAAGTGGTCGGCGACATGGCCTTCACCATCGGCGAAGGCGATGACGAGATCCTCGTCACCTTCAACCAGGTGCCCACCCCCGACACCCCGACCGAAGGCGAGATCGACGTCAATCCCGGATCGAGGGTCACGATCGAAGGCGCCGTGCAGAGCTATGACGGCAACGTCGCGACCTCGGTCAGCGAGGAGATCGCGGACGACACCGCCGCGTTCATCGATGCCGCCACCGTCACCGTGATGAACTAAGGAACGACCGATGAAACACGACGATCGCTTCAACGAACTCCATTCGCTCGACAAGTACCAGCTCGAAAACGAGAGCCAGGACATTCGCGGCTGGCAGGTCCATTCGCCGACCAACGAAGTCTATGGCAAGGTCGAGGACATGCTGGTCGACAAGGACCGCAAGGAAGTCCTCGCCGTCAGGCTGGACGACGGGCGGATGGTTTCGACCGACAAACTCGAACTGAAGGACGGCCACGCCGTCTATCACGACGCTGGCGCGGCATCGACGCACTCCTATACCAAGGTGCGCGACCGCCATTGAGCACGACCGGAACGGCGCGCCGCGATCATTGGGCGCGCCAGTCCGGCCCGTAGATCTGGTACCCACGCGATTCCAGCTGGTCGAGCACGCCCTGCGGCTCGGCCAGCACGCGTAGCGGGACCACGGCGAGCGTAACGCCCGAAGCGCTGGCCGCCTGCTCGATCTCGCCGGTCCAGATCGCGCGGATTTCCTCGCCCAGTTGCGCATCCGCCCACGGCCAGCATCGGCCCAGCGCAATTTCGAGCGGGTTGTTCATGACGGCGGGAACATCGAACTTGCGCCAGGCCTCGCCGCGCGCGGCGATTATGCCCTGCCCCTCCTCGGTCGCGGACATCGCCGCTTCGAGGCAGGGGATGTGGCTGGCAGGATCGGCCTCGGCGAGATTGTCGAGCAGATCCTCGCCGCGAAAGCGCTCGGGCCGAATGATCGGCACGTCGGCATCCTCCGCCGCTTCCTCGACCACTTCGGTCGCATCGTCGGTGGTATCGTCGTCGAAATCGAGCCGCCGGGCGAGCAGGTCGAACGCGGTCATCAGGAAACTGCCACGCTCGTAATCCTTGTCGTATTGTCCCTCGAGCGCGGCAAGGCGCGCCCGTTGCGCTTCGTTGAGATAATCGGAGGCGACTACGTCATCGGGCAGTTTGGTGAAGCGCCCGCCGCGAAAGATCAGCCGCAGGACATCGCCGGGCGAAAACTTCGGCCGTGCGCGCAGGATTACGCGGTCCGCTTCGCCTGCCGCCTCTTCCAGCCGGTCCGGCTGCCAAGGCGTGCTTTCCGGCACCGCCCGGATCTCTCCGACGAGAATGATTGTCCCGGTCGCGGTGTCGATCGTCCACATCGGCGCCCCGGAACGCTGCGCTGTGACGACGATCGCGTTCTGCGGCGAGGTCTCGGGCGGCGGGCCGTCCTGCGCAAGGGCGGGAGCGACCGCTGCCGCAGCGAAGGTCAGGACGACAGGGAGGTGGAGCTTCGCCATCGCGGGGATCTATCGGTGCATGGCTGCACTACGGGTGAACGCCGGGACGAGGGTTCTCATGTCGCACCCTGGGAAACACCCGATCATGGCATCAGCACCGTGTCGCGCGCTTCGTCGAGCTTTTCGGGGTAATCCAGCGTGTAATGCAACCCACGGCTTTCCTTGCGCGCCAGCGCCGAGCGCACGATCAGTTCCGCCGATTGCAGCAGGTTGCGCAATTCGATGAGGTCGGTGGTGACGACGAAGCTGCCGTAATAGTCCTCCACCTCCTGTTTCAGCAGCGCAATCCGGTTGGCGGCGCGTTCCAGGCGCTTGGTGGTGCGGACGATCCCGACATAGTTCCACATGAAGCGGCGGATTTCCGTCCAGTTCTGCTTGATCACGACCAGCTCGTCGCTGTCGGTCACGCGGGTCGCGTCCCACGGCTTGATCGCGGGCGGCTCCTCCAGCGTGTCCCAGCGCTCGAGAATGTCCGAAGCGGCCGCTTCGCCGAAGACGAAACATTCCAGCAGGCTGTTCGACGCCAGCCGGTTCGCCCCGTGCAGCCCGCTCTCGGTGCATTCCCCCGCCGCCCAAAGCCCCGGCAGGTCGGTTCGCGCGGCGAGGTCCACCACCACGCCCCCGCAGGTATAATGCTGCGCGGGCACGACCGGGATCGGCTGCTTCGTCATGTCGATGCCAAGGCCGGTAAGCTTTTCGTGGATGGTCGGGAAATGGCTGCGGACGAAATCGGCCCCTTCGTGACTGATATCGAGATGCACGTAATCGAGCCCGAACCGCTTGATCTCCGCATCGATCGCGCGGGCGACCACGTCGCGCGGGGCCAGTTCCATGCGCTCCGCATCGTAATAGGTCATGAAACGCTTGCCGGTCTGGGGGTTGTAGAGCCGCCCGCCCTCGCCGCGCACCGCCTCGGTAATAAGGAAGTTCTTGACCTCGAGATTGTAGAGGCAGGTCGGGTGGAACTGCATCATCTCCATGTTGGAGACGCGCGCACCCGCTCGCCATGCCATTGCGATGCCATCGCCCGTCGCCCCGCGCGGCGCGGTCGAGAACAGGTAGCAGCGCCCTGCCC
>JBARZK010000166.1:0-1744 GCA_049649965.1 Erythrobacter sp.
ATATCGCCCGCGTCCAGCATTTCGGCGAGGTCGCTGAACGCGCGCGCGCCGCTCGCTTCCGCCAGTGCGCGCGCTTCGGGCGAAGGGTCGCACACTGCGGCGACCTCGCCCCCCGACGCACGGATGCCCGGCGCCATGTAATCGCGCGCCACCCAGCCATAGCCGACGATGCCCCAGCGCAGGCTCATCACCACCGCTCCGGCAGGTCGAGCATGCGACGGTCGCGCTCGGGAGCCGAGCCGGGCGCAGGATCGATCCAGCTTGCCGCTCGGCCATATTCCGCCTCGTATCGCGAGGAGGGCCAGGCCGGTCCATCCTCGCCGATCAGGGGGTTCGGCATCAGCCGCGCAGCGGTGTGAGGCACGGCCATCCCACCGTCGAGCCGCGCGGGCGGGCCGCCCCCTTCGACCACGCTCCAGGCCTCGATCGCGGAACTGCGCGACCACTTGCGTTCCTCGGGCACTTCGCCTTCCAGCAGAGCCGCGCGCAGGGCCCGCTCGTCATAGACGCGCGCGGCAGGGAACAGGTCGCGCCATTCGCGGGCCGTTCGCGCCGGGCCGAACGCCCCACCCTTCACCGCCGCGTTGTGGAGGTGTCCGACCGCCAGCACGCCATCACTCGCGGTCGCCCGTCGCAACCGCTCCGCGACCGCCGGCTGCTCCGAGAAGAAATAGAACGCGTCCTGGCAATGGACGAGATCGAACTGGCGCGCGCCGATAGGCCACCTGTCCCGTGCATCGAAGACCACGTATTGCGCATCGGGCGCGATCCAGTGCTTCGCCAGCCAGCATTTGGCGAAAACGATGTCGCAGCAGACGCACTCCAGCCCCACCCGCCCCAGTTCACGCGCGTATTGGCCGATCCCTGCGGCAAGCTCGAACGCGGTGCGCGCCTCGCCGCGATGCGCCTCCAGCAGGGCAAGCCCGGCGAGGAATGTCGGATCGGACCACCGGTGGGCGAAATAGTCCGCGACCGGCCCGAAACGCAGCAGCGCCATCGCCTCGCGCAGGGACAGCTCGTCGCGCTTCTCGATCAGCGCCACGAGGTCTAGCGGATCTGGTGCAGGACCTTTGAACCACGGGTCCTGATCGGCAAGCAGCGCGACCAGCGCGGATTGCCGGTGCCCGTGATCGAGCCGGTCGAGCGCTTCGTTGACGAGCCAGCCGCGCCCGGTGCGCAGATAGGCGATGCCATCGATCACCGGCCAGCGCTCGCCCGCACCGTCGCTCAGGGAATGCTCGGTGTCGCGCACCAGCGGGGCGCCGGAGATGGGCGAGGTCCAGCTCACGGCAGGCCGACCTCTGCCAGAACCCGGTCGTGAAACGTCTTGACCGGGCCATCGTGGACGAGGCCGTAATCGCCCAGCACGACCGCCATGGTGACCTCTGACCGCTTGAGGTGATGCTCGATCTCCACGACGCGGTCGATCACGTCGGCCGCGTGAAAGGCGCGCGCCGAAGGGGTCGTGTCTACGGCGATCGCGCGCAGGTGGTCGCGGCAGGTCGTGCTGTGGCCGTCCGGGATCCGTTCCAGCGCCAGTTCGCGCGCGCGATTTATCACCGCATCCAGCCGGTCGCCAAGCAGCACCTCCCCGGTAAAGCCTGCATCGGGCATCGCGATGGAATGCAAATGATGGATCATTCCGTGCCAGAACGCGCGCGCCGGATCGGCAGCGTAGAACGGCGCGAGAAGCCCGGCATAGAGCGCCACGACGAAGCTGTGTTCGGCGTGGTTCTCCTCGGGC
>JBARZK010000167.1:0-2928 GCA_049649965.1 Erythrobacter sp.
GATGATCGTTGCGGCGCTGGGGAGCACGATCACCGATCTTGGCCCCTGGTACCAATCGCTCGAAAAGCCGGACTGGCACCCGCCCGACATCCTTTTTCCGATCGGCTGGACCGTCATCTACGCGTTCAACACGGCGGCGGTCGTCGATGCCTGGCGCGCGGCCCGCACCGCGCGGGTCGCGGACACCGTGATCGGGCTGTTCGCGCTCAACGCCTTCCTCAACATCACCTGGAGCATGATCTTCTTCCGCATCCAGCGCCCGGACTGGGCGTTTATCGAGGTGATGCTGCTGTGGCTCTCGATCCTTGCGCTGGTCGTCTATTGCGCGCGCATATCGAAGCTTTCGGGGGTGCTGTTCCTGCCCTACCTGATCTGGGTGACGTTCGCAGGCGCCCTCAATTGGGCGGTGGTCGAACTCAACGGGCCGTTCGGCTGACAGCCCTCCGGTTGAGGTGAACGGCGCGGCGCAAAGTCGGCGCGTAGCGGGGCGGTATCGACGCATTGTCTCGCCGGCTCGCTCCCCCGCCTCGCATGACCTGATCTCGACCCGTAGTTCGAGCGGTCCGTCCAAACCATGACGTTCCAACGGCACGCATGAAAAAGCCCGGCCGCACCTTGGTGCAGCCGGGCTTTCCACCCCCGTGACTAGGGGCCGGGACGCCGATGTCCGGCGCCCCGCTCCGACATCGTCCTATAGCGGCGCGTAATGGTGCTCCTGCGCCCAGATATACCAGTTGTCGACGACCACGCCCGACAGCAGGATGCCGATCCCGCCGGTCAGCGTCGTCAGCACCGCGAACCACCAGGCCCAGCGGTGGACCGATTCCATCGAGGCGTTGAAGCCCATGGTCCAGCGCCAGAACAGTCCGGCCCGCTCCGCCGCCGTGCCGCGGTCGGTAATCTGTTCGATCTCGCGTTCCCCGCCATAGCGGCCCACCGCGAGGATCGTCGCCCCGTGCATCGCGAACAGCACGGCCGAGCCGTAAAGGAACACGATCGAGAGCGCATGGAACGGGTTGTAGAACAGGTTGCCGTGGATCAGCGAGAAGTTGTTGGTCCAGTCGAGGTGGCTGAACACGCCGTAGGGCACCGCCTCCGACCAGCTGTCGAGCAGCAACGGACGGATGAAGCCGAGCACCAGGAACAGCCAGATCGCGGAGGCGAAGGCCCAGGGGATGTGGTACCCCATGCCCAGCGAGCGAGCCCGGCTGATCGTGCGGCCCAGCCAGCACAGCACGGATATGGTCAGGAAGAAGCCTGTCAGGATGAACCAGCCGCCTTGGTTCAGTGGCACGAACGGGGAAAAGCCCCATTCGGGCGCAGGCGGATCGAGGCTGAGCCAGAAGAACTCACGAACGAACTTCACCGGGTTCCAGCCAGCCTCGGCAAAGAAATTGAGACCGATGATGGTGATCGCGATCCCGCCGAAAAACAGCGACATCACACCGAGCCAGCCAAGATAGATCGGCCCGAACTGTGCCTGCCCGATCTTGCCCGCCCAGTAATTGTATCCCTGGTTGGGAATGCGGATGTCCTCGCCCGGGGGGAGGGGCACGCCCATTTCGGGAGGCCCCTTGACCTGGATCTGGGTGAAAATGTTCTGATAGGTGTTCATTATTCGAAACCCTCCGCTGACCAGATCGGGATTTCACGCCAGAACTCCCAGAATTCGACCCAGCTGCCAGTGTAGATCGTTCCCGAGATCACGATGCAGATCGCGCTCCAGAACCCGGCGCTGAGCGCGAGGAACAGCCCGACCCGGTGAATGCCCAGCGTGCCGACCGAATAGCCGATGAAGTCGCGGAAATACGTGTCTTCGTATTCCGGCGTCTTCACGTCCGTGCCTTGCGAGGGATTGGTCGCCGAAAGGACCAGGCCGCCGTGCAGCGCCAGCGCGAGGCAGTTCGTGAAGAAGAACGTGATCGCCAGCATGTGGACCGGATTGTAGTGGAAGTTCACATAGGCGTATCCGGTGTTCGAGACCCAATCGAGGTGGGTCCAGATACCGTAGGGGAATGCGTTGCCCCACGCCCCCATCCAGAACGGGCGGATGACGTTGAGCGTGACGAAGGCGAACACCGCGACGCTGAAGGCGATGGGGATGTGGTATCCCATGCCGAGCTTGCGCGAGATTTCCGCCTGTCGCAGCACCCACGAAACGAAGGCGATTACCGCGCATATGGTAATCACCTGGTGATAACCGCCCTGGTTGAGCGGCATGAGCGCGAGGCCCGCATCAATGGCCGGTGGCTGGATGTCGATCAGCCACGGATTGAGCGTCGGTCCCTGCGCGGCGGCTGCGAAGATCAGCGCGGTGCCGAGCAGGGCGCTGATCGCCGTGGTCACTCCAAAGAATCCGACGTAGAACGGGCCGACCCAGAAATCGAATAGGTCGCCGCCGATCAACGTACCACCGCGCACGCGGTATTTTCGCTCGAAGCTTAGGAGCGCCATAGGTCCATCCTTCCCGCCGCAGAGGCAGGTTTCACATGTGTCGAGACGGAAAGCTGAAGAGGGCAGGCAGGCGAACCTGCCCCCCAGCTTCGCGCAAACTGATCAGGTGACCGGCGTTACGCCGCCCAACCAGTTGTACTTCTCCGTGCTGAGCAGGATGAAGTGGATCGTGAACGCCAGCACGGCGAGGCCGACATGCAGCGCCACCAGGGTCCGGCGAACATCGAAATGGTGCCAAATCTTGTACATATTCAATTCCTTGTTCTTGGCTGTAGCTCTCAGGCGATCGACTTAGGGGCCGATCGGCAGGGCGTGATCAGCCGAGGCCGCCGGTGAACCAGGGCTTCCAGAGAAACATCAGGACGTGCGCGACGACCGCGATGCCGACGTAGAGGGTGAAGGTGCCCATGAAGGCTTTGTGGATTTCCTTCGCCTCTTCGTCCGTGAGGTATGTCCCCACGCCCGGACGATCTG
>JBARZK010000168.1:0-9590 GCA_049649965.1 Erythrobacter sp.
CCCCGCTCCCGCGCGAACGCAGCGCGCAATGCCGTTTGGTCGAGCGGACCGCCGGGGCGGAAGACAAGGACGGGACGGGCAAAGGGTTCGTCCGGCAAGACGGACAATTCATCGGCCAGGCGCGCAACGAGCCTCGCGCGGGTCTGCGCGATTGTCGCCCCCGCACTTGCCGCCTGCGCCTCTATCGCGTCGAGCCAGCGCGCCTCGGCCCGGTCTTCCAGCAGGCGATTGCGTTCGCGCAGGGCGTTTTCGAACTGGCCGACATTGCGCGCGTGCGCCGGCTCGATCGCAAGGGCCATACGATCGACGAAGCGCCGCCTTGCACCGGCGCTATCTGTGAAGATGCCGTCCATCGCCGGGGTCAGCCAGGCGATCGCGTGCCATTCGGATAGAGCCGCCGCACTCGTTTCGGCGCCGTTGATGCGCACCAGCCGCCGTCCGGGCCGCTCTTCCTGAACATGAGTGCCAAGCCGCGCCGAGACCTGTCCTTGCTCGATCAGCGTCGCGCCGATGGCGAACGCGGCCCCGGAGCCTTCCGAGCCTGGCTTGCGCGCGAGATCGGCGAGCGGCGCGCGTCGCAATCCGCGCCCCGGGGCGAGCAGTGAAATCGCCTCGAGCACGTTGGTCTTGCCCGCACCGTTGGACCCGACAAGCAGGTTGAAATGGCTCGTCTCGCCCAGCTCGCTGGCCGCATGATTGCGGAAGTTCTGCAGGGTGATCTTAGCCAGCGCCATGGGTCGCGATCCCGGTTAGCAGGACGCCGGGGAAAGGCCAGCGAGGCGCTGTCGAAAGCGCGATCCCAAGAGATGGGGATTTTTCCCAAGCTTTCGGATCGATGAACGGACGCTTTCGCCAAGACTGATACGGAAATCGCGGAAATGCGCGGTTTTACACGTTTGGCACACCTCATGCAGAGCTCTGTGTGTCCCCGGAAATGGTTTCGGGGAGACCGACAAGACCACACAGGAGACTACCAATGTTTGCATCCGCCACCGCCGACCGCTTCCTCGCCGCCGCGTTCTCGCTCGCCATCTCGGCCGGCTTTTTCGCCTACGCCATCATCCCCGCCACGCCGACGCTCGCCTGAGCCGACGGCCTTACACGAAAGACCGATATCATGTTCGACAACGACTCCGCCAATCGCTTCGTTTCCGCCGCCCTTTCGGTGATGATCTCCGCTGCGTTCTTCGCCTATGCGATCATCCCGGCAACGCCGACCCTCGCGACGGGGATGGTGGCATGAGCAAGCTGACGAAGACCGACGACCGTCCCCCGCGCGAAGAATTCCGCCTCGACAAGGCCAATGCCAAGCTGATAGGCGTTTGCGCCGGGGCCGGTCGGTATTTCGACATCGATCCCACCCTGGTCCGCATCGGACTGGTGCTGGCGACCGTGCTTCTGACCGGGTTGACCATCCCGCTCTACATCGCTGCCGCGCTGATCGCGGACTGAGCCGGCGGGGCGTTCGTCCCGCCGGACCATTACCTCACATCGCCGAAATGCCGCCGTCGAGCTTGATCTCGGCCCCGGTCATGAAACGGCTCTCATCACTGGCCAGATAGACTACCGCATTGGCGATATCGTTGGGTTCGCCCACGAAGCGCAGCGGGATCTGCCGCGCCAGCTTTTCCATCAGAACATCCTTCTCCAGCGCGTGCGCACGCGCCGTCCCGTCGAGGATCGGCGTGTCGACGAAGGTCGGATGGACCGAATTGCAGCGGATGTTCATGTTCTTCTTCGCGCAGTGCAGCGCGATCGATTTCGACAGCATCCACACCGCCGCCTTCGAAGAGTTATAGGCCGGCATCGTGTCGCTCGCGATGAGACCGGCAATGCTGGAAATGTTTACGATCGATCCGGGCGCGTGATCGCGCATCAGCGGCAGCGCTTTCTGGCAGCCGTGAAAGATCGAATCGACATTGATGGCAAAGCAGCGCTTCCAGTCGTCGAAATCGCAGGCCTCGATATTGCCCGGCACGCCGATCCCGGCATTGTTGACCAGCACGTTGAGACCGCCCAGCTGTTCGCGCGCGGCATCCACCGCGTCTTCCCACGCTGCGGGATCGGTAACGTCGTGCGCGATCGAGAACGCGGTGCCCTCTCCCTGTTCGCCATTCACGATCTCGGCCGTTTCCGCTGCACCGTCGGGATTGATATCGGTCGCGAGCACGCGCGCGCCCTCCTGCGCCAGGCGGATGCAGTGCGCCCGGCCAAGGCCTTGCGCCGCGCCTGTGACGAGCGCGAGTTTTCCCTCGCAGCGGCGGCCGGTCTCGTTGCTCATTTCGGGTCGTCTCCAAGATATTGCGGGGTCAGCAGCATCGCGATGCGCACGTCGACCGCATGTCCTGCCGCGCGCCATTCGTCAACGAATCCCGGCAGTTCGTCCAGGGCGACGCGATGGACTAGGATGTCTTCCTCGGACACGCCCCCGCCATCGCCGACCTTCGTGAGGCCGGTCGCACGCAGCAGGGTGAAGCTTTCGGAGACCATGCCGGGGGAGGAGTAGAATTCGCCCAGGACCTCCATGCGCGCGGCAACATAGCCCGTTTCTTCTTCCAGTTCCCGGATCGCGGCATCGCGCGGGTCCTCGTCGCGGCGGCCTTCGTCGTCGCCGATCAGCCCGGCAGGCACTTCGAGGCAGAACCGGCCCAGCGGGACGCGGTACTGAGCGACGAGGATGACATGCCGCCGGCCGTCCGGATCCACGTCGAGAGCGATGATGGCGGCCGCGCGGATTCCGCGGGAACGTCCGACATATTCCCACCGCCCGCGGGTCTTGGCGGTGACGAACTTGCCTTGCCAGACAATGTCTTCGGGTTTGTCGGCGTCCGGATCGCGGGACGGTGTCAGGTCTTCGCTGGGTCGTGCCATGGGCGAGGGCCCTAGACTTCGATCAGCCGGTCGGGAAGCTCGTTCTGGTCGTCTTCGGCACGGGGGAAGTGCTGGGCAAGGACGAAGCCGACATCGCGCACGCCGGTGGCCATGCCTTGCGCGACCTGTCCGTCCTTTATCTCGGCCAGCATGTCGCCCATCGCCTCGCCCCAAACCTCGGGTTCGACCTTTTCGGCGATCGGGCGGTCGGCGACGATTTCGGCGCGGTGTTCCTGCATGGAAAGGTAGATGAGAACGCCGGTGCGGCCATGCGTGCGCCGCTCCGCCCCGACCTTGAAATGGCGCACCGCCGCTTCGTGCGCGCGCGCGGTCTTCACGGGTGTCGGGACGAGCGCGAAACGCAGCGGATCCCATTGCTGGGCAAACCAGGCGATCGCGAAGGCGAGAAGGCCGAGCGCAATGGTCATGCTCGCAAGTTCGCCCGTCGTCCATTCGTGGCCCCAGCCGCCGATCAGCGCGTCCCAAAGGTCGAGGAAGGGGCGGGGCAGCACGGCGAACACGCTCATCACGGTGAACGCGATGGCCGAGGCCCACCACAAAGCAACGTCGCCATAGCTGTCCGACCTGTCGGCAAGGACCGTGACGATCTCGCCTGAGGTCGAAAGCTCGGCTTCGCCCACGGCATCAGAGACGACCTTGTGTTCGGCAGGCGTCAGGTAAGCCATCTACCACCCCCCCGAGGCGCCGCCGCCTCCGAATGATCCGCCGCCGCCGGAAAAGCCACCGCCGAACCCTCCACCAAAGCCGCCGCCTCCGCCGCCGCCCCAATCGTCACCGCCGGACATCGCACCGCGCGCGATCGCGCTGCCGAGTTCCCACAGGATGACGTTGGTAGCGAAGTTCCCCATGCCGCTGCCCCTGCCACGTTCGCGCTTGCGCTCGCCCCACGGTCCCTTGCCGGTCGAACGGTAACGGCGAGACTTGCCGCGCCCGCGCAGGATGGGGAGCACGAAGAACAGGAACAGGAAGCCCATCCAGATGAACGCCCCGAAGGGAAAGCCCCCGTCGCTCGCGCGGCTTTCGCTGGCTTCCTGCGCAACACGCGCCGCTTCGTCGGGCGGCAATTGCAGTTGCTGTATGATTGCATCGGTTCCTGCGAGTACGCCCGCGGCGTAATCGTCTTCCCGAAATGCGGGCAAGATCTGGTTCTGGATTATGATCGCGGAAAGCGCATCGGTCAGATATCCTTCCAGCCCGTAGCCCACCTCGATCCGCACGCGCCGTTCGTTGGGCGCGACGAGCAACAGGGCGCCGTCGTTGCGGCTTTCGTCTCCGAGCCCCCATTCACGCCCAAGCTGGTATCCGTAATCGGCGATCTCGTAGCCCTGAAGGTCCGGCACGGTCGCGACCACCAGCTGCCGCTGCGATTGCGCCTCGAGCGATTCGAGCCGCTGGGTCAGCTGCGCCTCGACCTCTGGCGAGAGGATGTCGGCGTTGTCGACTACGCGCCCGGTAAGCTCGGGAAATTGCGGCTGTGCGGCTAGCTGGGACGCGAAGAGCGCCCCCGCCAGCGCGAAGATCATGACCAGATGGCGCAGCACGCCGGTCAGCTGGACGTCATGTCGATCGAAGGCGCGACCTCGGCGCCTTCGGTCACGGCCGAATACGGTACCAGCGGCTCGGCACCGTGGATGATGTTGGCGCCGATCGTGTCGGGGAAGGTGCGGATGGTCGTGTTGTACTGGCGCACCGCCTCGTTGTAGTCGCGGATCGACACGGCGATGCGGTTTTCGGTGCCTTCCAGCTGGCTTTGCAGCGCGAGGAAGTTCTGGTTCGACTGGATCTGCGGATAGGCTTCGAAACTGGCGAGCAGCCGCCCCAGGCCCTGGCCAAGCTGACCCTGAGCCGCAGCGTATTCCTGCAGGGCTTCCGGGTTGTCGAGGTCGTCGCCGTCGATGGTGATGCCGGTCGCCCGCGCCCGTGCTTCGGTCACGTCGGTCAAGATGCCGCGCTCATTCTCGGCAGCGCCTTGCGCGACTTCGACGAGGTTGGGGATGAGGTTCGCGCGGCGCTGGAACTGCGCTTCGACATCGGCCCATTTGGCCTTCGCCTCTTCCTCCGCCGCCGGTACCGAGTTGATCCCGCAGGCGGCGAGGGTGAGCGAGACGACGGCGACGACGGTTGCGCGCCCGGCTTTATGCAAATTCATCAATATCCCTTCCCGAAGAGCGCGCCGCGACGTGTCCCCGTGCGCGCATGGAGTTGCGTGTTAGATACATAGCACACCACCACCCCTGTTCAAGCGCTTGTGCGGCTTGCAGGCCATGGCAGGTGGTGCCAGAGCGGGGTCTGAGAGCGACACGGTGCGTTCATAGGGCACACATACGACAGACGAAGGGGGCTTTGAGCGCAGCATGAAAATCATGGAGGAGTTCCGTAAGTTCATTGCGCGGGGCAACGTTCTCGATCTCGCGGTCGGCGTGGTGATCGGGGCCGCGTTCGGCAAGATCACGACTTCGCTTACCGAAGGCATCATCATGCCGACGCTCGGCTGGGTGTTCGGCGATATCGACTTTTCCAACCTGTTCATCCAGCTCGGCCCGATCCCTGCGGACTACACCGGCTCGCCCACCAATTATGCCGAGCTGAAGGAGGCGGGGGTGGCCATGATCGGCTATGGCGATTTCCTGACGCAGGTGGTCAATTTCCTGCTGCTCGCCTTTGCGCTGTTCATGATGCTCAAGGCGGTCAACCGGGTGCTGGAAGAAATGCAGAGCCAGCAGATCGACGCGGAAGAAACCGCGACGACCGACCAGGTGCCGACCGATCCGCAGCTCGACGTGCTGAAGAAGATCCTGGCGGAGCTGAAGGCCGAAAAGTCCCCGCCATCCACTTCCAATTAAGGTTGGATCCTCTATATAGGATGGGTCGGGCAACCGACTATGGCGATAAATTGTTGCGTGCAATAGGCACAACGGACCCGGGGGCAGTACCCGGCGGCTCCACCATAAAGCCCGGTTTTCGCGGGCGTTTTGACGGGGCCGAACCAGGATCGACGTGGGCTGAAAAGCGCAGTTTTTGCCCGGGCTGAGTAACCCGTAATAGGCTCAATCTCATAAGTGCCAACGATAACGAAGCACTCGCAATCGCTGCGTAATTTTAAGGCCTAGCGGCCTGAATTTACAAAGCTAAAGCGCGGTTGGACCCACCGGGCAACAGAAGGGATACCGGGGCTCCGGGGGTAGCTAGCAACAGAAACCCCCACCCTTGCTTTCACGGAAAAGTACGACCGTTCGAACAGCGCAACGGTCCTCCCCCGCTAGGACAAGAACGCGGGTAGCTAGCAACAGAAACCCCCTCATCGAACGCGCGCCGGTCGTCCAGCCTGTCATGGAACCGACCCGCAACGCTTCACTTGCGCGCAGGGCAAGCGTCGACCCCAAGTCGTTGAAAAAAACGCGCACGACGGTGGAAGCGTCCATTCATTCGCGGTACAGCGACGCGCTGCGGCCTTGATCTCGGCCGCGCCTATCGAGGAGGATATATGAAATCGATCATCACGCTGGCGACGCTGCCGGCATTCGCCCTGCTTGCTGCCTGCGGACCGGATTCGGCGGTCGAGGAAAAGGGCGACGCTCTCGAAGAGCGGGCCGATGCGATCGAGGATGTAGGCAATGAACGCGCCGAAATGCTCGAAGAGCGCGCCGACGAAGCGGCGACCGATACGCGCGAAGATGCGCTTAACGCCCGCGCCGAGGAAATCGACGATGTAGGTGACGATGCGGCCGATCGCATCAACGAGGTTGCCGACGAAATGGAATGATCGTTCACGCCATTGGCGGAACAGGAAAAGGCCTCGCCCCATGCGGCGGGGCCTTTTTTCGTGCCGTCAGAGGACTAGTCGCGCCCGCTCGTCGGAAGCGTTGGACGTAGCGGTCTGGTGGCGACAATCGGCGAGCTCGCGCTTCGCCCGCAATCCATCGAGAATGGCCGCACCTGCCAGGAACACCGCGCCGGTCGCGGCCAGGAACAGCAGCTGACCCATAAAGCCGGGATACTGGTCGAGATAGGCCGCCCCGCGAGAGGTCGCCCCGAGAGCCAGCGCGTAGATGATGACGAACGCTTCGAACCGGTTCTTGATTACGAACAGCCGTCCGATCTTGCGCAGCATGGTTTCTCCGGTCTTGGTCCTCGCCCTGTTTCTACGCGGAAGAACGCGCGCCGGTTCCCCGGTTTCGCATGGGCGAGCCTGAATGATGAAGAAACCGTAAACCCCGCATCGAGTCGCGCCAAACGTGTTAACGAAGTTCAGACGAGACTATCCAGAGAGAGCGCGCTCAGCAGGCTGGCCCGCGCCGCAATGACTTGCGCAGCAAGGGTTTCCCTGCCGAGATCGGCCGGATCGATCTGTTCGGGCCATTGCTGCGCAATCACCCGTTCGACGAGATCCGCCTTGGCCTCGTCAAGCAGGAAACGCGGATCGACCGTCGCGGGATCGCATGCCACTCGCAGGCGCAGGCAGGCGGGGCCGCCGCCATTGGCCATGGACTGGCGCACGTCGACCGGGATCACCTGCCTGATGGGTCCGTTGGAGGCCGTCATGCGCTCGCACCATTGCCACACCGTATCGCTGTCGCGGCATTCCTCCGGCACGATCAGCGCCATGGTGCCATCGGGTAGGGTCACCAGCTGGGCGTTGAAGAGGTAGGTGCGGATCGCCTCTTCGAGGGTGACGGCGCTGGCGGGCACTTCCACCACTTCGAGCGCGGGGAACGCGGTGCGGATCGCCTCGTATGCGCCGTCGCGATTTGCGAAAGCGTGTTCGTGGGCGAACAGCACACGCTCGTTCGCCACCGCGACGACATCGTTGTGGAACGCGCCCGCTTCGATCGCGGCGGGATTCTGTTCGATGAAAACGCAGCGGGCGGGGTCGAGGCCGTGCGCGCGCGCGACGAGGCGGCTCGCTTGTTCGTGCTGGCGAGCGGGAAAACGTCCTCCGGGCCGACCATAGACGAACACCTCGACACCGGGCTGGCCGTGACCTTCGCACAGGCGCATGTGATTGGCCGCGCCCTCGTCTCCGAAGGTCGGCGGGACCGGCCCGTGAACCTTGAAATGGGCGCGATCGGCAAAGGCGATGTCGAGCTGCGCCTTCGTATCGGGCCATTCCTGCGCGCGGTGCAGCATGGTGACGAGGTTCGCGGGCGTCAGGTGGCACAGGCCGTCGGCGGTATCGGGGGCGGGGCTGACGGTCGCGGCGTTGGCGGTCCACATGCTCGATGCCGACCACGGCGCGGCGCGCAAGGGAGGAGCCTCGGTCCCGTCGAAGGCGAGCGTTTCGGCAAGCGCGGCATTGGGTCGCGGCAGGGGCAGCAGGTATCCCTGGACGCCCAGCCGGTCGAGATTGCCGCGCATCTTGGCGATACCCTGCAGCGCGGCGGCGCGCGGGTAGGATGGATCGCCTGCATGGCTCGCGCTGGCGATATTGCCGAGGCTCAGGCCGGCGTAATTGTGCGTGGGGCCGACGATGCCGTCGAAATTGATCTCGGTGAATGCCATAGCTGCGCCGCCCGTTACCGCGGGACGCTCCAAACGGTGTCGCCGTCCGACAGTTCGAGCATGTCGGCGGCCGCCGCATCGACCGCGATCCCGCCTTCGCCGTCGAGCTTGCGCGCGCCGTAGCAGGCGCGAAACCCGGTCAGCCGCCCGGTGGCCAGGATCGCGCGTTCGCCTTCGCCAAGGTCCATCGCCGTCACGCGCGCTTCCTTGCTGGCGGCGACGCTCGCGACCGCATCGGTTGCCGCCACCATGCTCGGCCCGCCGTCGAAGATGTCGACATACCCTTCGTAGCGGAACCCCTCGTTCTCCAGCATCCGCATCGCCGCGCGTCCGGTGGGATGCGGCTTGCCGATGACCTTGCGCGCCTCCTCGTCCAGCATCGCGACATAGACGGGGTGCTTGGGCATCAGGTCGGCGATGAACTGGTTGCCGTTGATGGCGTTGAAATAGTCCGCATCCTGAAAGCTCATGCCGAAGAAGCGCCCGGCGACATTGTCCCAGAACGGCGAATCCCCGCGCTCGTCGATGATGCCGCGCAATTCGGCGAGGATGCGATCGGCAAAGCGCTTGCGGTGCATGGCGATGAACAGATAGCGCGAACGCGCCAGCAACAGGCCCAGCCCGCCGGCGCGTTCGTTGGGATGCAGGAACAGCCCGCCGACCTCGCTCGACCCTTCGAGGTCGGTGACGAGGCTGAGCAGTTCGGCGCGCACCGTGCGATCGAGTTCGCGGCTGTACTGCGTCAGCGTGTTGAGGCGGTAGGAGTAGAACGGCCAGTGCTGGCCGACCTGCGTCATCAGCTGGCAGGTGCCGCGCACCGCACCGCTTTCGCGTTCATCGAGGACGAGGACGAATTGCTCGTCGGTAATCTCGTCCCCTTCGTTCGCGAAGGCGGCGGTGGCGCGCTCCAGCTTGGAAGACAAAGCGTCGCGATCGGCGGGCAGGTTGGTGAAGCCGCCACCGGTGAGCTTGGCCATCTCGTAAAGATGCTCAAGGTCGGTCGAGCGTGCGGCACGCAGGCGGAAACTCATGCGGGTTCCCCATCCAGTGCCCCATCCGCGAGCCGGGCGATCACACGCGCGGCGAGGGCGGCCCGTTCGGCGAGGCTTTCGACGATCAGGAATTCGTTGGGGGAATGGATCGCCCCGCCGCGCACGCCCATCGTATCGACCACCGGCACCCCGCAGGCCGCGATATTG
>JBARZK010000169.1:0-9911 GCA_049649965.1 Erythrobacter sp.
CGGCAGGCGCTTGCGCACCGGAATTGTCGGTCGCAGTTTCCGCCTCCGCCTCGGCAGCAAGGGCCGGGCTGGTGGAAAACATCGCGACGGAACAGAAAATTGCAGCCGAAAGGCCGCTCTTGGACGGTAGCATAAGCACTCCCTAATGGTGTCTAGCTTCGTCCTCCCCCCAGATTTTTCTTCGGCGGCTGCGTATTATTATGAGCAATCCTGTCCGAATAGGAAAGAATATTACGAGGCTGGTGCGGGAAAAGCAAGCTAATTCCGAGCGGCGGTTGTGGGCAGGGTCCGCGGCGGACCCAATCCGGCCAGTTCGGGTTAAGCCTGGATCGGCCAGTCCCTGCACCCGCCCATGTTCGCAGCGCACGAATGTGTTATCTCGACTTGTCCTCTCGCCAAGGCGCACGAAATAAGACCCATCATGCTTCGTTCCCTTCGCAATATCTTCGTTTCCCGCACCGAACCCCCGCGCGCTCGAGTCCCGGACGGAACGCGCTATTACGTCATCGGAGACATTCATGGCCGGCTCGACCTGTTCGAAGCTCTCATCGCGGCGATCGAACGCGACGATGCGGCCCTGCCCGCCGCGGATACTCAGGTGGTGCTGCTAGGCGACCTCGTCGATCGCGGTCCTGAGAGCGCCGGGGTCCTCGCTCGCACACGCGAATGGCAGGACAAACGCGATGTTCGCGTGCTCGCTGGCAATCATGAGGACATGTTCCTCGCAGCCTTCGAGCGTCCCGAGGCGCTGCGGCACTTCCTCAAGCATGGCGGGCGCGAGACCATCCTCAGCTACGGCGTGTCGCGCGACAGGTTCAACGCGTGCTCTCTGGAAGAACTGTTCGACCTTATGCCGCAACTCGTCCCTCAGGCCGAGCGCGATTACATCTCGGGCTTCGAGGACATGATCATCGCAGGCGACTACCTGTTCGTGCATGCGGGGATCGATCCGTCACGGGCGCTCGACGAGCAGAAGCGTACCGACATGCTGTGGATCCGCGACCGGTTTCTCAACCACACCGGTCCGCTCGACAAGGTGGTGGTCCACGGCCACACCATTTGCGAGACCGTGTCGGACCATGGCAACCGGATCGGTATTGACACTGGCGCTTTTCGGTCAGGTGTGCTTACGGCTCTGGTACTTGAGGGGGACCGGCGGCGGGTCATGCAGGCCAGCCAACAGGGCGACGAAGCGGTGGAGATTGCCCGGGATGGGCGCTCCGACTGATTGTCCGGACCCGATCCTCTCGGGAGCGGTTCGACGACGCGAACCGGGGTCGTGTCGAACAGGAACGGGCAAAAGGATTACGCGGCGATGAAGATTGCGATGGTGGGATCGGGCTATGTTGGGCTCGTGTCGGGCGCGTGCTTTGCGGATTTCGGTCACGAAGTCGTTTGTATCGATACAGATCAGGGCAAGATCGACCGGCTCGAAGAGGGGATCATGCCGATCTACGAACCCGGGCTGGAGCAATTGGTGGCGACCAACGTTTCCGCCGGTCGTCTGTCGTTCAGCACCGACCTTGCGAAGGGGATCGATGGTGCCGGGGCGATCTTCATAGCCGTCGGAACCCCCAGCCGTCGCGGCGATGGGCACGCCGACCTCTCTTACGTCCATGAAGTCGCCCGGCAAGTAGGCGAGAACCTCTCGGGCAATGCCGTGGTGGTGACCAAGTCCACTGTCCCCGTGGGTACGGGCGACGCCGTCGAACGCATTTTGAAGGATTCCGGCACCGAGCACCGCGTATCGGTCGTCTCCAATCCCGAATTCCTGCGCGAAGGCGCTGCCATCGGCGATTTCAAACGGCCGGACCGGATCGTGATCGGCGTCGAGGACGATTTCGGACGCGACGTCATGCGCGAGGTCTATCGCCCCCTGTTCCTAAATGAATCGCCGATCCTTTTCACATCGCGTCGCACCAGCGAGCTTATCAAGTACGCTGCGAACGCCTTTCTCGCGACCAAGATCACCTTCATCAACGAGATGGCCGACCTGTGTGAAAAGGTCGGGGCCAACGTGCAGGACGTCGCCCGCGGGATCGGAATGGACAACCGGATCGGATCCAAGTTCCTGCACGCGGGTCCAGGGTACGGCGGATCGTGCTTCCCCAAGGATACGCTCGCACTTATAAAGACCGCCGAGGATGCCGGTAGCCCGACCCGCATCGTCGAAGCGGTGGTGCAGGTGAACGACAGCCGCAAACGGGCCATGGGCCGCAAGGTCATCGAGGCACTTGGCGGAACCGAGGAAGCCCGTGGCAAGAAGGCCGCTCTGCTTGGCCTGACATTCAAGCCCAACACCGACGACATGCGCGATTCGCCTTCCATCGCGATCGTGCAGGCGCTTGTCGATGCGGGTGTTGAGGTCGCAGCTTTCGATCCCGAAGGCATGGAGCAGGCCGCTCCGCTGCTCCCGCAAGTGACGATGTGCGAGGATCCCTACGCCGCGATAAAAGATGCAGACGTGGTGGTCATCGCGACCGAGTGGGACGCCTTTCGCGCTCTCGATCTCGCGCGGGTCAAGCAGCTCGCCAACAAGCCGGTCATGGTCGACCTGCGCAACATCTACCATCCTGATGACATGCGCGCGGCAGGCTTCGAATATACGGGTGTCGGCCGCAGCTGATCGGACGGGCGCGTCTGCGCGACCGCCTGCGCCCTTCCCGAAATCGGCTTTTGCAATTCCGCCGAAACGGATCGGAACAAATTGTTTACCCCGGTTGGCAATCGTGCCCCCGGCATTACGTTGTTGCGCCGTAGGGGCGCGGCGATTCGTAGTTGAATGCATGATCGTGCCCCCGTGTTCGGTGCAGGGTTCAATCAGGGGCATTTATCATGAGCAGGTTCAATTTCCTTTCGGGCGTCGGCATCGCCGCGCTTTCAGGTGCGCTGGCGGTTTCGCCAGCCCATGCCTCGACCGGTGGCGAAGAGGCCGCGGCGCGAGAGGCTTCCGCGAGTGTCGCCGAGGATACGCAAAATCTTTTGCGCGAAAGGCTGGCATGGGTGCGATCGCGCCCCGCATCGGATCCGGTTGATGCATCCCCGGTCGTGGACACAACCACTACACCGTTCGAGATCGCCACCGTTCCCGACATCGCGCCCGCGATCACCGTGGATAGCTTCGCCGGCTTTCGTATCGACGAGTATCAGGCGATCAATCTCGATCCGATCCGGTTCGAAGGAACGCAACTGGACGGCGGCCTGGTCGCAAACGTCAACGATCCCGAACCCCGAATCATCGTGCGCGACGATGTCGGGCTCGATGCTTCGGTCGATGTGACGAACGAATGGCCTTCGGTCGCGCAACTGTTCTTCCAGAACAACGAGACCGGCGGCGTTTTCCTCAATTGCACCGGCACGGTCATCAATCCGCGTACGATCCTGACCGCGGCGCACTGCGTATTCGATCGCAGTTCCGAAGAGTACGGCGTTCCGGGTACCGCGCCCTCGTCAATCCTGGTTTCGACCGGGGTCGATTCGAGCGAGCGGCTGTTCAATTACCTCTTTAGCGATGTCTCCTATAGCGAGGGCGGCATTGCGACGAGCACCGATGTCATCATTCATCCCTCGTCCAACCCGGACACCGATGGTGCGCTGCCCTTCCCATGGGCCGATGTCGCCCTAGTCGCGGTCGACGAACCGATCACCGACGTACCCACCCTTCCCGTCCTGCTCACTCCGCTCGACGAACTGACGCATGTGGTCGCGGTGGGTTACGGCACGATCGGCACCGGTCTCAACGGCGCCCAGCCGAGCACCAATTTCCTTCGCCGCGTCGGGGAGAACATGCTGGGCCTGATCGCTTCGCAAGCCGATCTGATCGATAACGTGTTTCCGGGATTCGCGCCGTCCTTCAGCACGCTGGGACAGAATACGCAGACCCTGTATTTCTTCGACTTCGACAATCCGGATCGCACCGCCGAGCAGCAGGAAAGCTGCGTCTTCAATGCCAACGGCATTCAGTGCAGCAGCCTCGAAGCGGTTCTCGCCATCGACTATCTCGACGGTGACGCGCTGGATCGCGAAGTCGCGACCGCGCCCGGTGACAGCGGTTCTCCGCTGATCGTCGATGAATTGTACGACTTTCCCATCGTTTCGGGCGTGCTGAGCGGCGGTTACGACTTCTTTGGGACCAACAACCGCTTCGCGGATATCAGCTTCTACAACCCGCTGTTCCCGTTCTTCGAATTCATAACGGAAAACACGTCGTACAAGTACGTGTCGGCTGTTGAGGGCGATGGAGTCTGGTCTGATCCGTCGCGCTGGACGCAGGAACTCGATCCCGGCTTCTTCATCGCCGATGGAAACGGCGGCCTCGTCAACGGCATTCCCGATGGCGAGGAACTCGGTGTCTATACCACCGGTCCAAAGCTCGGCACCGTGCTCGGCAACGATGTCTCGAACCAGCCGATCGATGTCGCCCCCGGCCTGCCTCCTTTCGGTACGCCCGGCTTCGGGCCGAACCTGTTCGAAAGCTCCGACCTTCTCGGCCCGGGATCGACCGGTTTCGTCCCGCAAAATACCGACGGCACACCTGGCGAGGCGTTCGCCAACCCGGCGCAATATTTCGAGGTGATACTCACCCGTGCCGGCACGACAACGGTGGACCTCGACGTCGAGATCGACCGACTGGTGGTCGATAACAGCGAAGCGGGTTTCGTCCTGCCCGATGCTTGGAGCTTCACCAGCAATATCGGCGTCGAACAGATGGCCGGCTTTGCCCGCATCGACGGTACACTCACGACGCCCATCTACACGCTGGGCGAGGCCGAGCTTGCCGGCGAAGGCACCGTCGCGGTCGATGCGCTGTTCAACGTTGCGGGCGTCCTGAGCGCAAACGGGACGGATGCGATCGGCAGCTTTACCATTGATGGCGATTACGTTCAGTCGAGCGGCGGAACCCTGTGGACCGACGTTCTCCTGTCGCGCCGCGGAACGCCGAGCGCCGACCTCCTCACCGTGACCGGCACAGCCGTCCTCGACGGCCAGTTGATCGTCGATGCCGACGGTTCGCGAGCCCGGTTCGGTACAGAGTTCGCCGTGCTCGATGCAGACGCGATCGACGGGGAGTTCGCTCGAACCGCACTGATCAGCACTTCGCCGGTCCTGACTGCGGAAAGCCGTGTCGAGGGTGGCGAAGTCATCGTCCGGATCGAGGCGCGCAACCTGCGCGACATCTTCAACCGCGAGGATCGCCTCGCATCCCTGACAGAAGCGCTCGACCAGCTTCGCCGGGACCAGGATTCCGCCCGGTTCTCGCTGATGTTCGATCTCATCGATAGCGCAACTGTCGATACGCTCGGGGCGACTGTAGCTTCGCTCGCCCCGTCGAGCGCTTTTGCCCAATCCTTCACTGCGAACGGTTTCGCCCAGCGATTCACCGGTCAGGTGGCTCAACGTACACTCGCACTGCGCGGCGGATCGCGCGCGGTCGGCGCGTTCTCCCCCGCCGGGAATGCGAGCTTCGCCCTCGCAGGCGGATTGCCGCAGGACACCGGACGCGTTTCGGTGTTTGGCAGCGCTTCGGGTGCGTACCGCAACGTCGAGGCGAATTCGGGCGTTCTCGGAACCGGCTCGCTCGGTTTCACCGGACAAGCCGCTGCGCCTTCGGCCAATGGCATTTCGGACGTCGCGATCGGTGCAAACGTAGTGGAACAGGCCTCGCTAACGCAGGCGGGCGAACTTACGCTCGGCGCCGACATGCAGGTCTCCGACGCCTTCAGCTTCGGCCTCGCGATCTCCGACATCCGCAACAGCCAAGCGACAACCAACACCCTGCGGCCGGGTGACAACCGGAGCCAGGCAGTCGCGATCTATGCCACCTATGCCCATGGCTCGGCCTTTCTCGATGGCTATGCCGGCACCGCGCGCCAGGAATTCGGTGTCGAACGAGCGAGCCTCGGCAACTTCCGCTCCGCCTACGACAGCGCCAGCGCGCAATCCGACGGGCAGCAGGTCTTCGGCGGCCTTCGGATGGGCTACGCCTTCGGTCTCGCCGAGGGGATCGAGATGGGTCCCGTTGCCAGCTTGGATTATGTTCGAAGCGAGATCGGCGGATACGAGGAAAGCGGTGCGGGTCGCTTCGGCCTGACGATCGCGGATCGCAGCTTCACCTCGCTTGGCGCGATGGCGGGAGCGATGGCCTCGGTCGATGTCCTCACCGGCGAAAACAGCGCGCTGCGGGCGTTCGGATCGGTCGCTTATGCGCGGGAACTGGCGGATAGTGCCGATATCGTCACTGCGCATTTCATGGATGCGCCGGACACCGCGTTCACCTTCGCCAACGCGCTCGACGGGGAGTGGGTGTCCGTCAATGCCGGGGCCGAATACGCGCTCGGCAGCAATTTCCACGCCAGTCTCTCGGTGACTTCCGACCTGGGCCGCGGGATGCTTTCGAACGACCAAGGACGCGTTTCGCTGAACTGGCAGTTCTGAGCCGCAGCATTACGGACGAACGGACGCTGGGCCTTCCCTTATGGGAGGTCCGGCGTTTTCGTTTAAGGCAATGAAGCGCGTCAGGGGGCCGCATAAGCCGGGTTCTGTAGCCGCGACCGGTATCTTTCGACCAGCGCCGCGGTGGCAGCCATTCATCTGGTCCGCCCGTTGCCAGGCGGATCAAGCAGCCAACCCGGATCTCTCGGAGCGAAACGCTCCTGCCCGCGGTAAGACGGGCGCGAGACCCCTATTTGGCCTTGCTCCGGGTGGGGTTTGCCATGCGGGCACTGTTGCCAGCCCCCCGGTGCGCTCTTGCCGCACCCTTTCACCCTTGCCTGTGCGCCGGAAGGCGCCATCGGCGGTCTGCTCTCTGTGGCACTTTCCCTGGGCTTCGCACCTCACGGCGCTCGCCCGGCGGGCGTTACCCGCCACCCTCGTTTCGTGGAGCCCGGACTTTCCTCGCAACCTTGCGGCTACGCGGCTGCCTTGGCCCCCTGACACGCCGCGATGCATATACCAGCGCGTGTCGAGGCGCCAGTCGAACAAGCCGACCTACCGGTTGTCGCCGCGATCCCGGTCCAGCAGCAACTGCCACAGGATCGCGCCAAGCTGCTGGTCGTACAGGCCGGAGATCTTCTCCGGCCGCCAGCGCCGCTCGAACGCCTCGATCGCCTTGCGCCCTTCGGTAATGTCGTATCCGAACCGGCCCAGCGCGAGGATGAAGGCGCCTTCGTTGGGGAATGGATCGCCCGGTTCCAGCTTGTCGGGGCGCGGCAGGCACAGGCCGTATTCAGCCAGTCGATCCCACGGAAAGAGCTCACCCGGATCGGTCTTGCGCAGGGGCGCGACGTCGGAATGGCCGACGACATTGACCCGCGGAATGTCGTGTTCCTTCACGATCCGCGCCAATAGCGGGACCAGCGCCTCGAACTGGGATTCGGAGAATTCGCGATATCCCCCGGCGTGACCCGGATGATCGAGTTCGATGCCGATACTCGCCGAATTCACGTCCTTGTTGCCCCGCCAGTAGGACACGCCCGCATGCCAGGCGCGCTTGGACTCGGGCACAAGCTGCGTGACCACGCCGCGCTCCCCGATCAGGTAGTGCGCCGATACACCCGAATTGGGATTGGTCAGCTTGCCGAGCGCCGCCTCGACCGGCTGCATCTCGGTGTAGTGCAGCACGACCATGGAAACCGGCTGGTCGCGATCGTCGTAATTGGGTGAGCGAACCACCGCATCGACCAGTTCGCGTACGACCATATCGCCAAGTTCGCGTTCGCTCATCCGATCATTCCTTCGGGTTCGGGTATGACCGCGCCGAGCACCAGCGCGCCCTCGGTCAGCTTGTACTGCAAACCGCCGCCAAGCTCGCGTGCCACCAGTGCGATCATGTGGGCGGCGGCGGTGCGGCTCGAAATCTCGTGCGTCGGTAGTTCGCCCTGCAAGGCTGCGCCGACCGTTTCGTCGAAAGCTATCCGATCGCCGGTTGCGCGCGCGACGATCTCGACATTGCCGTCACGCCGTTCGGCTCCGAGGTCGAGCGTACCGCCCCGGACCAGCGCCTCGAGCGCGATCTGCGAGAGATTGAGCAGCACCTTGATCGCGGGCTTGGGGAGCGAATCGTGCCCAATCGCCCAGTTGAGCTCGACCCGTTTCGCATCGGACGCGAGCGCCGAGATCACGGCCTTTGCTTCTTCCACCGGGACGGCTTCGCCGAAGCCGCCCGCGGCGCCGAAGGCGAGGCGGAAGAACTTGAGCTTGTCGGTGCTGATCTTGGCGCTTTGTTCGAGCAGTTCGATGCAGCGCTGACGCATTTCGGGGTTGTCTTCGTCGGACAGCAGTTCAAGCCCGTTCGAAAGCGCGCCGACCGGCGAAAGCATGTCGTGGCACAGGCGTGAACAGAGCAGCGCGGCAAGGTCGGTCTGGGAAGTCATGTCTTGGTCGGAAATCCTACAGGATGGAACACATGGAACACGGTCCTGGGAAGAAGAATACCCCCGTTTCCCGCGTGGTTTCACACAGGCTTCCCAAGAGCTGCGGGGTGGCGGAATGCGTCATCACCCGCACCCCTAGCGGTCGGCGACCATATAGGAAAGCGGGGTAAATTCCTCCTCGCCGTCGCGCCAGAACGCCACGTCCGCCCCTGCGGCGATAGCCCAGACCTTTCCGTCTCGCGCAGCGCTGGCGCGGTCGGTTGCGGAGGGATGTGTGCCGCCCAGGGGGTGGGAGTGGTAATAACCCACGACCTGCGGCCCGCCCTCGCGTTCTTCGCGGTGCGCGTCGATCAACGCTTTCGGGTCGACCTCGAAATGGGTGCGCGGGGTCGGGTGGACATTTGCGGTTTCAAGCAGCCGTTCGATGCGGACATCCCGCCCGAGGAGAATGCCACAGCCCTCGCGCGGGTGGGACAATCGCGCAGCCCGCTGCATCGCCTCGATCACCTCTCTTGTCACTTCGATATGCATCGCACACTGCATTAGCCATGTCGGCGGATAAAATCATCGAGGGCATGATTCCCGCACCCGCTCGCCTCGACAAGGCGCTGGCCGATGCGAGCGAGCTCAGCCGCGCGCGCATCCAGGCGCTGATCGCGAACGGAGCGGTCGAGATCGATGGAGCCATCGCCATCAGCCCTTCCACGAAAGTGGCCGAGGGGACCGCGTTCCGCATCACCGTGCCACCTGCGGCGACGGCCGAAGCGCACCCACAGGACATCCCCCTCTCCATCGTGTTCGAGGACGATCACCTGGTCGTGGTGGACAAGCCTGCGGGGATGGTCGTCCACCCGGCGGCCGGGAATCCGGACGGCACGCTCGTGAACGCGCTGCTGCACCATTGCGGGGGATCGCTTTCGGGGATCGGCGGGGTGGCGCGGCCGGGCATCGTGCACCGGATCGACAAGGACACGTCGGGCCTGCTGGTGGTCGCCAAAACGGATGCGGCGCACGAAGGGCTTGCCGCCCAGTTCGCCGCACACACCGTCCATCGCCGCTACATCGCGGTCTGTGCCGGGCATCCGCGACCGCCGGAGGGCACGATTGCGGGACGGATCGGACGCTCGGACGCCAACCGAAAGAAAATGGCGGTGCTGGACAAGAAATCCTCACGCGGGAAACACGCCGTCACCCATTACAGGACACTCGCGCAACTGGAGGGCGCGACGATGCTCGAATGCCGACTGGAAACCGGCCGAACGCACCAGGTTCGCGTTCACTGCGCGTCAATCGGTCATGCGCTATTGGGAGACCCTGTGTACGGTTCCACCCAGAATGCGCTGAAGCCCGTGCTTGCTCGGCTGAAATTTGCCCGGCAGGCGCTTCATGCGGCGGAACTCGGCTTCGACCATCCCGTGACGGGCGAAAAACAGCGATTCGCAGCCGATTTGCCCCGCGACATGGCGGAACTAATCGACCAACTCGGTCATTCTGATCGATGAAAAGCGCACCCAAAAGCGCACAGACATCGTATATAGG
>JBARZK010000170.1:0-31960 GCA_049649965.1 Erythrobacter sp.
TACCATAATGGACCCCATGGCCGATCCCTTCGCGAATCCCTTTCCCAGCCAGCCCCTCGCGCTGCCCGACTTCGATCGCGTTCGCGCTGCTGGCGACGACGACAAGGATGGCGGCGGGGGGAAGGACTCCGACGGGGGTAGCGAAACCGGCGTCGCGACCAAGACGCGCACCAAGCCGAAAAAGCCCAGCCAGTACAAGGTGCTGATGCTGAACGACGATTACACGCCGATGGAGTTCGTCGTGATGGTCTTGAAGCGCTTCTTCAACATGGATCTCGAACAGGCGACGCGCGTCATGCTCCATGTCCACCAGAGGGGCGTGGGCGTCTGCGGCATCTTTCCCTACGAAGTGGCCGAGACCAAGGTGAACCAGGTCATGGATTTCGCCAAGCAGAACCAGCATCCGCTCCAGTGCACGCTGGAAAAGGCGTGAGAGCGGGCGGCTCAATGCGCCAGCCGTTCCACCCCGAACCCGATCCCGTCGGACCGGATCAGGAAAGCGTGTGGGACTATCCCCGTCCCGCCATCGCCGAGCGTTCCGACCGCCATATCCGCATCGTCCACAAGGGTATCGAACTCGTCGACAGCCGCGCGGCGTGGCGCACGCTCGAAACCAGTCATCCCCCGACCTACTACATCCCGCGCGCTGATATCGCGATGGACCACCTCGAGCCCAATTCGCGCCGCTCGATGTGCGAATGGAAGGGCCAGGCGCGCTATTTCGACATCGTGATCGGCGGCGACAGGATCGAGGCGGGGGCGTGGACCTATCCCGATCCGGTTCACGAATTCGCCGGTATCCGCAATCACCTCGCTTTCTATCCCGATCCGCTCGATGCGTGCTTCGTCGATGGCGAGCAGATCGTCCCGCAACCCGGCGCTTTCTATGGCGGGTGGATCAGCCGGTACGAAGCCGGCCCGTTCAAGGGCGGCCCCGGAAGCCGGTTCTGGTAGGGCGGCTGCACGCTGACGGGAGCCGACACAACAGGTTCATCGCGATCAAGGCATGACGGCGCGGCGATATCGCGCTAGGGCCGCCGAACGCGGGTCCCTCCAGGGCGAGCGGCTGGACCCGGAAACCGACTGGACGAGACGTGCTGAACTTCATTCCCAGTGTCGACCGCTATATCTTCCGGCTGGTTATCGTGCCGATGCTGGGCGTGTTCGCGATCGCGGCTTCGCTGCTGACGCTCGACAAAATGCTGCGGCTGTTCGATTTCGTCGCGGTCGAAGGCGGACCGATCGCGGTCGTGTTCAAGATGCTGGGCGCACTGATTCCCGAATATGCGAGCCTGGCGATCCCGCTGGGCCTGCTGCTCGGCATCCTGCTGGCGTTCCGCAAGCTTGCGACCTCCTCCGAGCTTGACACCATGCGGGCGGTGGGCCTGTCCTACTGGCGGCTGCTGCGCGTGCCCTACGCGATCACGCTGGTGCTGGTGGCGGTCAATATCGCGCTCGTCTTCTACATTCAGCCGATCAGCCGGTATTACTACGAGCAGATGGAATACGACCTGCGCTCGGGCGCGTTGGGTGCGTCGATCAAGGTGGGCGAATTCAACACTCTCGCCGACCGCATGGCGCTGAGGATCGAGGAGAGCGAGGACGACGGGCGGCGGCTCGTGGGCATCTTCGCGCGCGTCGCGAACGCGCAGGGCCAGGTCCTGTCGGTCAGCGCGCGCGAGGGCACGTTCCTGGCGACGACCGATGATCCCGACACGATCATCCTGCGCCTTTCCGACGGAACGATCGTGCAAGACACCGGCAGTGCCAGCCCGCGCGTACTGTCCTTCAGCCGCCACGATTTGCCCATCGACCTGCCCACCATCGAGGCGTTCCGGTCGCGCGGGGACCAGACGCGCGAATACATCCTGCCCGAATTGCTTCGCGTGGGCTGGAGCGACAACCAGGCGGAGGCGGATCGCGATGCCAGCCAGGCCTCCTTCAATTACCGCCTTGTCGAGGTCGTCATGATGCTGCTGCTGCCGCTGCTGGCGGTCGCGCTGGCGGTCCCTCCAAAGCGGTCCACCAGTGCGCTGGGCGTTTTTGTGTCGATCGTGATGGTGGTCGCCTATCACAAGGTGAACGAATACGGGGAGGACGTCGCAACGCTTGGCCGGGTCGATCCGATCATCGCCTTGTGGGGCCCGTTCCTTGTGTTCGCCGCGCTGATCGTGTGGATGTATTATCGCACCGCCCACGTGCCGGGCGGACAGGCGCTTGGCGCGCTCGAGACAGCGTTCGCCAAGGTTTCCAAGCGGATTGGCAAGCTGTTCGCACGGACCCGGGGGCCTGGCGTGAACCAGCCACCCGCTTCCATGGGAGCACAGCCCGCCGAATAGGTGCGGCGGCGATCCCCTTCCCATGCAACTCGATTTCTTCCCCTCGCGCACCCTGACGCTTTACCTCGCCAAGATGTTCGTCGTGCGCATCCTCGCGGTGCTGGTGATGCTGGTGCTGGTGCTGCTCGCGCTCGACCTGCTGGCCGCGACGGGTGAGATCCTTGCCGTCGAAGGCAACGGCCAGGGCGAGATCCTGACCTATGCGAGCCTGCGCATACCGCAGCTGATATCGCGCTTTCTGCCCTATTCGGTGTTGCTCGCGACGCTGATTACACTGGTCACGCTCAACCAGAACAGCGAGGTTGTGGCGATGAAGGCGGCGGGGCTTTCCGCGCACCAGGTGCTCGCCCCGCTACTGCTCGCGGCGGCGGTGGTTTCGGTGGTCAGCTTCGCCTTCAACGAACGGGTCGTGACCCGCGCCAACGCGACGCTGAAAGCGTGGGAGGCGGCCGAGTTCGGCCCCATACCGCGCGATTCCGGGGTACGGTCCAACGTCTACCTCACCGATGGCGACGACATCCTGACCGCGATATCGCTGACCGGAGCGGGCGAACTGATCGAATTGTCGGGCGTCACCTACTACCGCCGAGCGCCCGGCGGCATGATCAGCGAGCAGGTGAGAGCGCCGCGCGCCGTTTATGCCGGCCCTGGATGGCGGCTGGAAGAGGCGCAGCGGTTCGATGTGGGCACCGCGCAGTCCAGCGCGGCGGGGGAACTGGTGGTGGCGCCAAGCCTTTCACCCGCGCAGATCGACCTGCAATCGGTCGATCCCGACGCGCTGCCGTTCTGGGAATTGTCCGGCACGATCGACGCGTTCGAGGCGGCGGGACGCCGGACCTCGGAAATGCGCGCGAAATGGTGGCACCGCCTCTCCGGTCCGCTGTCGGCGCTGCTGATGCCGCTGCTGGGATCGGTGGCGGCGTTCGGGCTGGCGCGGTCGGGCCAGTTGTTCGTCCGCGCCGTGATCGGCATGGCGCTGGGCTTTGCCTATTTCGTGATCGACAATGCCGCGCTCGCGATGGGGAGTTTCGGCGGCTATCCCCCGCTGCTTGCCGCGTGGGCACCGTTCCTGCTGTTCCTGCTGCTGGGCGAGACGGTCCTCGTCAGGACGGAGGAATGAGCGGGTCGACCCGAACCGACTGGTCGCTCAGGCTCGCGCGACCCGGCGATGCCGACGCCATGCCAGCAATCGAACGGGCCGCCGCTCGCAAGTTTCTCGCAGATCCCGACCTTGCCGACCTCGATCCGAACGATACCTGGACGCCGGACAAGCTGCGCGGCCTGATCCGCAAGGGGCATTGCCTCGTCAGCGAAGCCGACGGACGCCTCGTCGGGTTTCTCGCCAGTGAGCCGTTCCGCCGCGAACTGCATGTGTGGGAAATGGACGTGCACCCGGATTACCAGCGCCGCGGGATCGGCGCGGGCCTGGTTCGCGCAGCGCAGATCGACGCGCGCAATTCCGGCTTCCGCGCGCTGACCCTCACGACCTTCCGCGATCTTGCGTGGAACGCGCCGTTCTACGCGCGGCTGGGGTTCGAGGAAGTCACCGCGTTGGATGCCCATCCCCGCCTCGTCGGGGAACTGGCGAACGAGGCCGACAACGGCCTTCCCGCCGAACGCCGCTGCGCGATGATCTGCTTCCTCGACTGAGCGCCGACGCTCAGCGCTTCGTCATGGTGCTGCGCGCGATCCGACCGACGAGCACCGCCATGCCCGGATGGTTCGCCCCGTCATAGGTGGAGTCTGTGCCCAGCTCGCGTGCCAGCCTGCGATGCGCTTCGGGCAGGTCGTGATAGGGCATCGAGGGCATGAGGTGGTGGAGCGCATGATAGCGCAACCCGACCGGCGCCCACATCTCCGCGATCGGGCCCGGCGGCGGCACGTTGACGCTGTCGAGGAACTGCGCGGTGACCGTCATGGGCTCGCCCTCGTTCTCCCACAGGTGAGCGACCAGAGTGCGCAACTGGTTGAGCAATGCCGTGAAGGACAGGATCGCCAGCGCGATCAGGAGCGGTCGCCACCCCAGCACGAACCCGCTCGCGATCAGGGCGATGGCCCACAGGCTCGCCCCCGCTTCCTGCCACGCAACCCGCTTCGCAAAGTCGCCCTTTGGCGGCTTGCGGCGAAAATCGGGATTGATCGAAAGCGCGGAAAACCGCTCCCAAGTGAACGTGCGCAGACCCGGGAACAGCTTGCCCAGAGGCACCAGCACCGCGAACCGCACGATCAGCGCAGCGGGCGCGAGCAGCGCAACGATCACGAAGACCGGCAGGCTCCACGGCTTCATCAGCGCCAGCGGGAGGTATTCTGGGTCCTCGACCGTGCCGTATTGCGTGCGCTTGTGGTGGATGACGTGCACGCCTTCGTACATGAAGCTCGGCGTCAGGAGCGGGATGCCGACCGCGAGGTTCCAGCCGGTGCGGAAACCGGGCAGCGCATCGCGATGGATATGCGTGAGTTCGTGAATGAACATGAGCGCGCGATAGAGCGCGAGGCTCGCGACGAGACCGGCAATGACAGCGATCGCGAGGCTGTCGACCAAAATAGCCACCGCTATCCCGGCATAGCCGAGCGCGGCGCTGATCAGCATGTCGGTCCAGTAGATGCGCGGGTTCGCCGTGCCGAGATCGCTCGTCAGATCGCGGGCGGCGCGCAGCATGTCCTTGTCATCGGCGCGCAGGAAATCGGCCCGGGTCGCGCGCTTCAGCGGCGCTGGCGCTTCTCCGTTACGGGGCGCGGCGGGATCGATCGACTGGTGCATCGTCATGGCTGTAACCTTGAATGACGCGCTCCATAGCGCATTGTGATGAACGGGAGCAAACGCGAGAACCTGTGGCGAGCGAGCGCCGATCGGGTTGCGAAGCGGTGCAGAGCGCGACACAGACGCCGCAGAACCACTTTACGAGGGTAGCGACGTGGCGGATGCGACAACCAACGACGCCGATCTGGTTATCGAGGCGATCGAAGACAAGAAGGGCCGGGCTCGCTTCGTCGATGTCGGGCGAGCGTTCACCGCCCGGACCGAGAATGCGGTACCGCAATTGCGCCGCGAACAGCTCGAACTCGTCGATCCCGACAAAAACCCGCTGTTCGGTCATGCCCGCGCGCGATTCTTCATCGCGATGCGTGGTGGCGAGCCGGTCGGGCGGATCGCCGCGATCGTCGACAAGCTCGCGCTCGCCATGCCGGCGGAGCAGGGCTTTGGCCCGGGCACCGGCATGTTCGGCTATTTTGACGCCATCGACCAGACCGTCGCGCGCGCCTTGTTGCACGCCGCCGAACAATGGCTCGTCGCCGAAGGCATGACCCGCGCCGTCGGCCCGATTTCGCTCTCGGTTTGGGAGGAACCGGGCCTGCTCGTGGACGGGCACGACCAGCCCCCGGTGATCATGATGGGCCATCACCCGGAACACTACGCCGCCTGGATCGAGGCAAGCAACTACGGGCGTGCGAAGACGCTCTTTACCTACGATCTCGACATCACCGGTGAATTTCCCCCGCTGGTCCAGCGCATCGTCCAGTCGGGCAGTCGCAACGAAAGGATCACGGTGCGTAGAGTGCGCAAGGGCGACTGGGACGAGGAGGCTGCGACGATCCTCGCGATCCTCAACGATGCCTGGTCGCAAAACTGGGGCTTCGTGCCGATCACGGCCGAGGAGGTGGCCCATACCGGAGTGAAGCTGCGCCCGATCATTCACGAGGACCTCAACATGATCGCCGAGGTCGACGGCGAGCCGGTCGCCTTCATGCTGACCTTTCCCGACATCAACGATGTGCTGGCCCGGATCGAGGGCAAACTGTGGCCGACCGGCTGGCTGCCGCTGCTACGCTGGCTCAGGAAACCGCGCGGGTGCGACGTGCGCGTGCCCTTGATGGGCGTCTCGAGGAAATACCAGAATTCGCGGCTCGCCAGCCAGCTTGCCTTCATGATGATCAACGATATTCGCGACGTGGCCGTGGGCACCTATCGCTCGCGCCGCGCGGAGATCGGCTGGATCCTCGACGACAATCAGGGAATGATCGCCATCGCCGACACGATCGGGGCGAAAAAGAACCGCGAATATGCCATTTATTCCAAACCCCTGGACAATGCGTCCTAGTCCGGAACCTAGGCGGCCCTCCCGCCTTTAACGATCATGCCTGGTTCCTTTCCAAAATCCCGCGGTAACACACAGCGCCCCTTGCGCGTGCTGGTGGTCGAGGACGACGCCGTGCTGGGCCTGTCGATCGAACAGGCGCTGACCGAGGACGGCTTTGCCGACGTGTCGATCTGTTCGAGCGCGGAATGCTCGCTCAGCATGTTGCGAGCCGAGAAGTTCGACGCCGTGGTGCTCGACGTGCATCTTGCCGACAGCAGCGACGGATACGAGATCGCCGAACTGATCGATGCGATGGGCAGCGAGGATACGCGGATCGTTTTCCAGACGGGCGCACCCAACGACATTCCCGATCACATCAAGGAACTGGGCCCGGTGCTGGCAAAGCCCTACGACCCCGATGCGCTGCGACAAGCGCTGGAGCAAAAGCCGCGTTCGGGCCTGCTTTCGCTGCTGCGGCCGCGCTGATCGCCGTTCTGAGCGGCGCCAGCCCGTGCGCCGAGGCCCATATTATCCGACCCGAGAATCGCCGACTTCGCGATAGGCGCGGCTTGCGCGAAGCCACCCGTGTTGCGCGAATTCCGCCCGTCAGGCCGTAAAGAAAAAAGGCCTCCACTCTGCTGAGTGGAGGCCTCGGGATCGTATCACCAGCCGCTTGGACGGGAGGGGGGTCTCGGCGGTGACAAGGCTATAATGCGCAGCCCAAAACCCGGTTCCCACCGCCTTCGCTTTTTTTGATTTTTCCATTTTGCGGCAAAGTTCGCGAGCAGGCTTGCGCCATGTTTCCGGCCCGCCCGTTGCCACCCCCGCTTTTCGCAAATAGGGCTTGCGATATGCGGGAACAGCGGCGATGCGGCGTTGTTTATTGAGCCATGTTGCGGACGGGACGGAGCATTCGCTTCGTCGATCGATCGGCAACGATGTCAGTTGCCGCCCCTTGAGCGGCTGGAGGATACGATAATGTCATTGAGCCAGCAGGTCGCCGCGAACCTCCCGTTCCTGCGCCGCTATGCACGCGCGCTTACGGGATCGCAGGCCACCGGGGACGCGTTCGTGCGTGCCACGCTCGAAGCGGCCCTCGCCGACGACGAGCTCAAGCAGTCGCTCGAGGGTGGCCGCCTGCCGCTCTATCGCGCGTTCAACAAGATGTGGTCGAGCGCCTATCTCGAGGTCGAGGAAGACCGTGGCAGCGTTGGCGAACACGAAAGCGGTGCGCAGGAACGACTCAGCGCGATCACCCCGCTCAACCGGCAGGCGCTGCTGCTGACCACGCTCGAGGATTTCACGACCGCGCAGGCCGGTCAGATCATGGATCTCGAACCGTCCGAGGTCGAATCGCTCGTGAGCGAAGCGATCGAGGAAATCGACAAGGAGCAGTCCACCTCCGTCCTCATCATCGAGGACGAGCCGCTCATCTCGATGCAGCTCGAAGATCTGGTGACGTCGATCGGACACGAGATCTGCGGAACGGCCGCCACGCGCACGCAGGCGCAGGAAGTCGTCTCGCAGAAGAAGCCCGGACTGGTCCTCGCCGACATCCAGTTGGCCGACGGTTCGTCGGGTCTCGATGCGGTCGACGATATCCTTGCGATCGACACCGTGCCGGTGATCTTCATCACCGCCTATCCCGAACGCCTGCTGACGGGCGACCGGCCCGAGCCAACCTATCTCGTCACCAAGCCATTCCAGGAACAGACGGTGCGCGCTGCAATCAGTCAGGCGCTGTTCTTCGGATCGAGCCGGCCGCTCGACTGACTCGGCAGCACGGCAGGAGCCTATCGGACCGGCGATCGAAAGCGACGCCGGTCCCGCTTCCTCGCCAACTATACTTATAAGGGCTGGGTCGCCGCGTCCTTCGCCCTGATCTCGAATTCGCTGCGCCGACGCACCGGTACGCCCATCGAACAGCGCACGCCCTCTGGGCGGAAATCCAGTTCCACCCGGTGACGCAGTTCATGCGCGATGATCTTCTCGATCAGTTCGGTGCCGAACCCGCGCGAACGCTCCTGCGATACCTCCGGCCCGCCTTCCTCCACCCACTCGACCTTGGCGAGATTGTCGCCCACCAGTTTCCAGAAGACGTGCACCGACCCGTCCGGCACGCTCAGCGCGCCGAACTTGGCCGCATTGGTCGCAAGCTCGTGAATGGCGAGGCCGAAGGACAGGGCATCGTTCGGCGACAACTCGACGGGCGGACCGTCGATCGTCACGTTCTGATCGCTGGCGGCGGAGAAATGCTGCAACTCCGCCTCGATCACCGCGCGGATCGGCGTGGTGCCCCAGTCGGTTCCGGTCAGGAGGTCGTGGGTCGCGGACAGCGCGCGGATGCGACCCTCAAGGCTGTCGGCGAAGCTGTCTAGTCCCGAGGCCCGGCGCCGGGTCAGGGCCAGGATCGATAGCACGTTGGCGAGCGTGTTCTTGACCCGGTGGTTCAACTCGCGCGTCAGCTTGACCCGGATCGCCTGCTGTTCCTCGTAGAATTTGAGCCGGGTCAGGTCCTTGTCCGCCTGTCGCGCCAGCAACCGGGCGACCAGCATCAGCAGGCACGCGATCGCGAGGCCGAAGATCGCCGTCACCATCGAGATCGTCGCGAGCGTCTGCCCGCGTGCCGATTCGACGACCAGCCGAAAATCGCGATTGGCAATCGTCACCGGCAGGGTCACGCTCTCGTTTCCCGGCTCGTGATATCCGCGCGCGACCAGCAACCCGTCGCTGTCACCTTCCGCCTCGCCATCGTAGAGCCGCACGGCGAAATCCTGTTCCGGGTTCGCTTCGAGTGCGGATTGCAGGAAGTTCTCGGCGTTGAATGCGCTGAACAGGTAGCCGACGATCCGCCGTTCGCGGGTCGGGGATGCGGGATCGGTGCGATAGACCGGCATGAATATGACAAAGCCGCTTACATCCGAATCGTCGTCCGGAACGAGATCGAGAACGCCCGAAGCGGTCGGCTTCACCGATCGGCGGGCCTCCTCCATCGCAGCGGCGCGGGCTTCATCGGAATACATGTCGAAGCCGAGCATGCGCCGATTGCGCGCGGTATCGGGCGCGAAATAGGTGGTCGCCGCAACCCTCTCCTGCGCAGTGAAGACCGGGGGGCTCACGCCGGGAAAGCCGGGCCGCCGCTCCCGCATGCGTTCGACATAGGCGGCCGTGTCCCCGGCATCGATGACCTCGACCCAGCCGATCCCTTCGGCGCCGCGACTGTCGCGTCCCAGTTGCAGTTCGTCGACGAAACGGCGGAAGCTCAGCGGGCTGATATCCTGCGAACTGGCGAACAGCGCGGCGCCCGCGCGCAGGTAGGATGAAAACGTGTTGGCCCGGCGGTCGAGCGTCGAGGCAACGACCTGCGCGTACTGGCGCAATTCGGCGCGTTCGCGATCGCGCGCATTGCTTTCAATGGCATAGACGCTGAATGCGGTGATCGCGGCGATCAGCAGGAACAGCCCGGCCGGCATCGCGCGCGGGAAATTGACCAGCCAGGTTCGCGCACGGCCGTCTCCACGCGCCCGATCGCGACCTTCAACCTTGCCGGACGAGGGCTTTACGCGGGCACTAATTCCCTCGCTCCTTGATCACTGTTGCGTCGTTTCGAACATGTGAGCCAAGGAACCAAAGACAAACGCCATCGTTCCCGCACTGGCCCATCTGGAATATGCGGTGTGGGAGTTTCGTCGAATTCGCTTTTCGAGTGAAACCGCATAGAGACTAAAAAAATCGAACAGGGACACGAATGTCCGAGAAAAAGCAGCAAGAACGTGCCGGCGACGAGGGGCGGTCCGGTGACGGCGAGAATGCGCCGGAATGGACCAGCGGCCTCCGCCAGCTTTATGATTCGGTGGTGAAGGAACCACTGCCCGATACCTTCCAGGATCTGCTCGACCAGCTCGACGACGATTCGGGGAGCAAGGGTTCGGGCGAACCTCAGGCCGCGAACGAGCCGCGCAGCGCCGGGCATACCGGCAAGGCCGCGGCGCCCTCGCGCGGGGAGACCCCGTCCTGATGGCCGAGAAAAAACCGAAAATCGAACGAACGCCGAGTGAGAAGGCGGAGTTCAAGCGAGAATTGACCGAGGTGGTTCCGCACTTGCGCGCCTTTGCGCGCGGTCTGTGCGGCCGTCCCGACATGGCCGACGACCTCGTCCAGGAAACCCTGCTGAAGGCATGGGCGGCGCAGGACCGGTTCGAACCGGGCACCTCGATGCGAGCCTGGACCTTCGTGATCCTGCGCAACGCCTATCTCACCGACATGCGTCGCAATCGCTTCCGCGGCGAATATGACGAGAATGTCGCCGAACGGATCCTCACCGCGCCTGCCGGTCAGGAGGAGCCGATCCACCTGTCCGACATGCACCGCGCACTGCTGACGCTCCCGCCCGAACGGCGCGAGGCGTTGCTGCTCGTGGGTGCGGGTGGCTTCTCCTACGAAGAGGCGGCGAATATCTGCGGCTGCGCGGTCGGCACGATCAAGAGCCGGGTGGGCCGTGCGCGCGCCGCGCTCAATTCGATGCTGGCGGATGGCGACATCCCGCAACGCCATATCGAGGACGAGGCGGCGCATCGCGCCATCCTCGAGGAACTCGATGAAGTCGCGGCGGGCAATGGGCTCGCCGCTTCCGACAACTGATCTGGCTTTGCACCGGCGCGTCGTGGCGCGGCGATCGTTCACGCGTTTGGCGAAAGCGCCGCGCCGTCCTATGCTGGCGGCGTAGCGCGATGCATATCGCTTGAGCCCGGCCCGGTCATGAACGCACCCGACGACATCACCCTTCCTTCTACCGGCGGACGCTCCGCCGGTAACGCCGCGCCTTCGGCCCAAGGCGACGAGCGGGGTTCGGGCGATAGCGCGAGGTTGAGGAACCAGCGCCGCATGGTCCTTGCCGAGCAGGAATTGCGGCTGATGTCGGCGTTGGTCCTGCTGATCGGGGTCGGCCTGTTCCTTGCCCTGCCTTTCGTCCTGTCGATCGGGTCGGTGGTGTTCCTGCCGCTGGTCAGCGCGATCCTGCTGACCATCCTGCTATCCCCGCTGGCCGACCGGTTCGCGCGGATCGGCCTGCCCAACGTCCTGTCGTCTCTGATGGCGCTGCTGGTGTTCCTCGGCGTGCTGATCGCCGCGCTTGCCCTGATCCTTCAGCCCGCGGTGGATCTGTTCGACCGGTTTCCGGCGATCATGCAGCGGGTCAGCGCGCGGTTTTCCACCCTTCGCGAAGAATTCGAATGGATCGCCTTGGCGAACCGCGAACTTGCCGATCTGATGGGCAATACCGGCGCGCGCGAAGTGGTGCTGGCGACGCCCAGCCTGCTGGAGGAGATCGCCTTCGCCACCCCGAGCGTGCTTCTCGAAGTGCTGATCATGTTCCTGATGGCATTCTTCATGATCGAGGCGCGGACGCGGCTGCGGCGATCCCTGCTGTTCGACCGGGCAAGCTTCGGATCGAGCGTCAAGGCAGCACGCGTCATGCGCGAAGTGCAGGATCGCGTCGCGTCTTACATCATCACCGTCGGCGTCATCAACGCAGGGGTCGGCGTGGTCGTGGCCCTGGGTGCGTGGGCGCTCGGCGTGGATGTGCCGATCATGTGGGGCGGCCTTGCCATGACCCTCAATTTCATTCCTTATATCGGGCCGCTCGCCATGTTCGCGCTGCTCGCCCTGTTCGGGGTCGGCACGGCGGACACCGTGCTGCTCGGCCTGATCCCTGCAGCGGCGTATATCGGCCTGCACACGGTGGAAGCGAACGTGGTGACGCCCTCGATCCTGGGTGCCCGCTTCACCATGAACCCGGTCATGATCCTGATCGCCCTGTCCTATTTTACCTGGATCTGGGGGGTGCCGGGCGCGTTGCTTTCGGTACCGATCCTGCTGACGCTGACGGCCCTGTTCGACCATATCGGGCGGCCGAACCTCATCGGGTTCATCTTCGGCGAACCTCTGTTTCGCAGCGATATCATGCAGGGCGAGGCGGAAAGCCAGAACGGCGACAGCGACGAAAGCGCGGGCGAAGCGCGGGCCGCCCAAGCCTGAAGCTGCGCGCTTCCCGGGTTGCCGTCAGGGTTGGTCCCGCCCCCGGTCTACCGCACTCGCCACCGCGACATTCATCGTCACATTGGCAAGCGTGCGCATGATGTCGGGCAACATTTCCACTGCCACCAGCAGCGCCAGCGGCTCTATCGGGATACCCATGGCAAGCGCGATCGGCCCGATCGAGATGACGAAGCTTATCGACCCTGGCAGGCTCACCGAACCGACGCTGATGACGAGCGCGACCAATACGCCGGCGACCGCGATCGCAGGTGTGACCTCCACCCCGGCAAGCGCCGCAATATAGAGCGCGACGGCAAGGTTCATCGCCGGACTGGTCGCGCGAAAGATCGCCACCGCCAGCGGAAGGACGAATTCCGCCGTGCTTCCGCGCAGGCCGAGGCGCGCGGCGCTGTCCAGCATTGCGGGAAGGCTGGCGAGCGAGCTTTGCGTCGAGATCGCCACCGCCTGTGCAGGCAGCACAGCCCTCGCGAACCGGGCCAAGCCACCCTTTCCCAGTGTCGCCGCCAGGACATAGGCGGCCGCAAGGATGACCGCGCCCATTGCCGAGACGACGAGGATGTAGTGGGCAAGTGCGGCAAAAGCCCCGCCGCCGCTGCGCAGACCGACGCCGAACGCAAGCGCCAGTACGCCTGCGGGCGCAAGCCGAAGCACCCATCCGATCACCACCAGCATCGTGTTGGCAAGAGCATGGAAGAAGCCCAGTAGCCGCTCGCCCTGCGTTTCGGGCAACCGCGTGATCGCGATCGCGAACAGGGCGAAGAAGATGGTGAGTGGCAGCATCGTCGTTTCGGCCGCCGCCGCGATGATGTTCGGCGCCACCAGCGATTCGAGGAAATCGAGGACGCCCGGAACCTCCTGCGTCCCCTCGGGCACTTCGGCGAGGAAACCGGATGCCCCGTCGGGTATCGGAAACGCGGTCAGCAGCAGCGGCAGGACGATGGCGGCGAAGATCCCGCCGCCCGCCAGAACCGCGAAGATCAGCAGCAGGAACCGGCGCGCCGTAGCCCCGGCCCGCGCCGCCTTCACGATCTGCGAAAGCCCGAGCACCAGCAGCGCGGTGACCAGCGGAATGATGGTCATCTGCAGCGCATCGAGCCACAACCGCCCCACCAGCGCCACACTGTCGAGCGTCCATTCCGGCAGATCCGCCCCCGCCAGCAGCACCCCTGCGGCGAGACCCGCGACTAGGCCTGCGAAGGTGAGGACCACCGGAAGGCGGATTGCGACCAGGTCGTAACCGTCGCCCGGTGCGATCCGGCCGCCCTCGTCGGTCTCGCGTGCTGGTGTCGATCCCATCGGCGTCCAAACCCCTTGCCGGGCACGCCTGTGCGCCGCCCCTTCCCATTCGCCGATAACCGCGTCACAAGCGCCTGACAAACCATCAGCGGACATCGAGGTAACAGGAATGGGACGCAAGTTCTTCGGAACGGACGGCATCCGGGGGCGAACTAATGACAGCGTCATGACCGCCGCCACGGCCATGCGCGTCGGCCAGGCCGCGGGGAATTACTTCGTGCGCGGCGGCCACCGCCACCGGGTGGTGATTGGCAAGGATACGCGCCTTTCCGGCTACATGATGGAGAGCGCCCTCGTCGCAGGGTTCACCAGCGTGGGCATGGACGTGATCATGACCGGGCCCCTTCCCAGCCCCGCCATCGCCCTGTTGACGCGCGAGATGCGTGCCGATCTCGGCGTCATGATCTCGGCCAGCCACAACCTCTTCCCCGACAACGGCATCAAGCTGTTCGGCCCGGACGGCTTCAAGCTGTCGGACGAAGCGGAAAGCGAGATCGAGGCATTGCTGGACAGCGAGCCGAAGCTGGCGAGCGCGGAGAATATCGGCCGCGCCCGGCGGATCGAGGATGCGCGCGGGCGATACATCCACGCGATCAAGAACTCGGTCGCCAGCGATATCCGCTTCGACGGGCTCAAGGTCGTGGTCGATTGCGCGCACGGGGCCGCCTACGAAGTCGCGCCGTCGGCGATCTGGGAACTGGGGGCGGACGTGGTCACGCTTGGCGTCGATCCCAACGGCACCAATATCAATGACGGGGTAGGCTCCACCGCGATCGAGGCGCTGCAGGCGAAGGTCGTGGAAGAGCGCGCCGATATCGGCCTCGCGCTCGACGGCGATGCCGACCGGCTGATCGTCGTCGACGAGAACGGGCGCAAGGTCGATGGCGACCAGATCATGGCGCTGATCGCCACGCGGATGCACGAACGGGACCTGCTGAAAGGGGGCGGCGTGGTCGCCACCGTGATGTCCAACCTGGGTCTCGAACGGTATCTGGATACGCTCGGCCTCTCGCTGGAGCGCACGAAGGTTGGCGATCGCTATGTGCTCGAACGCATGCGGGCCGGCGGTTTCAACGTGGGCGGCGAGCAATCGGGGCACATGATCCTGCTCGACCATGCCACCACCGGGGACGGGTCCGTCGCGGCCCTGCGCATTCTCAGCAGTCTGGTGCGATCCGCGCGCCCGGCGAGCGAGATGCTCCACGTGTTCGAGCCGGTTCCGCAATTGCTCAAGAACGTGCGCTACGATGCTGGTCAGCCGCTGGAAGACCATGCGGTGCAGCGCGTCATCGCGGAAGTGGAAGGCGAGCTTGCCGGCAAGGGGCGTCTCGTGATCCGTCCCTCCGGCACCGAACCTGTCATCCGCGTGATGGCCGAAGGCGACGATGCGGGCCAGGTCGAGCGCGTGGTGGACCGCGTCTGCAACGCGGTGCGCGAGGCAGCCTGAGGACCGGCGCGAACGCGAGCGCCGAAACCGGTTTACTTTCAAACGCCGCCACCTATCGTCGCGCCATTCCGGCGCCGGCGTCACCCGCGCGGCGCAATGTTCCAATCCGACCAGCCGCATCATCGTGACGCTGGCGAAAATTTGTCAGGAGATCGAATGATCCGCCTTCTCGCCACTGCCAGCATTTTGGCGTTTTCAACCGCGCTTCCCCTTGCGGCGCAGGAATTTTCCGAAGAGCGTATCGACCATCATATCCGCACCTTGTCGGACGACTGGTTCGAAGGACGCGCGCCCGGCACGGCGGGTGAGGAAAAGACCGTCGCCTATCTTTCTGGCGCGTTCGCGAGCGTCGGGCTGGAGCCGGGCGGCGACCTTCGCCCCGACGGCTCGCGCACCTGGACGCAGGACGTTGTGCTCAACCGGTCGACGATGACGCAGCCGCCCGCGATGTCGATCACCGTGGGCGGTGAAGAAGTCGAGATGGTGCAGAACAGCGACCTTGCGGTGCGTGCGCCCGTGAACGGCATGGCACGCGTCGAACTCGACGACGTGCCGCTAGTCTTCGCGGGATACGGCGTCGATGCGCCCGAGCGCGACTGGTCCGATTTCAAGGACGTCGATGTCGAGGGCAAGGTCATCGTGGTCCTCGTCAACGATCCCGACTTCGAAACCGGCGAAGGCGCATTCGGCGGCGAGGCGATGACCTATTACGGGCGCTGGACCTACAAGTACGAGGAAGCGGCAAGGCGCGGCGCCGCAGGGGTGCTGGTCGTCCACGAAACCGAACCGGCAAGCTATCCCTGGGGCGTGATCTCCAATGGCAACGACGTGACGCTCGATATCGTGCGCGACGATCCGGGTGCGGCGCATTCGAGCCTGCAGGGGTGGATGCACGTCGACGTGGCAAGCCGACTCTTCGAAGCGGCCGGCACCAGCTACGAAGAGGCGAAGGCGATGGCGCAGCGCCGCGATTTCCAGCCGATGGAGCTCGATGCGACCATCGATGCGACTTTGGTCGCCGAGAGCGAGCAGGTCGCGGTCAAGAACGTCGTCGGCATGCTGCCCGGAAGCGAGCGGGCGGACGAATATGTCGTGTTCACCGGCCATCACGATCACCTCGGCACCGGCGAACCTGACGAGACCGGCGATGCGATCTACAACGGCGCGATCGACAACGCGGCCGGACTGGCTTTCATGATCGAGATGGCACGCGCCTTTGCCGAGACCGGCGGAACCGAACGCAGCCTCGTTTTCCTTGCTGTGGGCGCGGAAGAGAGCGGCCTTCTCGGCTCCAAGTATTACGCCGCCAACCCGCTCTATCCGCTGGAAACCACGGTGGGCGTGATCAACGTCGATTCTCCGGGCGTTCACGGCCCGACCAGCGACTTCTCGATTTCGGGCAGCGCGCGGCTCGGCCTGCTCGATGTCCTGACCGAGGAAGCGGCGGAGCGCGGTCGCAGCTACAGCCCCGATCCCAATCCGGCGGCCGGCAGCTTCTACCGTTCGGATCACTTCCCCTTCGCCCAGGTCGGCGTACCGGCGGTCAGCTTCGATTCTGGCCGCGAGATGGCCGACGGGGGCGCGGAGCGCGCTGCCGAGATCTCGCAAGCCTATTCGCAAACCGACTATCACCAGCAGAGCGACGAATGGTCGCCCGACTGGGATCTGAGCGGGATCGTGAACGATGCGCAGCTGATCTATGCGGTGGCCGAGCGGCTCGGCAACGGCGAGGAATGGCCCAACTGGTCCGATGATAGCGAATTCCGGGCCCTGCGCGATGCCAGCGCGGACGCGCGGGACTGATCATCCCTCGACCGCTTTTCGCATCGATGCAGACACGTGACCTAACCTCGATTTGCCGGCGAAGGCCCCACCCGGTCTTCGTCCGCTTCAGGGCTGGAACGCATGAACGGTAAGGCGCCTCCCCGCGTTCTCGCCATCGCCGGGTCCGATTCGTCGGGCGGCGCGGGGATACAGGCCGACATCAAGACGATCGCCATGCTCGGCGGCTATGCAATGACGGCGATCACGACCGTCACCGCGCAGAACAGCGTGGGCGTGCAGGCCATCGCCCCGATGTCGGGCGACATGGTATCGCGCCAGATCGCCTCGTGCATCGAGGATATCGGCATCGATGCGATCAAGATCGGAATGCTCCATGACAAGGAGATCATCGCGGCGGTCGGGAAATCGCTGGAGGGTATCACGGTACCGATCGTTCTCGATCCGGTGATGGTCGCAAGCAGCGGGGCAACGCTGGTGGCGAAAGAGGCCATCGGCGCAATGCGTGACACGCTGTTTCCGCGCGCGACGCTGCTTACGCCCAACCTTCCCGAACTCGGCCATCTTGTCGGGCGCGAACTCACCAATACGCAAGAAATGGCCGAGGCCGCCGAGGAGCTGGGCAAGACGACCGGAGCGGCGGTGCTGGCCAAGGGTGGGCACACCAGCGATGCCCGGATCGTCGACATCCTCTACGAACCGGGCGAAGCGGCCCGCGCCGTCCAGTTCGACCATGCCCGCATCGACACGCCGCACACTCACGGCACGGGCTGCACGCTGTCATCCGCCATCGCCGCGCTGCTAGGGCACGGCCAGCCTCTCGAACATGCCGTCAGGCTGGGTCGGCAGTTCGTCCTGCGCGCCATCGAACAGGCGCCCGGTTTCGGCAGCGGCAACGGGCCGCTGGGCCATCACGCGGTACGCAACCTCGATTGAAGCGGCTCGGGAGGTAGCCCTACCGATCCAGTTCGTAAAAGCGGGCGATATGCTCCCAGGCGTCCTCGGCGGTTTCGCACCAGTGGAACAGGTCGAGATCGCGTTTGGAGATCGTGCCTTCTTCCGCGATGGCCTCGAAATCGACTACGCGTGTCCAGAAGTCGCGGCCGAACAGCAGGATGGGGATCGGCTTCATCTTGCCGGTCTGGATCAGGGTCAGCAGCTCGAAGAACTCGTCGAACGTGCCGAATCCGCCCGGGAACACGGCGACCGCGCGCGCGCGCAGCAGGAAATGCATCTTGCGCAGCGCGAAATAATGGAAGTTGAGAGAGAGATACGGCGTCACGTAGGCGTTGGGTGCCTGCTCGTGCGGGAGGACGATGTTGAGGCCGATCGATTCGCTGCCGGCATCGCTTGCTCCGCGATTGCCCGCTTCCATGATCGACGGACCGCCGCCGGTCGTCACGACGAACTGCCGCTTTCCGTTCTCGATGATCGCCTTTTCGGAAACCAGCCGCGACAGGCGATAGGCCTCTTCGTAATACTTCGCCTTCGCGGCGAGATTGGCGGCGACCTTCTGTTCGAACTCGCCTTCGTCCTTCGCCGCCTCGACGCGCGCGTCGGCCTCTTCGGGCGAAGGGATACGAGCCGATCCGTACATCACCAGCGTGGAGCCGACCCGCGCTTCGTCGAGCAGCATTTCGGGCTTCAGCAATTCGAGCTGAAAACGCACCGGGCGCAACTCGTCGCGCAACAGGAAGTCGGTATCGCGAAACGCGAGCTTGTAGGCAGGATGCTCGGTCTGCGGCGTGTGTTCGGGGGATTCGTCCGCAAAGCGGCTTTCCTCGCCGGCGCGGTAGAACCGCCGGTCGGCAAGGTCCCTGTCGGGGTGTTGGTCGTCCATGGCGCTGCCCCTAGAGGCGCGCGGGAACAGCGACAAGCGCGCAATTTGCACGAGCGGTAAGAGCCTATGGCGAGGCCACTCTTCGATCACCGGGCGGAAAAGCTGGATGCCCCGTGAGGATTCGAACCTCAATTGACGGAGTCAGAGTCCGTAGTCTTACCATTAGACGACGGGGCATCACGGTGCGCGGTCGCGTTCGGGGCGGGAATCGCCCGGCGCGCGCGCAGGGCCTCCTAGGTTTGACGTGCGCACGGGTCAAGACCGTGCGGCTCCCGATCCGCCCTGACTCGCTTGCCCTTGGGCGCGCGATGGGTTAGCCTGCGGGTCAGGTGCCGATGCAAGATTGCGCATTGGTGAGATGAAAGATTGGATTATGGCGGAAACAGTTCCGCCGGACACACATGGGCATGTTGGTACAAGACGGAGCGAAACGTCCGGCAAGGTAGCCGATTTCCGCTACAAGCGCTCCTCCCAGCACGGCCACGCGCAGCGCGATTCGATCGTGCGCGATGGCTGGAACGGCTCCAAAGCCAAGCGCAGCGACAAGCGCGCGCACCCGCATGGCGACCGGTCCTCGCAGTCCAAGCGGGCAAACGGCAACGCATCGCGTCCTGCGGCGGAAGGCCGGGCTGAAACGCCTGTTTCCGCGAACCCGTCGAGAGAGGCCTACGCGGCGATCGACCTTGGCACGAACAATTGCCGCCTGCTGATCGCCCGTCCCTCGGGACGCGATTTTACCGTCATCGATGCCTTTAGCCGGGTGGTGAAGCTGGGCGAGGGTCTTGCAACGAGCGGGAGATTGTCCGACGTCGCCATGGAGCGCACGCTCAAGGCGCTGTCGATCTGCGCCGACAAGCTCAAGCGGCGCAAGGTCCGCCTTGCCCGCTCGGTCGCGACCGAGGCATGCCGCCGCGCCGCCAACGGTCCTGCCTTCATTGAGCGCGTGCGCGAGGAAACCGGTATCGCGCTCGACATCATCAGCGCCGAGGAAGAAGCGCGGCTCGCCGTCCTTGGCTGTCACATCCTGCTGGAGGACGGGGACGGCCCTGCCATCATCTTCGATATCGGAGGTGGATCGACCGAGCTCGTACTGGTCGAACCGGGTGGGAAGATACCGCGCATCATCGACTGGCAGAGCGTTCCCTGGGGTGTCGTTTCGCTGACCGACACGGTCGGGCGCATGGAAGGCGGGCGCGAGGCGCGGCTGGCCCGCTACGAAAAGATGCGCGAAGTCGTGTCCACCAGCTTCGCGCCGTTCGGACGGCGGATCGTAGAAGACGCGAAGCGCGACGACATCCGCCTGCTCGGGACAAGCGGTACCGTCACCACGCTCGCCAGCCTGCATCTCGAACTGCCGCAATACGACCGCAATGCCGTCGACGGGTTGATCGTGCCGTCCCGCGCGATGCGCGACATCAGCGGGTCACTGTCGGGCATGTCCCCGGGCGAGCGCAGCGAACTGCCCTGTATCGGGCGCGACCGGTCGGATCTGGTGGTCGCCGGGTGCGCGATCCTCGAATCGATCCTCGACCTGTGGCCGGCTGAACGGCTGGGCGTCGCCGATCGGGGCATTCGCGAAGGCATTCTGAGAAGTTTGATGGCGGCCGAGCGACAAAGCGAACGCAGCCTCCTCGCGCTTCAGAAGATGCGCGAGCGGAACGGCTGAGCGCATGGCACGATCCGGCCGCAATCCCGATCGCCGCGTCAAGACGGCGAAAAAGCGCAGCGCGAGCTCCGCGCGCTGGCTCCAGCGGCAGCTTAACGATCCGTATGTCCGCCAGGCCAAGGCCGATGGCTATCGCAGCCGCGCGGCCTACAAGCTGATCGAACTCGACGATCGGTTCGGCCTGATCCGCGGCGCCAAGCGCGTGGTCGATCTCGGCATAGCACCGGGCGGATGGAGCCAGGTCGTGCGTCAAAAGGCTCCGAAGGCGAAGGTCGTTGGGATCGACCTATTGCCGACCGAGCCGATCGAGGGCGTGACCATATTCGAGATGGATTTCATGGACGACGCCGCGCCTGCCGCGCTGGAAGAAGCACTGGGCGGGCCGCCCGATCTCGTCCTGTCGGACATGGCCGCCAACACGGTCGGCCACAAGCAGACAGATCACCTGCGCACCATGGCGCTGGTCGAAGCGGGTGCATGGTTCGCGGTGGAAACGCTCGAGCCGGGCGGCGCCTTCGTCGCGAAGGTGCTGGCCGGTGGCACGGATGCCGAGTTGCTAGCGCTGCTCAAGAAGCACTTCACCAGCGTGAAGCACGCCAAGCCCCCGGCGAGTCGCAAGGGCTCGTCGGAGTGGTACGTGATCGCTCAGGGCTTCAAGAAATAGAGACGCGCTCTGCCCGTAAGGCGGACGCGGTTACAGGCTCGGCGTGCTGTCGTCGGCTTCCGGGTTGGCGTCCTGGTCTTCCAGTTCGCTTTCGGTGACCATGCCCGAACCACCGGCTTCGGTGTCGTCGCCGTCGCCGACCTCGGCATCTTCTTCGGGAGCCGGGGGCACGAATTCAGGAAGCGGAATGCCAGAGCCCTGCTCGTTCATGTAGAGCGCGACGGCAGCGCGGTCCTCTAGGCTGGAAAGGCCGGCGAAGCCCATTTTCGTGCCATCGACATAGCCGCGCGGATTGGCGAGCCATTCGTTCATCTCATCCCAGCCCCACTGGCCGCCGAAGGACGAAAGGGCACCGGAATAGCTGTAGCCGGAAACGGCGGCGACGTTCGCACCCATGATGCCGTGCAGGTTCGGCCCGACGCCGTTCGCGCCGCCAGCATCGATGGAGTGACAGGCCGAACACTTGGCGAAGACACGCTCTCCGTCCGACGCGCTCACCAGCGTCAGCGCTTCGGCCATGGTCATCTGCTCGCCACCGCCGCCTTCGACCTCGACACCCTCGATCGTGTAGCCGAACTGCTCGGGCCGCTCGGCGTCGCTGCCATGGAAATACATGTTCGCGAGGATCGATAGGCCAAGACCGAGGCCGGCTGCGAACAGCACCCAGCCCGCGGCCGTGTTGAACAGGTCACCCGAACCGTCGTCGACGACGGGCGCTGCGTCTTGCGTGTCTTTGTCTGCCATTTGCGCGTCCCTTTATCGTTGCCTCCGATGGTTCGCAAGGCGAAACCCGTCATCATTTGATGCACGAATTGCAAACGCTTTACCCCTTCGCTTGCCCCTCGCGTTCCGGCGCTCTAGCAGTCGTGGGATCATGCGCAGCTTTCCCGGTCCCGCACTCGCCCTTGTCGACACGATGCGCGGCGCCGCAGCCGCGCAGCCCGAACGCGCGGTCGCGTTTCAGGGATCTCCCGGGGCCAACTCGCATCGCGCCGCGACCGAGGCGTTGCCGGACGACCTGCCGCTACCGTGCTTCAGCTTCGAGGACGCGCTCGAAGCGGTGAAGGACGGACGCGCGAGCCGCGCCATCATTCCGATCGAGAACTCCCAGCACGGGCGCGTCGCCGACATACACTTCCTGCTGCCGGAAAGCGGTCTCGCCATCGTCGGCGAATATTTCATGCCGATCCACCATGCTCTGATGGGACTGGGGCACGGGCCGTTCGATGCCGCCTACAGCCACCCGCAGGCCCTGGGCCAGTCGCGACTGTTCCTGCGCGAACGCGGAATCGTCCCGCTCAGCCATGCCGACACGGCCGGTGCGGCGGCGTTCGTCGCGGAAAAGGGCGATCCCACGCTTGCCGCAATCGCGCCTGCCATCGCCGCCGAACTCTACGGCCTCGATATCGTCGAGACCCATGTCGAGGACAGCGCGGACAACATGACCCGCTTCGTCATCCTCGCCGACAGGCCGGCTTTCCTCACGGTGGATACGTCCCAGCCTGCGATCACCACCTTCGTGTTCGAGGTGAAGAATATTCCCGCCGCTCTTTACAAGGCGATGGGCGGCTTTGCGACCAACGGGGTGAACATGACGAAGCTGGAAAGCTACCAGCACGGCACCAGCTTTTCGGCCACGCGCTTCTACGCCGACATCATCGGCGTGCCGGGCGATCCGGCGGTGGACCGTGCGCTGGAGGAATGCGCGTTCCATTCCAAGGAGCTGCGCATTCTCGGCACCTATCCGCAGGCGCGCAAGCGCGGCTAGGCAATGTCCGGGCGCCGCTGGGCCGGTGAGCCGCGCTCCGGCTGCGATCGTTTGTTGCACGGCAGGTGAAGCCATGGCACCACCTCGGGCGGGATGACGGGGTCGATCAACACGGGCGATGCGATCGCCAATGCGGGTTCAGGCGCCGGGCGTGGCGCTGGCGATGCGCCTGCCGGCTGGGCGGAATTGCGCCGCGATCCCGATATCCAGTTCGAACCGATCAACATTCCGCCTCAGATACCGAACGAACCCAATGCCTTCGAACTCGCGATGATGGCCCTGTTCGGATGGCTGGCCGAGTTGTTCGCACCGGTCGGCGGTGCGCTCGGCAGCGTGTGGCCCTTCCTGAAATGGCTGCTCCTGGGCGCGCTCATAGCCTTCATCCTTGTCATGTTGGTTCGCACGATCGGCCCGCTTTCGCGACGCAACCGGCCCCGGCAGACCTCCACCGAGGAAGCCGACTGGCAACCCGACAGGCAGCAAAGTCTCGCGCTGCTGGAAGATGCCGACCGACTGGCGCAGGCTGGACAGTTTGCAGAAGCGGTGCGACTGCTGTTGCATCGTAGCGTCGGCCACATCGCCACCGCCCGGCCGGACTGGGTCGAACCCTCCAGCACGGCACGCGAATTGTCGGCGCTTCCGCAATTGTCCGAAGCGGCACGCACCGCCTTCGCCACTATCGCGGAGCGGGTCGAGCGCAGTCTGTTTGCGCTCCGCGCGCTGGAACGAAGCGACTGGGAAAGCGCGCGGGAAGCCTACGCCTCCTTCGCGCTCGCCCGCATCGACGAAAGCTCCGCCGGAGGAGCCCGACGATGAGCGAGCCGGTCATGCAACCCGCCAGCGCAGCACCCTTCAGGCGGGGAACGATCTTCGCCGTCGTTGCGATCGGCTTCGCGGTATTTCTTGCGATGCTCTATTTCATCGGTGCTGGCGACACCGGCGATCGCGGCCGAGGGGGCGAAGCGAGCGCGGCGTCGAATGGGCTGAACGGATACTCCGCTCTCGTCCGCCTGCTCGAAGCCAACGATATCGACGTGGACCGTTCGCGCAGTCTCTCGGGCCTTGAAACGCGCAGTCTCGTGATACTGACGCCGTCGCTCGACACCGATCCTGCCGACCTTGCCAAGGTATTGAGAAACCGGGAAACTATCGGCCCTACGCTGGTGATCCTGCCAAAATGGGTTGCTCTGCCGCCCCCGCAAAACATGCCCGGGGAGGCGTCGGAACGGATCGGGAAAGACTGGGTACGTCTCGGCAATCCGACTGCGATCGGGTGGATGCAGGAATTGCCCGCGCCTTACGACTTCGAACAGTTGGTGGGAACGAACACCAGCGGCGATACGGCCAGATGGAGTGGGTTCGACCGACAGGGCTCTCTTCCTACCGAAGCGACCGCTTATGCGAAGGACAACGGGTCTTACTTGCCCCTCGTCACCGATGAAGCAGGCCGGGCTTTAGTGCTGGAAGTCGAATTCCCTCCCGATACAATCGTGCCCCATGTCGAACACTCGGCGATTTTCGTCGTCGAACCTGATCTGGTGAACAATTACGCCCTTGCCGATCCGGAGCGGGCTGCGCTGGCCTTGGATCTCGTGCGCGATGCAGGCTACAACGAGGTCGAAAGCATCGTCTTCGATCTCACTTTCGCCGGGTTGGGGGGATCGATGAACCTCCTGACACTCGCATTCCAGCCACCGTTTCTCGCCGCGACCCTGTGTCTCGTACTCGCGCTGATCGCCGTCGGCTGGAGAGCGTTCCTTCGTTTCGGACCCAACAGCGTCGCCGCATCGGAGTTCGCCTATGGCAAGACGCAATTGGTGGAAAACGGGGCCGGACTGGTCGTCCGCTCACAGCGCGCACGCCTGCTCGTAAGACCGTATGGCCGGTTGATGGCGCGCCGAATTGCCCGACTGCTCGGTTTGCGAAAGGCCGACCCGATCGCGATCGACGCCGCGGTCGCGCGTAGGCTCCCGACCGAACGCTCGTTCGCCGACCGGCTTGCTGCGCTCCATGCGGCGCACTCTACTTCCGAAATTTTGCGCGCATCGCAATCGCTCGACGAATTGACAAGGAAACTCACCAAATGACCGCCTCGACTCCGGCATCTTCCAGCCCTGCGCCAAGGGAACAGGCGACCGAACCCATGACGCTCGACGAATTGCGCCGCCTCGCGGACGATATCCGCCGGGAAGTCGCGCGAGCGATCGTGGGGCAGGAAGCGATGGTGGACATGCTTCTGGTCGCCATGATCAGCCAAGGTCACGTCCTTCTGGAAGGGCCGCCGGGGACCGCGAAGACCATGCTGGCGCAGGCTTTCTCCACCGCGCTCGGCCTCGATTACGGGCGCATACAGTTCACCCCCGACCTGCTGCCTGGCGATATTCTGGGCTCCAACCTGTTCAACTTCCAGACCAGCCAGTTCACGCTGACGCGCGGGCCGATCTTCTGCGACCTGCTGCTTGCCGACGAGATCAATCGCACGCCGCCCAAGACGCAGGCCGCGCTGCTCGAGGCGATGCAGGAACGGCGTGTCACGCTCGATGGCGAAACGCATCCCCTGCCCGACCGCTTCATGGTCGTCGCGACGCAGAACCCGATCGAGAGCCAGGGCGTCTATCCGCTGCCCGAAGCGCAGCTCGACCGGTTCCTGTTCAAGCTCCTCGTCCCCTATCCCGATGAAGCTGCGGAAAGGCGGATCATCGCAGCTTATGGCGGACGCACCGGTCCGCAAAGGCCCGCCGACCTCGGAGTGAAGGCGGTCGCAGACCCGGCGAAGCTGGCCTGCGCCACCGCCACGCTCGCACAGGTGAGCGTGGCCGACGAGATCGCGGGCTACGTCGTGCGCCTGATCCGCGCGACCCGCGAGCACGCCGATCTCGCCGTCGGGGCCAGTCCGCGGGCAGGCGTGCTCCTGGCGAATGCGGCCCGGGCACGGGCCGCGCTCGACGGGCGCGATTATGCCATCCCCGACGATGTGAAAGCGCTCGCGATGCCGGTGCTACGCCATCGCATCACGCTCGGCCCGGCGGCGGAGATCGAGGGTCGCGACCTCGACCTGCTGGTGGGCGAACTAGTCGACCAGACCGAAGTGCCGCGCTGAAGGCCCGCGATGCGAATTCCGCGACCGAACCTGCCGGTGGTGCCTTCGCAGCGCGCCGCCTGGCTCATTGCAGCGCTGGCGCCGGTCGCGCTGGTGATCGCGGCCGCGTTGCCCCAATTCTGGTTCGCGGCTCCTGCCTTCGCGGTGTTGGTGATCGTGCTTGTCGTTCTCGACGGATTGATAGCCGGGCCGTGCGAGGAATGGGACATCGATGCTCCGGTGGACACCGAAGTCGGCGCGAAAACCGCCATTGGTGTTCACGCGCGGTTCGCGCACCGCGCCATCGGCACGCCCGAAGCGGCCATGGCGTGCGATCCTCGCCTTGCCGAAGGGGGAACTGTGCGGCTTCGCCTGGAACGGGAACCGGACACCCGCGCTCACGGAGGTTTCGCCCACGCGGTGCCCGTCCGACGCGGAACGGCAAAGATCACGCGCGCCTGGTTGCGGTGGAGCGGGCCGCTTGGCCTCGGAATGCGCCAGCAGGCCCGCGATTTCGACAAGGAGGTGCGGATCTGGCCCAACCTTGCCCCCGTCCGCAGCCCGGCGCTCCAGACCTTCCTGCGCGATGCCCAGATCGGCCTTATCGCGCGCTGGGTTCGCGGCGAAGGCACCCAGTTCGAAGCCCTTTCGGAATACGAAGCCGGCATGGACCGCCGGCGGATCGACTGGAAGGCGAGCGCGCGGCACAATCACCTCTATGCGCGCGAGAACGAAAGCGAGCGCAACAACCAGATCGTCTTCGCATTCGATTGCGGATCGGCGATGTGCGAACCGGTCGATGGCATGTCGCGCCTCGACCGCGCGATCACGGCGGCGCTCACCTGTTCCTACGTTGCGCTCAAGGGCAGCGACCGGGTGGCGCTGTTCGGCTTTGCTCAGCGACCGCAGGTGTTCACCCCGTTCGCCGCCGAAACGCGCGCCTTTCCCCAACTCCAGGCAGCCGCGGCAAGTCTCGATTACGCGGCTGCCGAGCCGAATTTCACGCTGGCCCTCGCGACTCTGACGACGCGGCTTCATCGTCGGTCGCTGATCGTCCTGTTTTCCGACTTCACCGATTCGACCGCAGCCGAACTGATGATCGAGAGCATCGGGCGCCTGGTCGAGCGGCACCTGGTGATATTCGTCACCATCTCCGACAGCGAGCTCGAGGATTTCGCCGCGCGTCCCCCGGACGATCTCGCCGCCCTTGCCCGCAGCGTCACCGCCGATACCCTGCTCGCCCAGCGCAATCTGGTGCTACAACGCTTGCGCGGCCTGGGCGTAGATGTGATCGAGGCGCCGCACGAGGCGATCGGCTATGAACTCATCGATCGCTACCTCGCGATCCGAAGCCGGGAGGCAATCGGATGAAGGCAGGCGCGCTGACATCCTGGTTCGGCAAGTCGGAGATTGCACCGCCCGCCGATATCGAAAGCGCGGCGCTGCGTTCCGACCGGTTCCGGCTGGAACGTGAAGGCGAATGGCGCCGGCTCGACGAGATCGTCACTCGCATGGAAGGCGGCGGCTTGCGCAAGGTGACGGACTACGACCTTCTCGACTTGCCGCGCCTTTATCGTATCGCGGCATCGAGCTTGTCGGTCGCGCGCGAAACCTCGCTCGATGCGGCAACGATCGATTATCTGGAAAGCTTGGTGCAGCGCGCGTGGTTCCAGGTCTATGGCCCGCGTCAGGGCTTCTTCCGCTGGTTTCGCGGCTTCATTTTCGGCGGATGGAGCCGGGCCGTGCGCGAAATCTGGCTGGATATCTGCATCGCCCTGTTCGCGATGGTGGCCGGCACGCTGGTCGGCTGGCTGCTCGTGGCGCGCGACACCGAGTGGTTCTACCGCCTCGTGCCCGTCCAGTTCGCAGACGAGCGGCAGCCGGGGGCAAGCCGGGAAGTGTTGCAGGGCACGCTCGACGTGACGGAGGGGGCCGGTGGCCTCACCGCGTTTGCCGCGTACCTGTTCAGCAACAATGCCGGAGTGAGCATCCTCGCCTTTGCGCTTGGTTTTGCGTTCGGCATTCCCTCGATCCTGCTGCTGATCCACAACACCGCCCTGCTCGGTGCGATGCTGTGGCTGTTCGCGGGCGCCGATCTCGGGATCGAGTTCGCCGCGTGGCTGAGCGTCCACGGCACAACCGAACTTCTCGGCATCTGCCTTGCGGGCGCGGCGGGTCTGCATATCGGTCGATCGATGGCGTTTCCCGGCAAGCTATCCGTGCTCGATGCCGCGGCGGCGAGCGGGAGGCGCGGTGCGGTGGTCATGGTCGGCGTCGTCATCATGATGATCGTCGCCGGCCTGCTCGAGGCGTTTCCGCGCCAGCTGGTCGAGGAACCGGCCAGCCGCTTCGCAATCGGCGGGACTTTCCTCGCCTTCTGGCTCAGCTACTTTTTCCTCTACCGTCCGCGCGACCCGCTGGCTTCGACATGAGCGCCGCAGCCCTTTCCGTCGATGCGAAGCGTCAGCGGCGCCTCGTCACGCCCGAAGGGATTTCCGTCCCGGTAACGGTCGCCTCGCGCGGAGCGCGGGTCGGGGCGCTGATCCTCGATTTCACCATCCTGTTTCTCGCGCAGTTGGCGGTTCTGCTGTTTCTGCTGTGGACCGCGAGTGGATTGGTCGAGGAGATGATCGAGAGCGACAGCGCCGCGATGTCAGGCGCCGCAGAGTTCCTGTTCGTCATCTTCGTGCTGCTGATGTTCCTGTTCCGCTACGGCTATTTCCTCTATTTCGAGCTCGGCCCCCGCGGTGCGACGCTTGGCAAGCGAGCGGTCGGCATACGGATCGCGGCAAGGGCCGGGGGGCGGCTGACCCCCGAGGCAGTCGTCGCGCGCAACCTCTTGCGCGATATCGAACTTTTCACGCCAATCGCGTTCATCCAGACCGCGCCGTCCGGGGAAATGGGCATGTTCGGCGTTGCGGCGCTTGTCTGGTTGCTGGTGTTCATGGCCTTCCCCTTCTTCAACAAGGACGCGCTGCGGGCGGGCGACGTCATCGCGGGCACGTGGGTGGTGGAAGCGCCCCGACCCAAGCTTGCCGATGCCCTGTCGACCCAAGGGGCGGCGGCTAAGGGTTCGAGCGCGCTGACCGGCGCGCGCTACGACTTCGGAGCGGAAGAACTTTCGGTCTATGGCGAGCACGAATTGCAGACGCTCGAACGCCTCCTGCGCGAAGACCGGGCCGAAACGCTCACCGCCGTGCACGCGACGATCTGCCGCAAGATCGGCTGGGATCCCGGCGCAGGCGACGAACGCGCCTTCCTGGAGGCATTCTATGCCCAGTTGCGCGCCAAGCTCGAAGGGGACATGCGTTTCGGCAAGCGCAAGGCGGACAAGCACTCATGACCACCGATCGTCGCGGATTCATCGCCGGGGGCCTCGGAACCGGGATACTCGTGAGTGGCTGCAACCTCGCGATGCCGGATATCGACCCGCCGGAATTCAGCCCTTCCGGACGCTTTGTTGCGGGCTTGCGTCAGATCGAGGGCGAGGCGGACGGGACGCTCGGCGCGGAGTTCTTCGATACCGGCACTGGAGCGTCGGTTGGCCTCAACCGATACCGACGGTTCGGCCATTGTTCGTCGTTCAAGCTGTCGCTCGCTGCGATGGTTCTGGCGATGGACAGCGCGGGCGAGATCGACGCAGAGCGGGTGCTGAGGTGGACACAGGACGACCTGATGTTCGTCTCACCCTTCACCACGAGGCGGCTGAACGAAGGCGCGACCATGCGCGAGCTTGCCGAGTTCACGCAGAAATATTCCGATAACGCCGCCGCCAACATCCTGCTGCGCGAACTGGGCGGTCCGGCGGCGCTGACGGCGTTCTGGCGCTCGGTTGGCGACGATGTCAGCCGCCTCGATCGCTACGAGCCGGAACTGAACGACGTGCCCGTCACCGAATACCGCGACACCACCTCGCCATTCGCCATGGCGCGCACGGTCGCGCGGCTGGCCTATGGCAACGTGCTGCCCGCGGTGGAGCGAGCGACCTTGCGGCAGTGGATGGTCGACACGCCTACGGGCGCGCGGCGGGTGCGGGCGGGACTTCCCGAAGGTTGGAGTGCGGGGGACAAGACCGGCACCTCTATATGGCCGGGCATTCAGCACATTTATGTCGATATCGGCTTCGTCGAACCGGCGGGGAGGCCGCCGATCACCTTCGCGACCTATTTCCGCGCGAACGAGGACTATGACGGAATGAACCCGCGCGCCGAGGCGGCGCTTGCGAGCGTCGGGGAATTGCTTGCCGAGTTCGGCGAGGATGCGGACGACTGGCCGTTCTGACGCGGCGGCCTATTCCTCTGCGAAGATCGCGACTTCGTTCAAACCTTCGCTGGTCGCGCGTCCGCGATACATGCCGCTGGTGTTGAAGCTGTAGAGCGCGTGCCCTTCGGGCGTGACGAGTATCACCCCGCCATCGCCGCCGAGTTCGGCGACTTCGGCCATAACAGCGTCGGCGGAGCTTTGTGCTTCGGCTTGCTCGACGACGGGATGTTGCCCGATCCCGACGGCCAGCAATTCGAGCAGTTCAGCCCTAGACCGCAACCGCGTGCATATCTCCTGCGCCACGCCGACGCGGATGAAATACTCCCCCCACCCCGTCGCCGAAACCGCGCAACTTCGATTGTCCGCATAAGTCCCCGCGCCGATCACCGGCGCATCCCCAATGCGGCCCCATCGCTTGCCGGTCATGCCTCCGGTCGAGGTGCCCGCCGCAAGGTTGCCTTCCATGTCGAGCGCCACCGCGCCTACCGTCCCGAACTTGTGATCAACGTCCAGCGCCGACAGCTGATCCGCCTTCATCCGCTCCAGCGCCTCGCGCCGGGCATCGGTCGCGAACCATTCCGGCGGGGCGGTCTCGATCTCCTGCGATGCCGCGAACTCTTCCGCACCCTCGCCCATCAGGAAGACATGAGGACTTTCCGTGCGCACCGCGTCGGCCAGCAGGATCGGGTTCTTGATCGTGGTCACCCCCGTCACCGCCCCGGCGCTACGATCGCGACCGTCCATGATCGAGGCGTCGAGCTCGTTCACGCCGTCCCAGGTGAACACCGCGCCGCGCCCGGCATTGAACAGCGGATTGTCTTCCATCGGCACGATCGCCGCCTTCACCGCGTCCATCGCGCTGCCGCCTTCGGCGAGGATCGCAGCGCCCGCGTCGAGCGCCTGCTGCAAGGCCACTTCATAACCTTCACGCCGTTCGGGTGTCATGGCGTTGCGATCCAGCGTGCCCGCCCCGCCGTGGATGGCGATCGACCAGCGCGGCTCTTCGCTTTCGGGCGCTTGCGCGTAGGCTTGGCCGGCTCCTGAAGCGAAAAGGACGGTGGCGACGAGGGAGCATGCGAGCATTTTCATGGCTTGCATCGCTACCCCATCGCAGCGCATCACGCTAGCCGAGCGAGAGCCGACAAACCGAGGAGAGCGATGCGATGAGCGATTACGGACATGAAACGACGACCGACGAGGTGCTGGAGGGCAAGGACCTGACCGGCAGGACGGTCTTCGTGACCGGCGGCAATTCGGGGCTGGGCCGGGAAACGGCACGCGCGATGGCGGCGAAAGGGGCGCGTGTCGTCCTTGCCGGACGCAATCAGGACAAGCTCGACGAGGCAGCACGCGAGATCCGCGAGCAGACCGGCAGCGAAACGGTCGAGACCATCATCTGCGACCTCGGCTCGCTCGACAGCGTGCGGGCTTGCGGGAAAGAGGCGCGCGAGCGCTTCGACACGATCGACATCCTCATCAACAATGCAGGCGTTATGGCGACGCCCAAGGAGAAGACCGAGGACGGGTTCGAACGGCAGTTCGGCACCAACCACCTCGGCCATTTCGTGCTGACCAAAGAGCTCATGCCGCTGGTCGAGAAGGGCCGCGACAAGCGGATCGTCAACCTGTCGAGCCGCGGCCACCACAATTCCGGAGTCGATTTCGACGACCCGAATTTCG
>JBARZK010000171.1:0-10508 GCA_049649965.1 Erythrobacter sp.
CGCCATTCCCGAAGAGAACGAGCTCGACATCGACCTCGACCTGAATGCGCCCGCCGACGGCGTCCTTGCCGCGATGGCCGGTCTTGGCGAGCCGGTGCGCCTGCGGGTTTCCGGCGATGGCGATTGGGAAGCGTGGAACGGTCGCATCGACGCCAACCTTGCAGGAAGCGAGTTTGCGCGGCTCACCCTCCAGGCTCGCGATGGCACGTTCGCCATAAGCGGCCCTACGCGCGTGGCTCGGCTGTTCGAAGGTCCGACCGCCGCGCTGCTCGGCCCGGTCATGAATGTCGACATGACCGCCGCGCTCGACGAACGGCGGGTCGACCTGGGCGGCAATTTGCGGAGCGACGCCTTCACCCTGAACGCCAACGGGCTGGTCGATCTGTCGGACAACAGTTTTGAGGACCTGAAGCTCGCTTTCGTACTGCTGGAGCCGTCCACGCTGGCCGAGAACCTGCGCGGAAGCGGTTTGCGCGCGCTTCTTACGCTGGATGGCGAGTTCGCCACGCCGCAGGTCCAGTATGCGCTTAACGCCAACCGTCTGCTGATGAACGATTTGGGGCTCCAGGACCTTCGTGCGTCCGGCGCGGCGACCGTCAATGCCGAGCGTATCCTGATCCCGGTCGAAGCGAGCGTAGCGCGTATCGTCGGACTGGATACGGTTGCAGGCGGAACGCTGCAGGACGTTCGGCTCGCCGGCGATTTCGCGATCGAAGGCTCGCGGGTTCTTTCGGACAACATCCGCATCCGCTCCGACCGGATCGACGCGAACGTCGTCCTGCTCGCCGACACCGCTAGCGGACTTTACACCGGCGCGATCGACGGACGGATCGATAACTACCGGCTCGAAAGCGTCGGCATTTTCGATATCGAGACCGACGTGGACCTGGAATCGCAGGATGGCGGTTTTGCACTCGCCGGCCGGGTCAGGGCCCGTTCGACCAGCCTCTTCAACGATGGCGTGCGCGATTTCCTGGGCGGGAATGCCGTCGCGGCCAGCGATGTGCGCTACGGTTCGGACGGCGTGGTCCGGTTCAGCAGCCTTTCGCTCAACGCACCCGCCGTCCGCGTCACCGGCGGCAGCGGGTTCTACAGCCCCGATGGCAGACTGGCTCTCAACGCCGACGGCGTGACCGACGCCTATGGACGGGTCGGGGTGCGGGTCGCGGGAACCATCAGCGATCCCAATGCGGTCGTGACCGCCGAACGACCCGGTCTCGGGATCGGTCTCGCCAACCTGCGCGCGGAAATTACCGGTGCGCCGAACGGCTATCGGCTCGATGCGACCGCGGCGACGGATTACGGCCCGCTTGCCGCCGACGTCGTGCTCGGCACCGGCGAGCAACTCACGCTCGACATCAACAGCGCCAATCTTGCCGGGATCGATTTCTCCGGTTCGCTCCGGCAGACCCCGGCGGGACCATTTGCCGGGCGGCTCGATGCCAATGGCAGGGGTGTCGCAGGCATCGTCAGGCTCGATGCCGAGGGTGAATACCAGGAAGTGATCGCCAATCTGCGGGCGCGCGATACCGTGCTGCGGGGTCCCGCGAACCTTGCGATCGGATCTGCGATCATCGATGCGCGGGCGGTCCTGTACGATCAGCCCTACGTGGTCGCCGACGCGCAGTTCTCGCAAACCACGTTCGGCGAATTCTACCTCAATGCCGCGCGGGCGAAGATCGATTATCGCGACGGCAGGGGCAATGCGCGCGTGCTGGCCGAGGGGACCAGCGGGGTGCCGTTCCGCATCGCCGCCAACGCCGAACTCGAGCCCGACCTGTGGCGCGCGGCGCTGAAGGGTCGCGTGCGCGGGATCGACTTCGCGACGACCTCGCCCGCGCGTATCATCCCGGGCGAGGGCGAATACGAATTGCTCCCGACGCGGATCGATTTCGGTCGCGGCAACATTCGCCTGGCCGGGACGTACGGCGAAGGCATCAAGATGCAGAGCCGACTGGATTCGCTCGATCTGGCCATGATCGATGCCTTCGTACCCGGCCTCGGCGTCAACGGACGGGCCAGCGGCAGCCTCGATTTCAACCAACCCAATGCGTCCGCCTTCCCCCGCGCAGACGCGCGCCTGCAGATCGCCAATTTCAGCCGCACCACGGCGGTGTCGGTCAGCCAGCCGGTGAACATCAGTTTCGTCGGAAAGCTGCTGCCCGGCGGAGGAGAGGCGCGCGCGGTCATGCGACGGCGTGGAACCGTCATCGGCCGCATGGTGGCCTCCCTCTCGCCGCTTCCGCCCGGATCCGGCGACTGGACGACACGGCTGCTAGCCGCGCCCCTGGGCGGCGGCATTCGCTACAACGGTCCGGCGGACACGCTGTTCTCTTTCGCGGGGCAGCCCGACCAGCGACTGTCTGGCCCCATCGGCGTCGCCGCGGACTTTTCCGGCCGGGTGCAGGATCCGGAACTTTCGGGGATCGTGCGCGCGAGTAATCTGACTTACGAGAACCAGACCTATGGCACGCGCCTGTCGAACATGGCGATCCAGGGGCGCTTTAGCGGGGATCGGCTGGAGATCGAGCGGCTGACCGCGACGGCCGGCGACGGGACCGTCAGTGCAGAAGGCTATGTCAGCCTCGCCGAAGCGAGCGGCTATCCCATGAATGTCGAAGTGACCATGGACGATGCCCGGCTCGCCTCGAGCGATGCGCTTTCGGCGACCGCCAGCGGCAATCTGACGCTGGCGAAGGCGGCCGGTCGCGCGGCGCTGCTTTCGGGAACGATCAGGTTGCCCGAAACGCGATACGAGATCATCCGCCAAGGCGCTGCGGAAATCCCCGAATTGAGCGGCGTGCGGTTCAAGCCACCGCGCGGACCGCAGCGCATCACCGGGGACGAACCGGCGGAGCCACAGCCCGGATTGTTCGACCAGTTGCGGCTCGACATTGCCCTCAATGCGCCCGAGCAGTTGTACGTGTCTGGCATGGGCCTTGAATCCGAATGGAGCGCCGACATGCGCCTCACCGGCACCAGCGCAGACCCGCGGGTGTCGGGCGATATCGAACTGGTGCGCGGGACACTTGGTTTTGCCGGGCGGTCCTTCGAATTGACCGAGGGTCAGGTGGACTTCACGGGCGGCGCCTCGATCAATCCCGTCATCCGCCTCACGGCGACCGAAGAGGTCGAGGATGTGACGGTCAACGTGAACGTGACCGGCCGCGCCTATGATCCGCAGATCGCCTTTTCCAGCGTGCCGGGCCTGCCGCAGGACGAGATCGTGTCGCGCATCCTTTTCGGAAGCTCGATCGGGAATCTCTCGACCATTCAGGCCGTTCAGCTGGCCGCCTCGCTCAATTCGCTGCGCGGTAGCGGGGGCGGGCTCAATCCGCTCGGCAAACTGCGTTCCGCGACGGGCGTCGATCGCCTGCGCATCCTGGGCTCCGATGAAACCAGCGGTCGCGGAACGGCCCTGGCGGCCGGGCAGTACCTGACCGACGATATCTACGTCGAATTCATCACCGATGCGCGCGGCTTCACCGCCACCCAGCTCGAGGTCAGTCTCACGCCGTTCCTGTCGATCCTGAGCCAGGCGGGCGGTTCGGGCGCGACCAACGTCAACATCCGGTATCGCAGGGACTATTGATGCGCGGCCTGGCGATCCTCGGCCTCGTCATCCTGTGTGGCTGCGAGCGCGAACCGACCTTCGACGAGCGGTACGAAGCGGCGCAGGAAGAGATCGAGGCGAAGGCCGCCGAACTCGACCGTGAGCTCGAACGAGCGCAGGTCGAGCCGAGCGATCCGGGTGAGGACGAGGTGGTCGAGGACTAGCTGCGCATCCGCCAAACGAAACCGCGCACCGTTTGAGCGGTCTGCAGTGCGTCCTCTAGGTTCCGAACATCTCGTAATCGTCGGGCGCCAAAATCACCCCGTTCTGCTCGATATAGGACTGGTGCCCCTCCATCAGGCGGGCGAACACATCGGGATGCGCGGCGCGAATGTCGCGCGTCTCGTTGGGGTCGCGAGCAAGGTTGAAGAGCTTCCATTCGCCATCGCCGGCAGGCTTGCGAAGTCGCTGGATCTTCCAGTCGCCGGAGATGAAGGCCTCGTTGCCGAACAGTTCGAAGCTCTGTCCGTCCCATTCGGGGTAGATCGCATCGCTACGCCCCGAGAGGTAAGGAAGCATCGACTTTCCGGCCATCGGTTCGACCGGTCGTCCATCGCCTGCCGATCGCGCTGCGTCGATGCCTGCCATCTCCAGCAGGGTGGGCGCGATATCGAGCAGCGTGGCAAAGGCCCTGGTCTTTCCTCCGCTGTCGATCCGCCCCTTCCACGAAATGATCATCGGTGCGTGGATGCCGCCTTGGGTAACGAAGGTCTTGTAGTACCGGTGCCCTGCCGCACCCGCCTGGGCCCATGGGCGGCCATAGAAGGGGTAGGACAATGGTCCGCCGAGGTTTTCCGTGCTGTTGTCGAAATTCTCGGCAACCCAATTGGTGGCGGGGGGAAAGATCGGGTCGGTCGTGAAATCGATCGCTTCGGGGCCGTTGTCCGACGTGAAGATGATGACGGTGTTGTCGAGTTCGCCGGTCGCTTCGAGGTGGGCGATAAGCCGGCCGAGGTTCTGGTCGATGCGATCGACCATGGCCGCGTAGACCGCCATGATCTTCGCCTGGTGCGCCTGTTGCTCGGGCGTCAGGCTATCCCAGTCGGGAACATCGGGGTGTTCGTCGGACATGGGCGCATCGGCCGGGATGATGCCGGCTTCCTTGAGCGCATCGAAACGCTTTTGGCGAAGGGCGCTCCACCCTTCGGCATATTTGCCCTCGTACTTCGCGATCGTTTCTTCGGGCGCGTGCAGCGGCCAGTGGGGCGCGGTGTAGGCGAGGTAGGCGAAGAAGGGCTTTCCTTCCTCCCGGTCCTCGTCGAGGTAGCGGATGAGCTCGTCGGTGTAGGCATCGGTCGAATAGAAATCGTCGGGAAGCTCGGTCGGCTCACCGTCGCGCAGATAGGTGACCGTCGGCATGAATTCGGCATAGCCGCGCTCGTCGAAGTGGCTGCCGGCGCCCTGGATCAGGGTAAAGCTGCGATCGAAGCCGCGCGAGCTTGGCTCGCTGTCGCGGCCCAGATGCCATTTCCCGGTCATGTAGGTGCGATAGCCTCCGCTCCGCAACCGTTCCGCTATGGTAAGGACGCGGTCGTTCAGCTGACCCTCGTACCCGCGTGCGCCGACCTGGTTCTCGGCAAGGAACTCGGCCATCGTGCCGTAGCCGGTGCGGTGCTGGGCGACGCCGGTCAGCAGCATGGCCCGCGAAGGCGAACACATCGGCGAGGTGTGAAAATAGGTGAATGTCATCCCGTTGTCGGCAAGCCGTGCGAGGTTGGGCGTTTCGATCTCGCCGCCATAGGGTTCGATGTCGGAATAGGCGAGATCGTCGGCCAGGATGACGATGATGTTCGGCCGGTCGACCTCGGCAACGCGTTCGGTCCCGGTGGTGCACGCCGATAGCATCGCCACGCATACCAGCGTCAGTGTTCTCCACGCCATCCCATCGTCTCCCGCAATGCGTTCGCGCAGCGACCCATTGCGGCAGCAAGGATGCCGTGACGAACCTTCGTTTCCCGGATTTATGAATCCGAATTAATTAAAGGTCTCGCAGCAGCGGCGGCAGGGGTCACCTATCCAATTTGTTCGGCAAGGCAGGTTCCACCGAACCGGTCAGAAGGAGGCTCGCCGTATCGACGATCTGGCGGATCTCCCGCTCGCTGCGCATGTGGCTCATCACCGCGCCCATCCCGTTGAAAACGAAGCCCATGAGCAGTTCGGCGGCCACGTTCGTCGAAATGTCCGCGGGCAGGTCGCCTTCGGCAACGGCTCGCGAAACCAGCCCCTCGAACTGGGCGACATACTCGCGGCGCAGGCCGAGCATCTCGTCGAACTTCTCGCAATTCTGAAGCATTTTCAACTGAACCGCGGAGGTCAGGAGCGGATAGCGGAGCCAGCCGGTCGTATCGTCCACGAACAAGGCGAGCACCGCCGCGAAACCGCTGCGCCAGGTAGGACCGCTTTCGATGGCGCGCGTGAGTGCAACGAGGTTGATCTGCGTCATGTGATTGGCGGTCGCGATGAAGAGCGCGTCCTTCGATGGGAAATGGTTGTAGATCGCCGCCCCCGTCATCCCCGCTTCGGCGGCGATGTCCTCCATGTTGACCTCGGAGAATTCGGCTTGCGAGAACTGGACGGCGGCCGCCCGCATGAGCCGGTCGCGGGAAGCCCTGGCACTCGAATTGGGCGGTCGGCCCCTGCGTACCGCTGGCTGTTTCTTCTCGTTTGTCGCGGTCCTTGCCATGCGGTCTCCATCGGGTGTCGCGGGCACTCTTACTTTTGACGATGGTCAGTGAGCTACCGGAAAAATAAACCTCAATTCATAAAAATAGTTGTGCCAGGCATGTCACGGCAAGCTCGGCCAGGATTGGGAGGGATGACGAAATGCGTAGGACACGGCTTGCCCTGATGTGCGGCACACTCCTTGCGGGGAGCTTCGGTTCGCAGGCGGCATTCGCTCAGGATGACGTTGCGGAAGCGGAACAGGAAGACTTCACGGAAATCGTCGTCACAGGCCGCCTGCGCGGAGACGAATCCGTGCAGGACGTGCCCGTGGCGGTCACGGTCGTAAGCACGGAGCAACTCGCCGCGCAGGGTGCCCTGACGGTCGAGGATGTGGAGGGGCTGGCCCCGAACCTGGTGATCGACCCGGTGGGCGCGGGCCCCGGTGGCGGCGCGATCTCGCTTCGCGGCGTCAGCTTCGAGGATATCGAGAAATCGTTCGAGCCAACGGTCGGTGTCGTCATCGACGGGGTCTTCAGCGGAACGAATACGGGGCAGCTCACCAACGCCTTCGACTTCGAATCGGTCGAGGTGCTGCGCGGACCGCAGGGAACGCTTTTCGGCCGCAACACGATCGGCGGCGTCATCAACATTCGGCGCTCGCTTCCCACGAAGGAATTCGGCGCGCGCGGTGAAGTCACCTTCGGCAATTTCGGCAGGCGCGAGCTCAACGCGGTGGTGAACGTCGGTGACGGCGACGTCTTTGGCCTCAAGCTGTTCGGCTACGACCGTGAATTCGACGGCTACTACGACAACGTCACGCTCGACCGAACGACGGGGTCCAACTCGAACACCAATGTCGGCGCATCGCTGTTGATCGAACCGACGGCGGGCCTCGATATCCTGCTGATCGGCGAATATTCGGAAATCGGCGGCGATCCGGCGGTATCCTCGCTTTCCAACGACAACGACGTGATCTGCATCTCGCTCGGCGCGGTCATACCCGAACAGTGCAATCGCAACCGGCGCGAGGACCTTTACACCGCGTTTGCGAACGAACTGGGATCCATCGAATTCGACGAGGTCGCGTTTTCCGGCCAAGTGAACTGGGAATTCGGCGATCTCACGCTGACATCGATCACGGCCCTGCGCGATTCCGACGAGCAGGTGATCCAAGATTTCGATGGCACTTCGATCCCGTTCTTCCAGACGAACCGGGTCCAGGATTACCGCCAGTTCAGCCAGGAACTGCGTCTGGGCGGCGAGTTCTTCGAAGGGCTTTCGGGCGTTGCGGGTCTGTTCTACTGGAACAACGACTACCAGCTCGACCAGGTAACCACCCTTCCCGGCGGGGCGCAGGCCAACCCGCAAACCGATCACAGCACGGAATCCTACGCGGTCTTCGCGGATTTCGACGTCTCGCTGACCGACCGCCTGCGGCTGAGCCTTGGTGCGCGCTATTCGTGGGACGAGAAGGAGTTCACGCGAACTCTCGCGCCCGGGGCGGTATTCAGCAACTCCGACAGCTGGGAAGAATTCACCCCGCGCGTGAGCCTCGATTACGATCTTTCCGAGGATCATCTCATCTACGCATCGTATGCCAGGGGCTATCGTGCCGGTGGTTTCAACGGCCGAGCGAACAGCGCCTCCGCTGTCGCGACCTCGTACGAACCGGAAACCGTCGATTCCTACGAACTGGGCCTGAAGAACACGTTCCTCAACGGTGATCTGATCGTGAACCTTGCCGCGTTCTACTCCAAGTACAACGACAAGCAGGAAGACGTGGTGCAGGCCACCCCGCCCGGATCGCCCAACCCGCAGGAAACGGTGACGCTGAACGCCGCGAGCGCGACCATCCAGGGCCTTGAGCTCGACATGCGCGCGACGCTCTTCGACGGCTTCACGATTACCGGAGCCGTTGGCCTGCTCGATGCCGAATACGACGATTTCTTCGTCGATCGAAATGTCGATGGAAACTTCGATCCGAACGAGGACGCATCGACGCGGCGATTGCGCCGGACACCCGACTTCACGTTTTCGCTGGCCGCCAATTACGAGTTCGACGTGACCTCCGACAGCGACCTGCAGTTCAACGTGCGGCTGAGCACCACCAGTTCGTATCAGACCACGATCGTTCCGGCTCCGGGCGATTTCGGGATGAACGATCCACGCGGCCTGCACCAGGCGCAGGAAGATCTGGCAGCGGCGGTGACATACACGTTCTACACCGGCAACGGTTCGGAGATTTACGCGCGCGTGTTCGGGCGAAACCTGCTCGACCAGCAGGGTCTTTCCGCCGCCCTTCCGGTGGCGGGACTGTTCACGTTCGGCTCCGCAATCCCGCCCCGCCAGTACGGGATCAGCATCGGCGCGGAATTCTAGACTGCGTTCAATCCCGAAGCTTCGAAACGGCTCTCGTTCGAAGCTCGCCTTACGGGGTCTCGCCAGCCGAGGCCCCACTTTTTCTGATCATTGAAGGACGTTGAACCACCGCATGACCGAACTGACTGTATTGCCGGGTACGCTTTACGGATTGGGGCTCGCAGCGCTTGTCCTGCTATCCACGGCGGCGCAGGCCGAACCGAGGCTCTACGATGCCAGCCGCGCCGACCAGTTTCTCGAGCCCCTGGCCGAGGATATCGTCCCGGAAGACGACGAGATGCGGCAGGTATGGGCTGAAAACGCGGCGTTCAATGCCGGGGTTTTCGGTCGCTCGGCGGTTTCGACCTATTCCCAGATGCACGCACAGGCGATCGATACGGCGTCCCCGCTTTATGTCGGCTTCAACAGGTTCTCGCACGGCCGCGACCTTGCCGGACCGGGTTACGAGCCGTTCAAGACACCCAATGCGGACACCCTGTACTCGAACGCCTATCTCGATCTCAGCGATGGTCCCGTCCTGATCACCGTGCCCCCGACCAACGGGCGCTATTACACCGTCAATTTCCTCGACCTGTTCGGCAATGCGACCAATATCAGCGCGCGTACGCGCGGGACGAGCGGCGGGACTTACCTGATCGCCACGACGAACTGGGGCGGGGAGGTGCCGGAGGGTGCCGAACTGTTCCGGGTCACGCAGGCCTATATGTGGATCCTGATGCGCATCGAGGTCGAAAGCGCGGCGGAACTGCCCGAAGTTCGCGCCCTCCAGGATGGCATCACGATCACCTCGACCGTCGAACCGACTAGCAAGCGGGCCTTCCCCGAACCGGCGGATCTGCAAAATGCCGGGCAATACCTGACCGTTCTGGACTGGATCGTCGAGGAAGCCGGGGTCCGCGAAACCGAGGCGGCCCTGGTCCATGGCTTTCGCGGGCTGGGGGTCGGAGGACCGCTGTCGGTCGCGCAGGCGATGGCAGACGACATGACCTTGAACGGCGCGCGCGAGGGTATAGTAAAGGCCGACCGGTACGCCGAAACGATCAAGTTCCAGAACGGAACCGCCGTCAACAGCTGGCGCGAGCCGCTCGACATCGGTCGCTATGGCTACAATTATTCTTACCGCGCCGGCGTTCACAGCCTGGGGCTGGGGGCGAATGTACGGCTGGAAAACTATGCCTATACGACTTTCCTCGATGCGAATGGCAATCCGCTCGACGGAAGCCGGGGCACGTACGTCCTGGAGCTCGACAGCGCCCCGCCCAGCGACTTTTTCTGGTCGGTCACGGTGTACGATCAGGCGACGCAGGAACTGTTTCCCAACCCGGCGGGCAAGTATCTCGTCAGCTCCAACACGCAAGGGCTGCAGGTTGCGGATGACGGGTCGATCAGCATCACGCTTGCCACCGATGCCAGCGGCCCGAACGCCATACCGGTGCCGGAGGGTCCGTTCTACCTTGCCCTTCGTGCGCAAGGTCCGCGCCGGGAAATGCGCGAAGGGATCTGGCAGCCGAACCCGGTGCGACTGATCGAGGAATAGCGGGAGGCCGACGAACGCTGATACAAACCGAGGCAACTCAGTCGGGATCGCGAGGCGATACCGGCAGTCGTCCTAGAGTACGGCAAGTTTTCCTGCTCGCGCGATATTTCTCGATCCAGCGCAAGCAGCGGTTGACAGGCGTGCGTAAGGATCGCTACCGGGCCGCTCCTACCTGCGATGTTCTATGAAGTGACGACATCGCTCCGGTGCCCAGATGGCGGAATTGGTAGACGCGCTAGCTTCAGGTGCTAGTATTCGCAAGGATGTGGAGGTTCGAGTCCTCTTCTGGGCACCATTTGTTCTTCTCTTGTTCTC
>JBARZK010000172.1:0-18381 GCA_049649965.1 Erythrobacter sp.
AGCCAGACCAGTCCGGCGAACGCCAGCAGCCCGAGCGGCCAGAGATGCAATGGCGGGTAAGCGCAGGCGCCGACGAGGCCGAGCAACAGCGCGGCAAAGCGGGGATGCGCCGCGATGGTCGCGGCAATGCGCTCAATCGGAACGGGCCAGCCGTGGCCCGTGGGAACAGGTCCGCCGGCAGCACGAGCCGTCCCCGCGGCGGGGCTGTCACCGAGACCTGCACCTTTGACGGGGGCATGACCCCCATGCAGGGGCCGGTCGGCGCTCACGCCTTATCCAACCGCCTTGAGGTCGTCGCTGTCGGGTTTCTCCGGCTTGATCGCCGGGGGAAGCACCGCCGAATCGATCTCGCCTCCGCCGCCGACACCGTCTGCGGGCTTTTCGCGCTTCGCCACTCGCGGCTTGCGCTTGGGAGCGGGGCGATCCTCGTCGGAACCGTCGGTTTCGCTGCGCGGCTTGCGCGTGCGCCGCTTGGGACGGGCGTTCTCTTCCGCGCCGTCGGCGGCTTCGCCTTCGACACCGCTGCGGCCTTCGTCCTGATGACCTTCGCCCGAAGCATCGTCGTCGTCATCGCGGCGCTGCTTGGTCCGGCGGTTAGAGCGCTTGGCTTCGACGCGCCGGCTTTCGTTCTCTTCCCCGTAATCGTCGCTGCCATCGTCGTTGGCCTGCGAGCGTCCGTCGCCGCGATTGTCGCGCCCGCCGTCGCCACGTTTCGCGCGGGCTTCGTCCTGGCGCGCCTTGTTGTCGGCGATCACGCGGAAATAGTGATCGGCGAACTGCAGGTAGTATTCGGTCTGCACCCGGTCGCCGTTGTGCTGGGCGTCCTGCGCCAGCTTCTTGTACTTGTCGAGCATCTGCGGCGCGTTGCCACGCGCGCGACTGTCGATCCGGTTGAGCTGGTTGCCCCCACCGCCCGAATTGCGGTTGCCGCGACCGCGGCGACGATTGTTACGATTGTTATTCAAGGAGATTCATCCTCATCGGTGGCTCGCGGTGACTGATTGTATCTGCACCCGCTCTTGGCCCGTTGACCCCGAAACGATCCTCTTCCGCCGTCCACCATGCGGCAGACACACCTGCCGAGTGCGACCGGAGGGGCGACCCTGCGCGGTCTGTTTCGGCGGTTATTCGGAGCTTGACCCCTGTCCGATCCGCGCAGAACCGCGCCGTTCGAAGGGGTCTGGACATTGACGTAGCGAGCCGATCCGCGTTTGCCAAGCCCTTGCCGCGATTTCCTCACCGAAGCGCGATGCACCGTGGCCGATTTGCAAGATCGCGCACGATCGTCGCATCGAAGCCCGCATGTCGTGCCAACTCGCGAACCGCGCCGTCCTGCGTGTGGCCGATCTCGAACAGTGCAACCCCGTTCTCCCGCAGCAGGCCGCGAACCTGCGGGAACAGCACGCGATAATCGTCGAGTCCGTCGGCCCCCGCGAAGAGCGCGCCCGCCGGTTCGTAGTCGCGCACGTCGGGTTCGAGCGCCGCGCCCTCCTCCACATAGGGCGGGTTGCACACGAGCAGGTCGAACGTGCCCAGATCGTCCGCCCAGCCGGGCTCGCGCCAGTCGCCGAGGCGCAGGTCCACCCTTTCCGCGAGCCCCAGCCGCGCCGCATTGCGGCTGGCGTGGTCGACAGCGACGGGCGAAGCATCGATCCCCACCCCCTCGGCCTGCGGCCATTCGGCGAGCACGCTCAGCAGCAGGGCACCCGATCCCGTTCCGAGGTCCAGCACCCTCTCAGGTGCGGGGCATCGTTCGAGCGCAGCTTCGATCAGCGTCTCGCTATCGGGACGCGGGACGAGGATGCCGGGTCCGACCGCGAACTCGCGTCCGTAGAAGCCGGCGGTGCCGGTGATGTACGCGACCGGCTCGCGCCTCACCCGGCGCGCGACCAGCGCGTCGAACGCCTCGGGCACCGCCGCGCCCATCTTCCGCACCAGCATGTCGGACCGGCTGGCCCCCAAGGCGTGTGCCATCAGCAGTTCGGCATCGAGCCGCGCGGTGTCGCTCGTTCCGGACAGCCGCTCGCTCGCCGCCCGGATCCCATCCGCCACCCTCATTCGGCGAGAGCCGCCAGCCGCTTGCCCTCGTCCTCGGCGACAAGCGCGTCGACCAGCTCGTTCAGCCCCGGTCCGGCCAGCACTTCCTCCAGCTTGTGCAGTGTCAGGCCGATGCGGTGATCGGTCACGCGCCCTTGCGGGAAGTTGTAGGTGCGGATCCGTTCGGAGCGGTCGCCGCTGCCGACAATCGCCTTGCGCGCTTCGGCCTCCGCCCCCTGCGCCGCGTCGCGCTGCTGTTCGTAGAGGCGCGCACGCAGAACCTGCATCGCCTTCTCCCGGTTCTTGTGCTGGCTTCGCCCATCCTGGCAGGTGACGACGAGGCCGCTGGGTTCATGCGTGATGCGAATGGCGGAATCGGTGGTGTTGACGTGCTGGCCACCCGCACCGCTGGCGCGGTAGGTGTCGATCTTGAGGTCGCCGGGATCGATGTCGACATCGACCGCGTCGGGTTCGGGCAGCACGGCGACGGTCGCGGCGGAGGTGTGGATGCGCCCCCCGCTCTCGGTCACCGGTACGCGCTGGACGCGGTGGACCCCGCTTTCGAACTTGAGCTTCGCGAACACGCCGGTCCCGGTCACGTTGGCGACGATCTCCTTGAAGCCGCCGACCTCGCTCGCGCTCATGCTGACCGGTTCGACCCGCCAGCCGTTCTCAGCAGCGAAGCGTTCGTACATGCGGTAGAGGTCGCCTGCGAACAGCGCAGCCTCGTCGCCGCCGGTCCCGGCCCGGATCTCGAGCATTGCGGGTTTGGCATCGGCCGAGTCGCGCGGCAGCAGCGCGACGGCGAGCGCGCGCTCCTTTTGCGGCAGGGCGTCGCGGATGGCGGCGAGCTCCTCTTCCGCCATCGCCTTCATCTCCGGATCGGCGAGCATCTCTTCCAGCCCCGCCATCTCCACGCGCATCGACTTCACCTCGGCGGCGATGGTCGCCACCGGTTCGAGTTCGGCATAGTCGCGGCTGGCAGTCACGAACGCGTCGCCCTCGAGCGTGCCCGACGCCATGCGCGCCTCGAGCTCGGCGAAGCGATGGGCGATCTGGTCGAGGCGTTCGGCGGGTATCTGCATGAGCTGGGTCTTGGTTTCCTACAGGATGGAACACATGGAACACGGTCCTGCGATACAAAAACGGGCGTTGGATACATTCGATCTCGCGCTTGGTTCGCGGGTCGGATGAAAGAGTGCCATGGGCCTTACGGATAGCGTCGAAGGCCGGAGGTAGGAAAGCTTTCTCCCCGTCGTCCCCCCGCGACGATCTTGCTGCGGTTCAAACGTAGTGACGGATCGCCGCGAGGACGGGTTCATCGGGGTTCTCGTGCTGAACCCCAACCCCCATTTCCGGCTTCAGGGTGAGGATTGCCTTGGGCGAACGCTTAACGGCCTTGTCGTAGCGCTTGCGCGGTGAGCCGCTCGCCATGACTTCGGCAGAAAAGCCCTCGAGGCGAACGGTTTTCAGAACGCCAATCGCCTCGTCGACCCGACTGTCATCCTCGACCACCACGATCAGGTCGACGGCCTCCTCCGCCCGCTCGCCCACCAGCATGGCCAGCCGCTCGATCCCCGCGGCCCAGCCGACCGCCGGGGTCGCCGGTCCGCCGAGGCTTTCCATCAGCCCGTCATAGCGCCCGCCCCCAAGCACCGTACTCTGCGCGCCGAGCGCGTCGGCTGCGACCGAGCCTTCGTCCGGGATGAATTCGAACGCGGTGTGGCGGTAATAGTCGAGCCCGCGCACAAGGCTTTCGGCGCGCTGCCACCGCACCCCCGCCGCATCCAACCCGCCCGTCACGCTTTCGAAGAACGCCGCCGCATCGCCCGACAGGTAATCGTCGATCTTCGGTGCGTCGGCGACGAAGGGCCGGTCGCGCCGGTCCTTGCTGTCGAGGATGCGCAGCGGGTTCTTGTCCAGCCGCTCCTGCGAATCCTCGGACAGTTCGCCGCGCACCTTGCCGAAATACTCGACCAGCGCCGCGCGCCACGCCTCGCGGCTGTCGCCATCGCCGAGCGTGTTGAGCTGGAGCGTCACGCCCTCGATCCCCAGTTCGCGCAGCAAGTGGTCGGCAAAGGCGAGCAGTTCGACGTCCGCCTGCGGCTCGGGTGCGCCGATGATCTCGGCATCGATCTGGTGGAACTGGCGATAGCGGCCCTTTTGCGGGCGTTCGTAGCGAAACAGCGGACCGTGGGTCGCGAGTTTCAGCGGCACGTGCTGCTGCCAGCCGTTCGTCAGGAAGGCGCGCGCGATCCCGGCGGTGAATTCGGGGCGCAGGGTCAGGCTTTCGCCGCCGCGATCCTCGAACGAATACATCTCCTTCGACACCACGTCGGTCGTCTCGCCCAACGAGCGGGCGAACACCTCGGTCCGCTCGAACACCGGGAATTCGGCGCGGCGGAAGCGGTAGAGGCGGCGCACCCGCTCGAACGTCTCGACGACGAAGGCGAAGGCCTCCGCCTCGGGTCCGAAGATGTCCTGCGTGCCGCGAACGGCCTTTGGGGTCTTTGCGCTCATGATCGTCCTGTTTTGTGTCGGCCCCGGTTTGCAAGCGCGATTAGGCGACGGGTGCCCTTGCCGCAACATGGCTTGCAAGCTAAGCGGCGCGCCACCGGTTCGCAGGTGGATGGCGGACCGATACGACTACGCGGCTATTCAGGACCGATCACTCATGCGCATCGACAAGATCAAGACCGGCGACAACCCGCCCGAAGAACTCAACGTCATCATCGAGGTGCCGGTCGGCGGCGAGCCGGTGAAATACGAGTTCGACAAGGAAAGCGGCGCGCTGTTCGTCGATCGAATCCTCCACACGCCGATGCGCTATCCGGCCAATTACGGGTTCGTGCCCCACACGCTTTCGCCCGATGGCGACCCGCTCGATGCGCTGGTGATCGCCTCCACCCCGTTCGTGCCCGGCTGCGTGGTGAGCGCGCGCCCGATCGCGGTTCTCAACCTGGAAGACGAACACGGCGGCGATGAAAAGCTGGTCTGCGTACCGGTCGACACGACCTACCCCTACCACTCGGCGGCCAAGGAGAAGGCCGACCTGCCCCCGATCATCTTCGAGCAGATCGAGCATTTCTTCACCCACTACAAGGACCTCGAAAAGAAGAAATGGGTGCGCATCGGCAAGTGGGGCGACAAGGCCGAAGCCATTCAGGTGATCGTGGAAGCGATCGAGCGGGCGAAGGGGTAGGGCTTGGGCGCAGGTCGGACGTCCGCTAGCGACCCCGTTGCAGACGTCGAATAAACTTGCGATCTCGTACCCATGAACTGCCTGCGCGTCGCTACGTTGACGGTTGGTCTAGGCATAGCGTTTGCACCAATCTGGGCGTGCTCGGACGCTTCCCATCAAGCCGTTCCGCCAAGCGCTACCTTGCTGGCTTCCCCCAGTTGCGTCTGCGTCGAAGACGGGGCCTGCATCATTCTGGAGGAAGCCATTGGCCGATGGGAACATCGAAACATATCCTGCGAATGGATCACCGAAGGGCGTGAAGTCGGGTGCGACTACGAAAGTCGTTTCGTTGCGTTGTCCCCGGGTAGCGAGGAGGGCCCGGGCGCATGGTACGCGCGACGGGATATGCTACGGCCATACACCGCTGGGGGCTGGTGCAAGATGGATTAAAGACCCGCAGAAACTTGAGGGCAAACCCCTGAACAAACTTCCGCTTCCCACCCAAAAGCCGACCTCACTCCACGGGCCGTGAATCGTCGAGCAGGTCCTTGGCCTCGTCTCCGTCGCTGGCGCGCTCGGCTTCGACGAGGTCGCTGATCTCGCTTTCGGGGCGAACGTCCTGCGAAGCGTCTAGGGGGCGCCGGTCCTTGCGCGGGCGTGAGGGTTTGGCGGCGGAGGCCGCGGCTTCGCCCGCCGCTTCCATCAGCTTCGCCGAACCCCCGATGGGCAGCGGATCGGTGCGCGCATCGAAACGCAGCCGGTAGATCGGCTCGGGCAGGGCGAAGCCTTCGTCCTCGAGCGCTTCCTTCACCGCGGCGATGGCGAGGCTGCGGGACTTGAACCAGTCCGCCTCGCGCTGGTCGATCCAGCCCATGAACATGATGACGATGTTCGAATCGCCCACCTGCGTCACCCGTCCGCCCGGCGCAGGGTCGGCGAGGACGAAAGGCAGCTCCTCCAGCACCCGCGCACCCAGATCCATCGCCGCGCGCGGATCGTCGTCGGCATCGACGCCTAGCTCGAAATCGAAGCGGCGCTGCGGGTTGCGGGTGTAATTTAGGATCACCGCCTTGAAGACCTGCGCGTTGGGAATGCGCAGATGGTTGCCCTCCAGCGTCATCAGGATGGTCGCGCGGCTGGTGAGGCGGATCACGCGGCCCTCGAAATCGTCGATCACCACGTGGTCGTTGGGCCGAAACGGCTGGCGCAGGCTGAGCATGACCGAGGCGACGTAATTCTCGATCGTGTCGCGCATCGCGAAACCCAGCGCGATCCCGATCAGCCCCGCCCCGCCCAGCACCGCGCCGAGCAGCGCGCCCGCCCCAAGCATGTCGAGCGCGATGACGATACCGCCGACGACGAACACGAAGCGGATGGCGCTGCGAATCAGTTCGGCGAGGAAGTTGTTGGGCGCGATCCGGTTCCACAGCGGCGTGACCCCCGCGATAACGTAGCCGAGCGTCCCGATGGCAAGCGCGATCACCAGCGCGACCGCCAGCAGCGGCAGCGCGTTGAAGCTTTCCTCCACCAGTTCGCTCGCCTTGCCGATCACCGACAGGTTCTGTTCGACCGACAGGTCGCGCGCGATCGCGTTCTCGACCGTGACGACCCCGGAAACCCGCGCGGCGATCGCCTCGGCGCGGGCGATCGTTTCGGCGTCGGGAAGCGTCCCCGACAGCGCGACGACGCCTTCGTTCACCCCGACCCGGACCTGGTCGAATTCCGGCAGTTCGCCGTAAATGGCCTTGATGCGCGCGGCGATGCGATCGTCGTCGCCCGCGCCTTGCGCCTGGTCGATCGGCTGGTCGGAGACGATCTCGCCGTTTTCCGCCGACGCGCCGGCCTCCCCCGCATCGGGCGCGGCGGGCAGCAGGGCGGCAGCGGGGGAAACCAGCGCCAGCGCGCCAAGGAGGAGGATAAGCGGGAGAAAGAGGCGGTAAGCCTTCGTGCCGGTCGCCATCTTTGTCTCCCCCATCGATCCTGCATCTTCGTCCGAATGCGCGGCACTCGCGGTCCGGCATGCGCGACGTTGCGCGTTCGATCAACAGGCGGATGGATGCGGGTGTTCCCGAATGCGCCTGCAACCGGAATGGCTGCAACGGGAATGGCGTGCGATCGTCGGGGACGTTGTGCGCGCGGCGTCAGCCCAGCGCGAAGAATACCATGCACAGCCCGGTGATCGCGACCGGCAACAGGATCGCCATCAGCCACAGGGCTATCGTGTCGCGCCGGAAATCGGATGCGAGGGCGGGATCGTGCGCCTCGGCATCGGACAGCACCGTCCAGCGCTTCTCGAACCAGCGGCAGGCGGGAATGATCGCGGCGACGAGAATGACCAGCGCCATGTAGGGCAGGATCGAGGGCAGCCCCTCGTTCATGGCCTTCACCGTCAGGAAGATCTGGAGGGCGGTATAGACCAGCAGGGCGTAGGCGACATGGTCGCTCATCGCCTTGCGCCAGTCGCGCGGGCTATCCTCCGCACGTTCCCGGCCACGTTCGAGCGGACGCGCTGCGCCCGTTCTTTCGTGACGGACCGGAGTGTTAAAGCGGTTGTTCATGGCATGCGCTCCCACCGGTGAGTCTTGTGACTCGTTATGCGCAATCATTTCAAAAGAGTCGCAATATTGCAACCATGCTAACCAAAAGGGTCTTCCGTTGCGCCGGATGCAAGTCTGGACTGCGCGGGACGACAGGGTCGCGCCGGCCTTTGCAAAGCGGCTTCGCATGCGACATTCCGGCCCGAATGCCAGCCGCGCTCTTCCATGCGCGCGAAGGGCTGCTAGGATCGCGCGACGATGGACAGTAATTTCGACCAGCTCGCCGAAGCGGCGGCCGATGCGCCGACCGATGCGACCGCCCCGATGCCCGAGGGTGGGCTGGAAGTCGTGTCGATCGCCAAGAGCTACGACAAGCGCGCGGTGCTGACCGACATATCGCTGACCGTGGCGAAGGGCGAGGTGCTCGGCCTGCTCGGCCCGAACGGCGCGGGCAAGACGACGTGCTTCTATTCGATCATGGGTCTCGTCAAACCCGATTCGGGGCGCATCCTGATGGATGGCGAGGACGTGACCAAGCTGCCCATGTACCGTCGCGCGATCCTCGGCCTTGGCTATCTGCCGCAGGAAACCAGCATCTTTCGCGGCATGACCGTGGAACAGAACATCGAATGCGTGCTGGAAATGGTGGAGCCCGACCGGGCAACGCGCGCCGACGAGCTCGAACGCCTGCTGGGCGAATTCGGCCTCACCCGCCTGCGCACCAGCCCGGCCATGGCGCTGTCCGGCGGGGAGCGGCGGCGCTGCGAGATCGCCCGCGCGCTGGCGGCGAAACCATCGATCATGCTGCTCGACGAACCCTTCGCCGGGATCGATCCGCTTTCGATCAGCGACATCCGCGACCTTGTGAAGGATTTGAAACGGCGCGGCATCGGCGTGCTCATCACCGACCACAACGTACGTGAAACCCTCGATATCGTTGATCGCGCCTGCATCATCTATGGCGGCCAGGTGCTGTTCGCCGGTACGCCCCAGGCGCTGGTCGCGGACGAAAACGTACGCCGGCTTTATCTTGGCGAAGGCTTTACGCTTTAGGGACACGCTGCATGGCCCTTGGTCCACGCCTCGATCTGAGACAGACGCAATCGCTGGTGATGACGCCGCAATTGCAGCAGGCGATCCGGCTGCTGGCTGCGTCCAACCTCGAGATCGAGAGCTATATCGGCGAAGCGCTTGAGGCCAACCCGCTGCTCGAAGCGGGCTCGGTCTCGCGCGAGGACGGGCCGGCGGGCGACGATGGCGACGGCGGACCCGGCGCGAACGCTGAGCCGAGCGCCGACAGTTCGGGCAGTTCCGATGGCGATGCCGCGCTCGACATCGATACAAGTGCGCTCGATCGCGATCGCGATACTGGCGATGGCGCCAGGGGCGATGGCGCACCCACCGACGGCCATGGCCCCGGCAGCGGCGAATGGGGCGCGGCGGGCGCATCGGGATCGGCTTTCGACGAATGGCCCGAACTTGCCGAAACGCGCGGCCAGGAAACGACGCTGCTCGATCATCTCGATCGGCAGATCGGGGCGCTCGCCGTCAACGAGCGCGAAGCCTTCGCGGCGCGCCATGTTGCCGGACTGCTCGACGATGCAGGGTATCTGACCGGCCCGCTGGACGAGATCGCGGCCGATCTCGGCGTGTCCCTCGACGAGGTCGAGGATGCGCTGACCGTGGTGCAGTTGTGCGAGCCCACCGGCGTGGGAGCGCGCGACCTTGCCGAATGCCTCGCCTTGCAGGCGCGCGAGGCCGACCGCTACGATCCGTGCATGCGCGCGCTCATCGGCAATCTGGAACTGGTGGCGCGCGGCGACGTCGCGAAGCTCAAGCGGCTGTGCGAGGTCGACGACGAGGATTTCGCCGACATGCTGGCCGAACTGCGCAGCTACGATCCGCGCCCCGGCCTCGCCTTCGCCCCTTCGACCAACGATGCGGTGGTGCCCGACGTCCTGCTTAGCGCCAACGGGTCGGGCGGGTGGGACATCGCGCTGAACGAGGCGACCCTGCCGCGCCTGGTGGTCAATCGCAGCTATTACATGGCGCTCGGCGGCGAAGAGGGCGATGCGGAGACGAAAGGCTGGCTCAAGGAGAAGCTCGCCGACGCGCACTGGCTGATCCGCGCGCTCGACCAGCGGCAGAAGACGATCCTCAAGACCGCGGCCGAGATCGTGAAGCAGCAGGACGGCTTCTTTCGCAAGGGCGTGGCCGAACTGCGTCCGCTGACCCTGCGCGATGTCGCCGAGAAGATCGACATGCACGAATCGACCGTCAGCCGCGTGACGAGCGGCAAGTACCTTTCGTGCGAGCGCGGCTGTTTCGAGCTCAAGTACTTCTTTTCCAGCGGCGTCGGCCGGATCGGCGGATCGGGCGATGGCGAGGGTGCATCGGCGGAAGCGATCAAGGCGCGGATCAAGGCGCTGACCGAAGCCGAGGATCCGCGCAAGGTGCTGTCCGACCAGAAGCTTGCCGACATGCTCAAGGAAGAAGGCTTCGACCTCGCCCGCCGCACGGTGGCGAAATACCGCGAGGCGATCGGCATCGGATCGAGCGCCGAGCGGCGGCGGCACAAGAAACTGGCCGCGATCTGAGCCGCGTTCGCCGTGCGGCTCGACGCTGCGCGAGCCGATGCCAGCACCGGTAAAAGACCCGTTAAATTTCAGGCATTTCTACTTAGGGTCGAACCGCAGTAGCATTCGACATGCAAAAGTTTACTCGTGATTAACCTTTCCCGTTCATTCCTTGTGTGGTTAATACAGGGCAACAAAGGTTAGCGGGTCGTAACCGCATCGACGATGTCCACGGCGAAGGTCGTAAACTGGAACAGAATCAGGGGGCTGAACTATGCGCGTGCTGTTGATTGAAGATGAGCCGACAACGTCCAAGGCGATCGAGCTCATGCTCACGACGGAAGGCTTCAACGTTTACTCTACCGACCTTGGCGAAGAGGGCCTCGATCTCGGCAAGCTGTACGATTACGACATCATCCTGCTCGACCTGAACCTTCCGGACATGCACGGATACGACGTTCTGAAGAAGCTGCGGGTCGCCAAGGTGCAGACCCCCGTCCTCATCCTCTCCGGCATCGCCGAGATGGATTCCAAGATCCGCTCCTTCGGCTTCGGCGCCGACGATTACGTGACCAAGCCCTTCCATCGCGAGGAACTGGTGGCGCGCATTCACGCCGTGGTCCGCCGGTCCAAGGGGCACAGCCAGTCGATCATCCGCACCGGCAAGCTCGCCGTGAACCTCGATGCCAAGACGGTCGAAGTCGATGGCGCGCGCGTGCACCTGACGGGCAAGGAATACGCGATGCTCGAGCTGCTTTCGCTGCGCAAGGGCACGACGCTGACCAAGGAAATGTTCCTCAACCACCTCTATGGCGGCATGGACGAACCCGAGCTCAAGATCATCGACGTCTTCATCTGCAAGCTGCGCAAGAAGCTCAGCCATGCGTGTGGCGGCGAGAACTATATCGAAACCGTCTGGGGCCGCGGCTATGTGCTGCGCGACCCGAACGAAGAGGCCGAAGCGGCCTGATCCGCTAGCCCCTGAAGTTGCGGCAGTGGGAAGCCGAACGCCCGGGTCTGGTGGGCCCCGGGCGTTTACGCTTTGAGCGCGCAAGGAACGCGACTATTGGACTGACTTCGCTCTGCGATGCGCCCCGGCTTTCAGCACGTGGCATCGCCTTGAAAGCCGGTGCCGATGGAATTGTTCGGTGTTTCGCTTACTGACCTGCTGCCCTTCATCGCCATCGGATTCGCCGCCCAGCTGGTCGACGGTGCGCTGGGAATGGCGTTCGGAGTCATCACCAACACGCTGCTCGTTGCAATAGCCGGTGTCCCGCCCGCGCAGGCATCGCAGCGCGTCCACGTGGTCGAATGCTTCACCACGGCGATTTCCGGAATCAGCCACCTCGTCAGCGGCAATATCGATCGCAGCCTGTTCTTTCGGCTGCTCGTGCCCGGCCTTATCGGCGGCGTCGCGGGCGCGTATCTTCTGACTTCGATCGACGCGGCGGCGGCGCGGCCGTTCGTTCTGGGGTATCTGGCGCTGATCGGCGTCTACCTACTGATCCGCGGCCTCCTCTATCCCCCGACGAAGCGGGTCGCCCGGTTCGTCGCCCCACTTGGGCTGGTCGGCGGCTTTCTCGATGCGGCGGGAGGCGGCGGTTGGGGGCCGGTGGTTACCTCCAACCTGCTGCTGCAGGGCGCGGAACCGCGCAAGGTGGTGGGAACCGTCAATTCGGTCGAATTCTTCCTGACCCTTGCGATTTCGCTCACCTTCATCGTGCAACTGGGTATCGCTGATCTCGTCGGCGCGACGCTCGGCCTGCTGATCGGCGGGGTAATCGCCGCGCCCATCGGAGCCGTGGCGGCGCGCCGCTTCTCGCCCAAGCTGATGCTGATCCTCGTCGGCGCGGTCCTGGTCGCAACGAGCACTTACGGCATCGTCGTCGCGCTGGGCTGAAACGTCAGGCGCCTGCCGATCCGCGCACACCCAGCCCGCGTGCAAGATCGAGGCCGGTCGGTTCCTGGAATAGCCGCAGGTCGAATTCGCCCAGGATCGCCAGCAAATGGTCGAAGATGTCGGCCTGGATGCTCTCGTATTCGAGCCAGCTCGTGGTGTCGGTGAAGCAATAGACTTCGATCGGCAGGCCGTGCGCGCCCGGCGGCAATTGCCGCACCATCAGGGTGAAGCCCTCGCCCTTCAGCCGCGGATGCCATTGCAGGTAGGCGATGATATAGGCGCGCAAGGTGCCGATATTGGTCAGTCGCCGCGCGTTGACCGGCGCATCCTCGCCGCTCAGTTCCTCGGCATTCCAGCGGGCGATCTCGTCGCGCTTGGCGGCGAGATAGTCCTTCAGCATCTTGAACTTCTTGAGCTCGACGACTTCCTCGTCGTCCAGGAAACGGATCGAGTTCTGGTCGATGGTCAGCGCCCGCTTGATCCGCCGACCCCCGCTGTCGGCCATGCCGCGCCAGTTCTGGAACGCGTCGGACACCAGCCGGTGCGTGGGAATCGTCGTGATCGTCTTGTCGAAATTCTGCACCTTGATCGTGTGCAGCGAGATGTCGATCACGTCGCCATCGGCCTCCATGCTCGGCATGGTGATCCAGTCGCCCACCCGCAGCATGTCGTTGCTGGTGAGCTGCACGCTGGCGACGAGGCTGAGGATCGTGTCCTTGAACACCAGCAGCAGCACGGCGGTGATCGCGCCAAGCCCCGAAAGCAGCAGGAACGGCGATTCGTCGATCAGCACCGAGATCAGGATCACCGCCGCGCCGCACAGGACGATGATCTTCACCAGCTGGACATAGCCCTTGATCGGGCGGTTGCGCGATTGCGGCTGGCGTTCGTAAACCTCGTTGGCGTAGCCGAGCGCGCGCACGATCGCCATTGCGACGGAAAGGACGATCAGCGCCTGCGCGACATTGGCGATGGTGTCGTGAACCACGTCGTACAGGTGCGGCACGTGCTCGATACCATAGGAGATCACCAGCAGCGGCGCGACGGTGGCGAGCCATGCGGCGGCCCTGTCGATGCGATCCGAATCACGATCGAGATAGGGCGCGGCGGCGCGCAAAATGATCTTCTTCAGCACGAAATTGACCGCCAGCGCCGCGAGGCCGAGGGCGATCAGGCCGATGAGCGATTGCGCCCAAACGGGCTGCTGTTCGAAAATTCGGGTCAGGCTGTCCATGACTCGCGCGCTATAGTGATCCGCGCCGTCGGCTCAACCCGGCCGGTTCACAGCTCTCCGGCCAAAACGGCTCTGGCAACACCCCACAGGACACACCACTCTGGACAGGCCCGCCCCCGCCCGCCTAGCGGGTTCGCCCATGAGCGCATACAAGGAAGGCGATCCCACCACCCTCTCCCGGCTGTACGGTCGCAGCGTCGGCAAGCCGCTGCGCGCGCGCCAGCAGGAGCTCGTCGACCGGTTGCTGCCGCAGATCTCGGTTTCGCAGGAAGGGCCTGTCACGGCGAAGGAACTGTTCGGCGAAGACTGCCCGCTGCATTTCGAGATCGGGTTCGGCGCGGGCGAGCACCTGGCCTATCGCGCCGACCTGCTGCCCAATCACGGCTTCATCGGGGCGGAACCGTTCCTCAACGGCGTGGCGCAGGCGCTCGCGCATATCGACGACCAGCGTCTTGCCAACATCCGCCTGCATCACGGCGATGCGATCAAGGTGCTCGGGCGCATTCCCGATGGCGCGCTGACCATGGTGTACCTGCTGCACCCCGATCCATGGCCCAAGGCGCGCCATGCCAAGCGGCGGATGATGAACGATGGCCCGGTACGCCTGATCGCCGACAAGCTGAAACCGGGCGGCGAGTTCCGCTTCGGCACCGATCACCCGGTCTATGTCCGCCATGCCCTGATGGTCATGCAGCGCTTTTCGGACGAGTTCGAATGGGTGGTCGAGGGCCCCGAAAGCTGGCGCAACCGCCCGTCGGGCTGGTGCGAAACACGTTACGAGACGAAGGCGCGCGAAACCTTCGGTCACGAGGTGTGGTATTTCCGGTTCCGACGCCGGGACGCACGATAGCGGTGGCTTCGAGAAGCTGCCGCGCAGCGCTCGCCTTGCCTCGCCAACACCTCGTCGTTTGGCGTGGCGAATACGCACCGCGGCTCGGAACGATAACGGGTTTTCGTCCATTGTATCGGTGAAGGCCGCAAGGGCCCGCACAACCGAATAAAGGACGCTCGAATATGACTATCTCTACCCTCAAGGACCTCTACGTGGATCAGCTGCAGGACATCTACAGCGCCGACAAGCAATCGCTCGACGCGACGAAGAAGCTTCACGACAAGGCGACCAGCTCGGAACTCAAGAGCGCTCTCGAAGCAGGCGTGAAGGGCATTTCGCAGGGCATGGAGCAGGTCAAGGGACTCATTCAGGGCCACAAGGCCGATCCGACGGGCGAGCATTGCAAGGGCATGGAAGGCATTGTGAAGGAAGTGCACGCGCACGCCGTCAATGCCGACATCGCCGACAAGGACGTCATGGATGCCTCGATCATCGCGCAGTACCAGCGCATGACCCATTACGGCATCGCCGGCTACGGCACCGCGCTCGCCTTTGCCAAGCGCCTCGGCCTCGATGGCGATGCGTCGACGCTCCAGACCTGCCTCGACAACACCTATGATGGCGATCGCCACATGACCGAAATCGCCACCGGCGAAGTCAACAAGGAAGCAGCGGCCTAACGCCCCTTCCCAGGACACGAACACCGAAAGGCCCGGCTCGAACGCCGGGCCTTTTTTGTGGGCGCTACCCCACGATGCCCGCGCTCGACAGCACGGACAGGGTCAGAACGTCGGGCGTGGCAGCGGTCATGGGCACGATCTGCACTGGTTTTTCCATCCCGATCAGCATCGGGCCGACCGTGGTGTTCGCGCCCAGTTCGCGCAGCATCTTTGCGGACAGGTTGGCCGATTGCAGCCCCGGCATGATCAGCACGTTGGCGGGCGCGGACAGGCGGCTGAAGGGATAGAGCTTCATCACCTTGGGATTGAGCGCGGCGTCGGGCGCCATCTCGCCTTCGTACTCGAAATCGCAGCCTTCGCGATCGAGGATGCCGACTGCCTCGCGAATCTTGTCGAGCCAGCGCCCGGACGGGTTGCCGAAGGTCGAATAGGACAGGAACGCGACGCGCGGTTCGTGCCCCATGCGCCGTGCGACCGCCGCCGTCTCGCGCGCGATGATCGCCAGCTCGTCAGCTTCGGGGCGTTCGTTGATGGTCGTGTCGGCGAGGAAGGTGGTGTGGTTCTTGCCCACCATCATGTGAATGCCGAACGGCAACGCTCCGGGCTTGGGATCGATGACGAGGTTCACCTCCTTCGCGGTCTGGGCGAAGGTGCGGGTAAGGCCCGAGATCATGCCGTGCCCGTGGCCCAATGCGACCAGCAGCGCGGCGAAGACGTTGCGCTCCTGGTTGACCATGCGGCGCACGTCGCGCTCGGTATAGCCGCGGCGTTGCAGGCGCTTGTAGAGGTAGTCCACCATGGCGGGCACGTGCTCGCTATCGGCGGAGTTCTGGATCTCGAAACTGCCGGGATCGGAGACCGACAGCTGGTGCAGCTTGTCGACCACCGCCTTGGTTCGCCCGACCAGGATCGGCGTGCCATAGCCGAAATCGCGGTACTGGATCGCGGCGCGCAGCACCACGTCCTCTTCCGCCTCGGCAAACACCATCCGCTTCGGATTGGCCTTGGCCTCGTTGTAAACGCCCGTGAGCACCGCGGTCGTGGGGTTGAGGCGGCTGCGAAGCTGGACGCGGTAGGCGTCGAAATCCTCGATATCGAACTGCGCGACGCCCGAATCCATCGCCGCCTTGGCCACCGCGGAGGATACCACCTCGATCAGGCGGGGGTCGAAGGGGGCAGGAATGATGTAGTCGGTGCCGAACTTATGGTTCCTGCCGTACGCGCTCGCCACTTCCTCGGGCACGCGTTCGCGCGCGAGTTCGGCGATGGCGCTGGCTGCTGCGACCTTCATCTCCTCGTTGATCGTCGTCGCCTGCACGTCGAGCGCGCCGCGAAAGATGAACGGGAAGCCCAGCACGTTGTTGACCTGGTTGGGAAAATCGCTGCGCCCGGTCGCAATGATCGCGTCGGGGCGCACCGCCTTCGCATCGTCGGGCATGATCTCCGGTACCGGGTTGGCCATCGCGAAGATGATCGGCTTGTCGGCCATGTGCTGAACCCACTCGGGCTTGAGCGCACCGGCCGCCGACAGGCCGAGGAAGATGTCCGCACCCTTCAGCGCCTCTTCCAGACTGGTTGCATCGGTGGCGACCGCATGGGCGCTCTTCCACTGGTCGACGCCTTCGCGACCCGGCGTGATCGGGCCCGATCGGTCGCACATGATGACGTTGTCGCGCGGCACGCCCATCGCCTTGATCAGTTCGGTGCACGCGATCGCCGCCGCGCCCGCGCCATTGACGACGACCTTCACGTCCTCGATCCGGCGGTCGGTCAGGTGGCAGGCGTTGAGCAGGCCCGCCGCGGTGATGATCGCGGTGCCGTGCTGGTCGTCGTGCATGACCGGGATGTTCATGCGCTCGCGCAGCGCCGCTTCGATGATGAAGCATTCGGGCGCCTTGATGTCTTCGAGGTTTATCCCGCCGAAGGTCGGCTCCATCAGCGCGACCGCGTCGATGAAGGCCTGCGGATCCTCGGTCGCGAGTTCGATATCGATCGAATCCACGTCGGCGAACCGCTTGAACAGCACCGCCTTGCCTTCCATCACCGGCTTGGAGGCGAGCGCGCCGAGATTGCCGAGGCCGAGGATCGCCGATCCGTTGGAGATCACCGCGACGAGGTTCGCCTTCGCGGTGTAGCGCGCGGCGAGCTTGGGATCCTGCGCGATCGCTTCGACCGGCACCGCGACGCCGGGCGAATAGGCGAGGCTGAGGTCGCGCTGCGAGGTCATCGGCTTGGTCGCGACGATCTCGAGTTTACCGGGCCGGATGGTTTCGTGGTAGAACAGCGCCTCGCGGCTGGTGAAACTGCCCTGTGGTTCGTCGTCCATCGTGGTTCTCTCCCCGCCCTTCGCTCGAAATACTCGCCCTGCTCGGCGTCAGGCCTCCGGCTCTAACCGGGCGGCGGGCGATAAGATAGGGTGCAAAGTGCGGTGAAAAGCCCGCGCGAACGGCTATGCGAATCGCATCGGGGGCGCGATAGCATGGCGCGCGATGGCCGCTGCCCCCACCCCGATGATGGCGCAATATCTCGATCTCAAGCGCGAGGCCGGGGACAGCCTGCTGTTCTATCGCATGGGCGATTTCTTCGAGCTGTTCTTCGACGACGCGAAGCGGGCGGCCGGCATTCTCGACATCGCGCTGACCAGCCGGGGAGAGCACGATGGCGAGCCGGTGGCGATGTGCGGCGTCCCGGTCCATTCCGCCCACAGCTATCTTGCCCGCCTGATCCGTGCTGGCGAACGGGTCGCGATCGCCGAGCAGGTCGAAACTCCAGCGCAGGCGAAGGAGCGGGCCAAGCGCGAGGGCAAGCCGGCTTCCAAGGTGCTGGTCGCGCGCGACATCGTGCGCCTCGTCACCGCGGGCACGCTGACCGAAGAGGCGCTGCTCGAACCCGCACGCGCCAACGTTCTGGTGGCTTTGGCCGAAGTGCGCGGGTCCGTCGGTATCGCGTCGGTGGACATATCGACCGGCACGATGCTGCTGGAAGAGTGCGAAGCCGCCGCACTCTCCGCCCAGATCGCACGTCTCGGGCCGAGCGAGGTGGTCGTGCCCGAAGGGTGGGAGCACGAACCGGCCGAGCATATCGCACACGCCTCCGCCGACTTTGCCAGCACGGCGGGAGAGGACCGGCTGAAGCGTGTACACAATGTCTCGACCCTCGATGGCATGGGCGACTTTTCCCGGGCGATGCTGGCGGCGGCAGGCGGGCTGATCGGCTATCTCGATCATGTCGGGCGCGGCACCCTGCCGCTGCTGCTGCCACCGGTCGCGCGTGAGCGAACGGCGGGCATGGCGATGGACGCTGCCACCCGCGCGAGCCTGGAAATCGTCGAAACGCAAGGGGGCATGCGCGCAGGCAGCCTCGCCGCGACGCTCGATCGCTGTTCGACCGGGGCGGGATCGCGG
>JBARZK010000173.1:0-1875 GCA_049649965.1 Erythrobacter sp.
ACGTTGGGCGAGTGCTGCGCATCGGAAAGGTTCGGATCGAAGTCGGGAAGCGAGGCGATGGCCATAACTTCGCCCGTATCGACATCGAGCACCACGCCCGCCGCGCCGATCGCATTGGTCGCGAGCATCCCGCGTCGCAGTTCGTCCTCAAGCGCGCCCTGCACGCTGAGGTCGATCGACAGCGCGACCGGGTCGCCGCGTAGCGCCGGGTCGGACAGCCGCTCGTCCAGCACCTGCTCCATGCCGAGCCGCCCTTCGAGCGTACCGGCATCGTTTTCCATCGTGTAGCCGAGGATGTGCGCGCCCAGCGTCCCCTGCGGATAGTGGCGGTCGTATTCGCGCGGGATCTCGAGCGCCACCTCGCCCAGGGCATGCACGAGATTGGCCTGCTCGGGCAGGACACGGCGGGCGATATAAACGGCCTTGTCGCTCGCCAGCAGGCGCGCGGTCCGCTCCTCGTCGAGCTCGGGGAAGATTTCCTTCAAACGTACGGCGATATCGGCCGGTTTGCCGACAAGCGGCGATCCTTCGTCCTCCATCGCTCGCGGGTTGAACCACAGGGCATAGGCCGGGAACGTGCGCGCCAGCGGCTTTCCGTTGCGATCGGTGATCTCGCCGCGCTCGGGCAGCAGCGCTTCTGTTAGGCTGGTGGGCCGCGGGCTCGATCCGGCAACGCCGAGATAACCGATACGCGCGAACGCTGCCGTGGCGACAAGCGCGAAGACCGCGAGGATCAGCAGCACGCGAATACGCGCGGTGAGCAGCATGGTCTCGCGGTGGTGGACAAGCTGCACCCGGCCCGGAGCGGCCGGACGCTCGGGCCGCGCGCGCTGCGGCTTCGCCTGCGTGTCCGACCCGAAAGGCGCCGCCCTCAAATCGAGGGCGATTGCGTTCATTCGCCTGCCTCGACCGAAACGCTATCCATGATCCCGGTGCCCGCACGCGCGGCGCGGATCGGCGATGCGTCGATCACGAAATCGTTGAAGGCCGCTGCGAACACCGCGCCCGCATCAGGGTCGCCGGCATTGAGCGCAATCGCCACCGGCTCGCCGCTGACCGGCGAGCGCATGACCTCTTCGCGCTGCGTATCGTCCAGCGGCTCTGCCCGTGCGATGCGGATCGGCGACGGCGCGCCGGGTGCAGCAGGCAGGCCGAGGCTCGCCAGCTCGCGCTCGCCGTCGAGATACTGGTCGGCACGCGGGGCCTCGTACCCGAGTTCGAGCGCGTTCCATTCCGCCAGCTGTCGCTGGCTGGCCCGGGCCTGGAACTCGGTTTCGAGAATCCGCATCTGGCGTTCGAGCGAAATGATCTGCCGCTCCGCCAGCAGGACTTCGCTCTTCACCGCATGGACGTTGAAGCTGAGAGCGACGAACAGCGCGAGGCAACCGGCGAGAGTCGCCAGCCAGCCTATACGGCGCGTGCGCGGGGCGGAGGCATTCATGGCATGGTCCTTGGGTCAGTCGAACCGGCTTCGCGCGGGGGAGCGCTGGTCCGGGTGGCGTGGCGCAACGTGGAGGAACGGCTGCGCGGGTTGGCGGCGATCTCGGCTTCGCTCGGGCGGATTGCTTTCGAAACGTTGGCGAACACCGGGGGCGGGCCGGGGATCTCGCCAGGGAGATGGCGCGACACCGCGCGTCCCGCGCCGCTCGCCTCGCGCAGGAAGCGTTTGACGATCCGGTCCTCGAGGCTGTGGAAGCTCACGACCGCGAGCACGCCGCCTTCGTGCAGCAGCGTTTCCGCCGCGACGAGGCCGGCGCGCAGTTCGCCCAGTTCATCGTTCACATGGATGCGCACCGCCTGGAACGTGCGGGTCGCGGGATCCTTCTTGTCGTGCGGCTTGTGACCCAGCGCGCGGCGCACCACGCGGGCGAGTTC
>JBARZK010000174.1:0-8811 GCA_049649965.1 Erythrobacter sp.
GACGACGACCACCAGGTCCAGCATCGCGGCATATTGCAGCAGCCGCAGCATCACGCCGCTATCGGCGATCCAGCGCCGCCCGGTCGCGACACCGCGCGCGCCCGCATCGCGCATCAAGGCGATCTCGGCGAGTTCGCGCCCCTCCAGCCCGCGCGTCGCGGCGGCGAGCGGGTGAATCCACAAATCGGGCTTCCCGCTCTTGGCGATGAAATTGACGCGGCTGGGATGGTCGAGCGGCAGCGACTGGTCGGGCATCAGCGCCGCCCGCGTGATCCCGCCGAAATGAAAGGCGGGCTTGTCGACCGCGAATACGCCCAGATCGACGAGCCCGGGCACGACCAGCTTGCCGCGCGCCGCCAGCACTTCGTCGCCCTCGCGAGCGCCTACGCCCGGCCCGGCAGCCTCGATCAAGCCGTCCGCCAGCCGCAGCGTCCCTTCGACGACACCGTCCGGCGTCGCCAGCCTGCCGCCGGTGATGGTGAGTGGCCGCGCCTGCTTCACGGCGTCATCCCCGCTTCCTCGAGGCCCCATCCCTCGACCCCGCGCGCGGTGCGCGTCAGCACGTCGAGACAGGCCATGCGCAGCGCGACGCCCATTTCCACCTGCTTGGTCACGATCGAGCGGTCGATGAGGTCGGCGACGTCGCTGTCGATCTCCACCCCCCGGTTCATCGGCCCGGGATGCATGACCAGCGCATCGGGTGCCGCGCGTTCCAGCCGCCTCGCGGTCAGTCCGTAGAGATGGTGATATTCGCGCGCGGACGGAATGAACTGCCCGGCCATCCGCTCGGTCTGGAGGCGCAGCATCATCACGACGTCGGTGCCTTCGAGCGCCGCGTCGAAATCGTGGAACGGCTCTGCCCCCATAGCCTCGACCCCAGCGGGCATCAGCGCGGGCGGCGAACACAGCCGCACCTGTGCGCCCATCGCCGTCAGGCACAGGATGTTGGAGCGCGCGACCCGGCTGTGCAGGATGTCGCCGCAGATCGTCACGCTCAGCCCGGTGAAGTCTTCCGACGCCTCGCCCCGGCGGGACAGCGCCTCACGCAAGGCCAGCGCATCGAGCAGCGCCTGCGTGGGATGTTCGTAGCTGCCATCGCCTGCATTGAGCACCGGGCAATCCACCTTGTCCGCGATCAGCTGCGTCGCCCCGCTCGACCCGTGGCGGATCACGATAGCATCGGCGCGCATGGCGTTCAGGGTGATCGCGGTGTCGATCAGCGTCTCGCCCTTCTTCACGCTGGAGGTCGCGGCGTGCATGTTGACGACATCTGCCCCCAGCCGCTTTCCCGCGATCTCGAAGGACAGCAGCGTGCGTGTCGAATTCTCGAAGAACGCGTTGATGATGGTGAGGCCCGACAGCAGTTCGGCATGCTTCGCGCTGGTGCGGTTCAGGTCCACCCATTGCTGCGCTTCGTGCAGCAGATAGAGAATCTCGTGACGTTCGAGGTGGCCGATCCCGGTAAGGTCGCGATGGGGAAAGGCCAGCCGCCCGCTCGGGAAGCGGTCGCTCGCAGCGGGCGGAAATGTGTGATCCATGAAGGGCCCTGTCTTTCGCCCTCGCCTTTAGTCGAGCGGTGCATGACGCTCAACCCATGGTGAGTTCGCGCGCCATGGACCTCGCGCGGCGCGGCCCCTATCTAGCATGTCCACTATTCCTTCCGGGTACGGACCCGGCAAATCTTGAAAGACCGTTTTTCTCATGAGCTTCATCGGCAAGGCCTGGAAAGTCATCGTCGGGATCAAGGACGCGCTCGTCCTCGTCTTCATGCTGCTGTTCTTCCTCGCGCTGTTCGCCGTGCTGTCCGCAGCCCCCAATCCCGGGCAGGTGCGCGACGGGGCGCTCTACATCGACCTGTCGGGAAGCGTGGTGGAGGAGCGATCGCAGGTCGACCCGATCGCCGCGCTGTTGAGCCGAGAGGCGCCGCTGATCGAACACCAGGCCCGCGATCTCGTACGGGCGCTCGATGCCGCGGCAGGGGACGAACGGGTCGAGGCAGTGGTGATCGACATGACCACGTTCCTGGGCGGCGGCCAGGTCCATCTTCAAGCCATCGGCGAGGCGATGGACCGGGTGCGGCAGGCGGACAAGCCGGTCCTCACCTACGCCATCGGCTATGCCGACGATCACATGCAGCTTGCCGCCCATGCGAGCGAGGTGTGGCTCGATCCGCTGGGCGGCGCGGTCATCGCCGGGCCGGGCGGCAGCAACCTCTATTATGCCGGGCTTCTGGAAAACCTGAACATCAATCCGCGCGTCTATCGCGTCGGCGAGTTCAAGTCGGCGGTCGAACCCTACATCCTCGATGCGCCGTCCGAGGCCGCGCAGGAAAACCGGGCGGCGCTGCTGGGCGCGTTGTGGGAGGAATGGCAGGCCAACGTCACCACCGCGAGGCCGCAATTGCAGCTCGACCGGGTGACGAGCGATCCGGTGGCCTGGATCGAAAGCGCCTCGGGCGATCTGGCCGAGGCCGGGCTCGACGCGGGGCTGGTGGACAGGCTGGGCGATCGCGTCGAATTCGGCGAGCGGGTGGCCGAGATCGTCGGCGCGGACGACTGGGACGATACGCCCGGCAGCTTCGCCAAGAGCGACTTCGTCCCCTATCTTGCCGATATCGATGCGGCCGAAAGCGGGATCGGCGCACCGGGCGACGAGATCGCCGTCGTCACCGTGGCAGGCAACATCGTCGATGGCGACGCCGGACCGGGCACCGCCGGCGGGGACCGCATCGCGCGCCTCCTGAACGAGGCGCTGGACGACGACGTGCGCGGACTGGTCGTGCGCGTCGATTCGCCGGGCGGTTCGGTGCTGGCGTCCGAAGAGATCCGCCGCGCGATCGAACGCTACCGCGCGAAGGACCTGCCGGTGGCAATATCCTTCGCCAATGTCGCGGCGAGCGGCGGGTACTGGGTGGCCACCGCAGGCGATCGCATCTTCGCGCAGCCCGAGACGATCACCGGCTCGATCGGCGTGTTCGCGGTGCTTCCCACGTTCGAGGACGCGGCAAGTGAGATCGGCGTCAACGCCGCCTCCTATCGCACCACGCCGCTTTCGGGACAGCCGGACATCATCGCCGGGCTGACGCCGGAAGTGGACGCCATCCTGCAGGCATCGGTGACCAACACCTATTCCGACTTCCTCGAACGCGTCAGCAAGGCGCGCGGCATGTCCCCGGCCCGGATCGACCAGATCGCACAGGGGCGCGTGTGGGACGGCGGCTCTGCCCGGCAGCTCCAGCTGGTCGACCAGTTCGGCGGTCTTAAGGCCGCGCTGGACTGGGTCGCGGGAGAAGCGGGCCTTGGCGAGGACGAGTGGCGCGCGAACTTCCTCGGCGCTTCGCAGACGAGCTACGATTCGCTGATCCGCCAGCTGGTTCTGGGCGGCGACAACACCGCTTCGCGCCCGCGCGGGGGCGACCTTTTCGCCATGGCCGCCCGCCAGCGCGAGGACCTCATCGCGTGCGTGATCGCGGACCTGCGGCGGGTGTCCGGCGCGCAAGGGGTGCAAGCCTATTGCCTCGAATGCCCGGTCGAGACGGCCGCGCGGCAGCCCGCGAGCAACCTCGATGCGCTCGACCTGCTGGCGGACTGGCTGAAGCGCTGAAGGCGGGCGGCGACGCACGATAGCGCGCTTGCCAAACAGGCGGCAGCGCAGTAGATGCGCGCGCCTGTCCCCACGGCCGGCCATCCGGCCCGACGGCGACGGGCGCGTAGCTCAGTGGTAGAGCACACCCTTCACACGGGTGGGGTCGCAAGTTCAATCCTTGCCGCGCCCACCATCACCTTAGATGGGCACGTGTACGATGCTCGCCGGCGCGCAGCCAGGGAGCGAAGCCCCTTACCGCGCGACAATTCCTTCGGCCAGAAGACGGTTCACACCCGCTGCGATCTCGTCCGGCGCGAGGGCCCGACCGTCCTGCTCGCTCTGCCCCCATACGGCGAAGCGCAGGCCGACGAACACGTTCATCCCCATGATCGCCCACGCCTCCAGTTCGCCAAGATCCTCACGAAAGGCGCCTTTGCGGCTCCCCGCTTCCAGGCGATCGGCGATGCGCCGGGCGATGGTTTCGTAGTGGGTGCGATAGCTTTGCGGATCGACGAATTCGGCTTCGTCGATGATGCGATAGATTTCCTTGTGCTCGCGGGCGAAGCGCAGGAACGCAGCCAGCGCGGCGCGCTCGATCTCGAGCGGGGTCATGTCGCCCGATAAGGCGGAGCGCGCGCTGGTTCGCACGTTGTCGCTGAGATCGAGAACAAGCGCGCGGAACAGCGCGTCCTTGCTGTCGAAATAGGTGTAGAACGTACCCAGAGCGACCCCGGCACGCCGGGTGATCGAACTGACCGACGCTTCGTGAAAACCCTTTTCCCCGAACTCGGTGGCGGAGGCGTCGAGCAGTTTGCGCAAGGTGCGCCGCCCGCGCTCCGTCCGCGGGGTCTTGTCGCCCGGAATCGCCGCGGTGCGATCGCCAGCACCGCGAGTTCGGTCGCGCGGCCTGCTCTCAGCCTCCGAACGGTGCGTCCCGGTCTTGCGCGTTGCCATGATCGATCCCCTCGCCTTGCAGCGAATTAAAGAAAACGACGCGCGCACACAACACGAAACTTGAAAGTTGGTTCACCTTTCAATATTGGACCGTCAGGAGAGGTTTGGGAGAGGACATAATGAAACCCGAAATCGTGAATATTCGCGCGCTGCTGGCGTGCGGCTGTGCCGCCGTTGTCATCCATGCCGCGCCCGCAATGGCGCAGGCTACCGCCGACGAGGGCGTCGCCCCCGTTTTCGTCGCCGACGAAACCGATGAAGGCAACACCATCATCGTCACCGCGCGCCGGCGCGAGGAGCGGCTGATCGACGTACCGCTTTCGGTCACTGCGCTGACCGGTGAAACGCTGGAGCGGCAAGGTATCCTCGAACTGACGCAGGTCGGCCAGCAGGTCCCCAACGTCACGCTCGAGGTCAGCCGCGGCACCAACACCACGCTTACCGCCTTCATCCGCGGGATCGGCCAGCAGGACCCGGTCGCCGGGTTCGAGGCAGGCGTCGGCGTCTATGTCGACGACGTCTATCTCAACCGTCCGCAGGCCGCCGTGCTCGACGTCTACGATGTCGAGCGGATCGAGGTGCTGCGCGGACCGCAGGGCACGCTCTACGGCCGCAACACGATCGGCGGGGCGATCAAGTACGTGACCGCGCGCCTGCCCGACGATCCCAGCCTCAGCGTGCGCGGCACCTACGGCTCATACGACCAGGCCGAACTGATCGTCACTGCGTCCACGCCGATTTCCGACAATCTCGCCATCGGGGCGAGCGGGGCGCGCCTGTCGCGCGGTGGCTATGGCGAGAACCTGACGCTTGGCACCGAGAACTACAACAAGGACGTGTGGGCCGCGCGCGGAACCATCGAATTCGACAACGGCCCGATCTTCGCGCGCCTTTCGGGCGACTACGTCAAGGACGACAGCGAGGCGCGGCAGGGCGCGCGGCTGATCCCGAGCCTCCTTACCGGAGCGCCGGTGCTCGACGATGTGTTCGACACCCGCGCCGGGCTCGACATCGTGGACCAGGAGGTCGAGGCCTATGGCGGCGCGCTCAACATCGCGGTCGAGTTGTCGGATACGCTGACGCTGAAGTCGATCACCGGTTACCGTGAGGATGCCTCGACGACGCCGATCGATTTCGACAGCTTGCCCGCCGCCGATCTCGACGTGCCGGCGATCTATGAGAACGACCAGTTCAGCCAGGAAATCCAGCTGCTTTACGAAGGCGACCGGCTGTCCGGCGTATTCGGGGCCTATTACCTCGATGCAAGCGCCTTCACCGCGTTCGACGTCGCGCTGTTCACCACTTTGCCGGGCCTGGTCGCGCAGACATTGGGCGATGTCGATACCGAAACCTACAGCTTCTTCGGCGACTTCACCTACGACCTGACAGATACGATCAGCGTATCGCTGGGCGGTCGCTACACCAATGACAAGCGGACGAGCCGCGTGCTGCGCACTTCCTTCCTCGGCGGCTTCTCCGACCTGTTCGCTCCCGATGGCGGCGCAACGCCGTTCGCGGTGACGAGCGATTTCGAAGGCAGCGAGACGTTCGACGATTTCAATCCGCGCGCCTCGATCAGCTGGCAGCCCGACCTCAATAACAACATATATTTCACCTACTCGCAGGGCTTCAAGGGAGGTGGTTTCGATCCCCGCGGCCAGACCACCGCGGCGCCTGACCTCGACGGTGATGGCGATATCGATGCCGACGACGAATTCGAATTCCTCCGCTTCGCCCCGGAAACGGTGGATAGCTACGAACTCGGCTGGAAGGCATCGCTGCTCGATAATCGTCTGAACATTTCGATCGCCGGGTTCCTCGGACAGTACGACAATGTCCAGATCCCCGGTTCGATCGGTTTCGACAGCACCGGCGATGGCACCAATGACAGCTTCATCGGCATCACGTCGAACGCGGCGAGCGCCGATGTGAACGGGATCGAGTTCGAGGGCAGCGCGCTCGCGGGGCGCGATTTCGCTGGAGCTGGCAGCCGCTTCAGCATCAACTGGTCGCTCGGCGTTCTCGATGCCCAGTTCAACGAGTTCATCGATGCTTTGGGTGAGGATGTCGCGGACGAGCGGGTGTTCCAGAACACGCCCGACATCACCGGGCACATGGGTTTCAACCTCGGCGTGCCAGTGGCTTCGGGCATGGTGGACTTCATCGGCCTCGCCTCGCTGCGGTCCGATGCGAGCCAGTTCGAGACGCCCAACCCGTTCCTCGACCAGGACGGCTTCGTCCTCGTCGATGCGAGCATCGTCTATACCGATGATTCCGGGCTCTTCTCGATCGGGGCGCACGGGAAGAACCTGTTCGACAAGGAATACATCGTCGCAGGCTACAACTTCGTCGCCGGGGGAACGCCCCCGGGCACGCCGTTCGTGTCGACGCTGGGCCGCGAAGGAACGCTGACGGGGTTCTACGGGGATCCGCGGCGGTTCTACGTCACCGCGGAAGTGAACTTCTAGGGCGAACTACCCCGCAATACGAAAAAGGCCCGGTCACACAATGCGTGCGGCCGGGCCTTTTCGTTGGTCTGGTTTGCGTCAGGCGGTTGCGCCGGTCGCCTTCCCGGTGCCGTTGGTCGCGCCGCCGGGCGGGTTGTCGATGACCGAACCCGTCTTGGTGCTGGGCGCGGCGGCCGGGTTCTTCACCGTGGTGCCGGAGAGGTTCTTCGCCTTGTTCTCGGCTTCCTTCTCGTCATAGGCGCGCTTGGCGAAATAGCCGCCCGCCCCGACCGCGAGCATCGCAGGGATGCTCATGCGGCGAATGATGAAAGGAAGCGCTGCGCCGAGGGCCGCGCCTGTTGCGCCGCCCATGGCCCGGCTCTGTTTTGCTGCCTTGGCGCCGACCGCCGCTCCGATAATCTTGCCAATCATGTACTTGTCTCCTTTGATAAACCAACACACGAAGGGGGCGCGGCGTTCCGAAAATAGTGTCACGGAAGGAACGGATCGGCCCAGGGGACGGACGCGGCCCAAAACCTCCTTTCCATGGCGGGGCGGAGCGGGCATAGGCTCGCTCCATGCATGACATTCGGCTGATCCGGGACGATCCTGAAGGTTTCGACGCGGCGCTGGCGCGGCGCGGAGCCGATCCGGTCGCGGCGCAGGTTCTCGCCCTCGACGAGGAGCGCCGCGTGCTGACCACCCGCCTGCAGGAAGCGCAGGGCCGCCGCAACGAGGCGTCGAAGGCGATCGGCAAGGCGATGGGCCAGGGCAACACGCAGGAAGCCGAAGCGCTGAAGGCCGAGGTCGCCGAGCTCAAGCAGTCGATGCCCGAACTGGAAGAACGCGAACGCCGCCTCGGCGCCGAATTGCAGGACGCGCTGGCGGTTGTCCCGAACCTTCCCGCTGACGACGTGCCCGATGGCGCGGACGAGAGCGACAATGTCGAGGTCGCGGTCTGGGGCGAAAAGCCGCAATTCGATTTCGAACCGCGCGAACACGCCGATATCGCGCCCGCGCTGGGGATGGATTTCGAAACCGGGGCAAAGCTGTCGGGCGCACGCTTCACCTTCCTTCGCGGCCCCATGGCGAGGCTCCACCGCGCGCTTGGCCAGTTCATGATCGACCGGCAGGTCGCAAGCCACGGCTACACCGAATGCGCCCCGCCCGTGCTGGTGCGCGACGATGCGATGTACGGCACCGACAAGCTGCCGAAATTCGCCGAGGACAGTTTCCTCACCAATGACGGACGCTGGCTGATCCCCACCGCCGAGGTCTCTTTGACCGCCAGCGTCATGGGCGACATCCTCGATGCAGGCTCCCTGCCGATGCGCCTCACCGCCCTCACCCCATGCTTCCGTTCCGAAGCGGGGGCCGCGGGGAAGGACACGCGCGGCTTCATCCGTCAGCACCAGTTCGAAAAATGCGAACTGGTCAGCATCGTGGCGCCCGAAGACAGCGAGGCCGAACACGAGCGCATGACGGCGGCGGCGGAGGATATCTTGCAGGCACTGGGCCTGCCCTATCGCCGGATGCTACTGTGCACCGGCGACATGGGCTTCGGGGCGCGCAAGACCTTCGATCTCGAGGTCTGGCTGTCGGGACAGGGCGCCTATCGCGAGATTAGTTCGTGTTCGAACACCGGCGATTTCCAGGCGCGGCGGATGAACACCCGCTATCGGCCCGAGGGCAGCAAGAAGACCGAATTCGTCCACACCCTCAACGGCTCGGGCCTCGCGGTCGGGCGCACGCTGGTCGCACTGATCGAGAACGGCCAGCAGGCCGATGGCAGCGTGACCGTGCCCGAGGTGCTGCACCCTTACAC
>JBARZK010000175.1:0-37063 GCA_049649965.1 Erythrobacter sp.
GTATGCGGACTGCGCCTGCGGCTTTCGGCAAGGTGCGCGCGCCACGCAGCAAGAATGTCGGCCGCGCTCACGCCTGGACCAGCCCGTCCGCGACCACCTCGCCGAGCACGGCATCAAGCACGGAGCGGCCAGCCGGCGCGACCCCGATCCGCGCGCCCCGTCGCCACATCAGCCCTAGCGCGCACAAATGGTCCAGCTTACGCTGCTCTATCAGGGACTTGCCCGGCATACCGAAGCGAGTTTCGAACTCGCCAAGATTGACCCCTTCGACGAGGCGCAGGCCCATCAGCAGCGCCTCCGAAGCCTGCTCCTGGCTAGAAAGGATGCGCTGCTCGGCAATGCCGTGACCAGACCGCTCGACCGCCGAAAGGTAGTTCTCGGGCTTCCGATGCCGTACGGTCGCATGCCCGCCGCGCCGCCCGTGCGCACCCGGCCCGATCCCGCAATAATCGCGGTAGCGCCAATAGGTGAGGTTGTGGCGGCTCTCCTCGCCCGGCACGGCGTGATTGCTAGTCTCGTAAGCGGGCAACCCCGCCGCCGCCGTCATCTCCTGCGTAACGTCGAACAGGTCCGCTGCAAGATCGTCGTCGAGCGGCGCGAAGGCTCCGCGTCGCACATCGGTGGCGAAACGGGTCCCCGGTTCGATGGTGAGCTGGTAAAGCGAAAGGTGCGACGTGCCGATCGCAAGCGCGCTAGCAAGCTGTTCGCGCCAGTCGCCGAGCGAGTGTCCGGGAAAAGCGTAAATCAGGTCGAAAGACACCCGCTCGAACGCGCTTTGTGCCACCTCTGTCGCCTTTAGACCCTCTTGAGCCCCATGCAATCGGCCAAGCCAGCGCAGGGTTTCGTCGTCGAACGATTGCACGCCGAGCGAGACGCGGTTGACCCCCGCCCGCGCCAGATCGGCGAAGTTTCGCGCTTCGACCGAGGACGGATTGGCCTCCAGCGTAATCTCGATTCCGGGCTCGAAACCCCAGAGTTCTGCGGCCTCGGCCAGCAGGCGCTCGACAAGCGACGGCGGCATGAGGGAGGGCGTGCCACCGCCGAAGAAAATCGAGCTCAGTCTCTCGCCGCCAGCCACATCGGCTTCGGCCCGCATGTCCGCGAGCAAGGCCGCCTGCCAGGCCCCTACGTCAACGCTTTCGCGAACATGCGAATTGAAGTCGCAATAGGGGCACTTTTTCGCGCAGAAAGGCCAATGAATGTAGAGCGCGCGTGCCATGCGCCGATCCTAGCGGCCAAACTGGTCCTTCACCAGCTTGGCGAAAGCATCGGCGCGGTGGCTGATCTCGTGCTTTTGGTCCGGGTCGATTTCCGCAAAGGTATCAGCGCCTTCGCGCCCTTCGGGGACGAATACGGGATCATAGCCGAACCCCAGCGTTCCTCGCGGCGGCCAAGTCAATGAGCCCGGACAGCGTCCTTCGTAAACGGCGTGCTCGCCTTCGGGCCAAGCGATCGCGAGCACGCAATGAAACGCTGCCGAACGGTCGGTCCAGGGTCCAAGCTGCTGCAACATTCCTTCGACCTTACCCATGGCCATGTACCAGTCGCGGCCCGGATCGCCTTCGAACCATTGTTTTTCGGCCCAGTCGGCAGTGTACACCCCCGGCCGCCCGTCCAGCGCTGCGACCGACAGCCCGCTGTCATCAGCGAGAGCCACGATGCCAGATGCCTCGGCCGCCGCGCGCGCCTTGATAAGCGCGTTCTGGGCGAAGGTGGTGCCGGTTTCCGCAGGTTCGGGAAGCCCAAGGGATCCGGCGGAAAGGCATTTTACCCCATAGGGTTCGAGCAGCGCCGATATCTCTTTCAGCTTGCCGGAATTGTGCGTCGCGATGACGAGGGAGCCGCCGCCGAACTTGCGGGTCATCGCGTGGCTTTTTCCTGCGCGGCGAAGATCTGGTCACAACCGATCCGGGCGAGGCGAAGAAGGCGCAGCAGCCCTTCTTCGTCGTAGGTCGCACCCTCCGCCGTCGCCTGCACCTCCGCGATATGACCGCCCTCTAACAGGACGAAGTTCGCATCGGCGTCCGCATTCGAATCCTCGTCGTAATCGAGGTCGAGGACCGGGGTCCCCTTGTAGATGCCGCAGGAGATCGCTGCGACCTTGGCGTGGATCGGATCGTCCTTGATCGCTTCCTTCGCCAGCAAGCTGTCGACAGCCAGCCGCAGCGCAACCCATGCGCCCGAGATCGAGGCGGTCCGCGTTCCGCCATCAGCCTGGATAACGTCGCAATCGAGCGTGATCTGCCGCTCGCCCAGCTTTTTCAGATCGACGACCGAGCGCAAGGAACGCCCGATAAGCCTTTGGATTTCCTGCGTGCGACCAGACTGCTTGCCTCGCGCCGCTTCTCGCGATCCGCGTGTATGCGTTGCGCGCGGGAGCATGGAATATTCGCCCGTCACCCAACCTTCGCCCTTGCCGCGAAGCCACGGTGGTATCCGCTCTTCCACGCTTGCCGTGCACAGGACACGGGTATCGCCGAAACTGACGAGGCACGATCCTTCGGCATGCTTCGTGAAGCCGGTTTCGATGGAGATGGGGCGCATCTCGTCGGGTGTGCGGTCGGATGGGCGCATGATAGGTGTCCTGTGTCTTGCGAATCGAGATTGCGCGGCGGTGTGGCTGGGATCGTTTGCCGGAGCAAGGCTTGGCGAGGGCGCGCTCCCATCGTAGACTTACCTGCATGGCATCGCCACCGATCACAGAACTGACCGACCGCGCCCGCGAAATCTTCCGGCTCGTGGTCGAAGGATATCTGGAAGGCGGCCAACCGGTCGGGTCGAATACGCTCGCTGCCGATGGCGGCCTCAATCTCTCGCCGGCCTCGATCCGCAGTGTCCTGTCCCAGCTTGAAGGTCTGGGACTGCTGGCCGCGCCGCACACGAGCGCCGGACGAATGCCGACCGAAGCGGGGTTGCGGATTTTCGTCGACGGCATGATGCGCGTGGCCGAACCCACGCAGGAGGAGCGCGCGCAGATCGAAGCACGCCTTTCCGAAGGCGGACCGGTCGAACAGGCGCTTCAGAAGACCAGCGTCCTGCTGTCCGAACTTACCGGGGCCGCAGGCATGGTGATGGTACCTACGCGCGAACAGCGCCTCGCGCAGTTCAGTCTCGTACCGCTCGGGCAGGGGCGCGGACTGGCGGTGCTCGTCGGAGAGGATGGCGGGGTCGAAAACCGCGTGCTCGACATCGACACCGCCTCGGCCGGATCGCTCGAAGCGGCAAGCAACTACATTACCGCCCGCCTTGCCGGGCGCACGCTGGCCGAAGCGGCGCAGGCCATCGCCGTCGAAATCAAGGCGGGCCGCAGTCAGCTCGACGAAGCGGGGCGCGACCTCGTCGAACGGGGCCTTGCGGTATGGAGCGAGGATGCCGAGAAACGCCCCGTGCTGATCGTGCGCGGTGCGGCGAACCTGCTCGACGACGAAGCGCTCAGCGACATCGACAGGGTCCGCACACTGTTGGAAGACCTGGAAGACAAGCAATCTGTCTCCGCGTTGCTGGAAAGCGCACGCGAGGCGGAGGCGACGCGAATCTTCATCGGCAGCGAGAACCGCCTGTTCGGCCTGTCCGGCTCTTCCGTCATCGCTTCTCCCTATCGCGATATGGAGGGCAGGGTGCTCGGAGTGCTCGGCGTGATCGGACCGACGAGGTTGAATTACGCGCGCGTGGTCCCCATGGTGGATCTCACCGCCCGCTCGCTGTCGCGTTCGCTGGGCAAGCTCATAGCTTGAATGGACATCTGCAAACCATGAACGACAACGATCAGCCGCAGGCCGATGCGGCGAAAGACGAAGAATTGAAGGGCGTTCCAGAGGAATTCCTCGACGACGAAGGCGAACTGGAAGCGCCGGAAACGGGCGACGTTTCCGAAGCGCTCGAAGCGCTGCGCGGCGATCTCGAAGCGGCGAAGCAGGACGCGCTCTACGCCAAGGCGGAAACGCAAAACGTGCGCCGGCGCATGGAGAAGGACGTCGCCGATGCGCGCAATTACGCCGCGACCGGCTTCGCCCACGACGTGCTGAGCGTATGGGACAACCTATCCCGCGCAGTGGACGCGATCCCCGAAAGCCTGCGCGGCGAAGAGAAGATGAAGGGGCTCGTAACGGGTATCGAAGCGACACAGAGAGAGCTTGAAAAGGTGTTCAAGCAGCACGGGATCGAGCGCATTGCGGCCACAGGCCTGCCGCTCGATCCCAACCAGCACCAGGCGATGATGGAAATCCCGACCGACGAACACGAGGCGGGGACCGTGGTGCAGGAAATGCAATCGGGCTGGATGATCAAGGACCGCCTGCTGCGCCCGGCAATGGTCGGGGTGGCGAAGAAGCCGGGTTGAACTCTTCGTCTCGCTCGCGGAGCAAATGATCGGAACTGCCGCGTCGTCTCGTTCGTAGTCGCCCTTACACAGGGGGCACTACGGAGACGAATCACATGAAAAAGCTGCTTATCGCACCGGCCCTGGTCGCAACCACCTTTGGCCTCGGCGCCTGTTCGGAAAATTACGCCGTCGAGGGCGGACTTGCCGGAGCGGCTGCCGGTGCCGGCGTCGCTGCCGTGACCGGCGAGGATATCGAAACCTACGCGTTGGCCGGAGCGGCTGCTGGCGGGCTCGCCGGGTACTTCATCGACAAGAACGACGATTGCGACGGATATGGTCGCGACGGATATCTCGACGAAGATTGCTTCGGCGACGACGGCTATCCCGACGATCCGAGATACTAGGTCGCCAGACTACAGGGTCGCGCCGGGAAACCTAACGAGCATGTCGTAAGCTTCCCGCGACGCGACCCCTGAAATTCTAGTTCCGTTTCGCAGCCAGAAGGCGTGCTTCACGATTTCGGCCTGTTGTTCGATCCCGTAAGCCTTGAACGGTTGCCCCGGTTTCAAGGCATAATCGTAGCGGCAAAAGGGATGGCGGTTCAGCACCAGGTACCATTCGCCGCGCGTCTGGGTCTGCCAGACATGGGTCAGCTCGTGGATCAGCAATCCCTGCCGCGCCAGACCCGCAGCTGAAAAATCGTCGCAATAGGACGATCCCTTCGGGTGGAAATGCAGGTGCCCGCGCGGCGCCATGGTAATGTTGGCAGGCTGGAACGGAAACCACTTGCGTCGCCTGATTCGCACCGGCTCGTAATTTATCGCGGTTCCGAACACCGTGCGCGCCAGTTCGACCTCGCCCGGGGTGAGGGCGCGTTCGCCCCCCACCGGGCAAGCCGGGACTGGCGCAGCAGCGTTGGAAACGAGCCCTTCGCTCAGCGCTCTTCCCCGGCGGCGCGAACTTCCGCGTCGAACCTGTGCCGCGAACCGCCCGAAATCCTCAAGGTGACCTCGACATCGTCGCCCGCTTCGAGACCCTGGGGCAGGTCGAACGCCATGACGTGCAGGCCGCCCGGTTCGAACGTCACCTCGGTTCCGTTGGTGAGCGCAATGTCGTTGGCCTGCGCCATCGTCATCTCGAAATCGTATTCCATCATGTCGTGGACTTCGGTGTCGCCCGCACCTTCCACGTCGGCTCCGCTGATTGAGATCCCGCGATCACCGGTATAGGCGAGGTCGAAATAGACCGCCGCGGGATTGCCTTCCACGGGAGGCAGGACGAGCCGCGCATTGCTGACCTCGATGCCGGGCACGACCCCTTCGGCAGCGGGTTCGGGAGCGGCCGCTTCTTCGCCGCAAGCCGAGAGCGCCAGACTTGCGCCGATTGCAAGCGAAAGCGCGGCAGCGCGCGTGAAATTCGATATCATGAAACATCCCCTCGTTGAATTATGGCTGTTTGCCTGCGTCGGAAACTAGGCAAGCGCGCTTCTTGTGCCAAGCGAAACCGCTCCTATATCCGCCCCATAATCGAGCTGCCGAGCCGCTCTGCCGCAGTGCGGGGGGCGCGAAAGCGCAGTGTCCAACAACCTTCCAATGGATGGGGAAACAATGGGTAAAGTAATCGGTATCGACCTCGGGACCACCAATTCGTGCGTTGCCGTGATGGATGGCGGAAAGCCGAAGGTCATCGAAAATTCCGAAGGCGCGCGCACCACGCCTTCGATCGTCGCGTTCACCAAGGATAGCGAGCGACTGATCGGTCAGCCGGCAAAGCGCCAGGCGGTAACCAATCCCGACAACACGCTCTTCGCGATCAAGCGCCTGATCGGCCGCCGGTTCGACGATCCGACCACCAAGAAGGACATGGACATCGTCCCCTACGACATCGTCAAGGGCAAGAACGGCGATGCCTGGGTCGAAGCGGGCGGCGAGGAATATTCGCCCAGCCAGATTTCAGCCTTCATCCTTCAGAAGATGAAGGAAACGGCCGAGAGCTATCTCGGCGAGGACGTCAAGCAGGCCGTCATCACGGTTCCTGCCTACTTCAACGACGCTCAGCGCCAGGCCACCAAGGATGCTGGCCAGATCGCCGGGCTCGAAGTGCTGCGCATCATCAACGAGCCGACTGCGGCCGCGCTTGCCTATGGCATGGACAAGGATGACGGCAAGACCATCGCCGTCTACGACCTCGGCGGCGGCACGTTCGACGTCTCGATCCTCGAGATCGGTGACGGTGTGTTCGAGGTGAAGTCGACCAACGGCGACACCTTCCTGGGTGGTGAAGATTTCGACAACGCGATCGTCGAGCACCTCGCCGAAGCCTTCCAGAAGAAGGAAAACATGGACCTGCGCAGCGACAAGCTTGCGCTCCAGCGCCTGAAGGAAGCGGCGGAAAAGGCCAAGATCGAATTGTCGAGCTCGGCCACGACCGAAGTGAACCTGCCCTTCATCACCGCGCGCATGGAAGGCGGATCCTCCACGCCGCTGCACCTTGTCGAGACGATCAGCCGTTCGGACCTCGAAAAGCTGGTCGGCGATCTCATCAACCGCACGCTTGAACCTTGCAAGAAGGCGCTTGCCGATGCGGGCGTTTCCAAGGACGAGATCGACGAAGTGATCCTGGTCGGCGGCATGACCCGCATGCCCAAGGTTCGCGACGTGGTCGAAAACTTCTTCGGGTCGAAGCCTCATACCGGCGTGAACCCCGATGAGGTCGTCGCGATGGGCGCCGCGATCCAGGCGGGCGTGCTGCAGGGCGACGTCAAGGACGTGCTGCTGCTCGACGTGACGCCGCTGTCGCTCGGTATCGAAACGCTGGGCGGTGTCTTCACCCGCATGATTGATCGCAACACGACGATCCCGACCAAGAAGACCCAGACCTACTCCACCGCCGAGGACAACCAGAACGCGGTGACGATCAAGGTCTTCCAGGGCGAGCGCGAAATGGCGGCAGACAACAAGCTGCTCGGCAATTTCGACCTTGTCGGGATCCCGCCGGCCCCTCGCGGCGTGCCGCAGATCGAGGTCACGTTCGACATCGACGCCAACGGCATCGTCAACGTGTCCGCCAAGGACAAGGGCACGGGCAAGGAGCAGACGATCAAGATCCAGGCTTCGGGCGGTCTCAACGAATCCGACATCGACCAGATGGTGCAGGATGCTGAGAAGTTCGCCGAAGAGGACAAGAAGCGTCGTGCCGCTGCCGAAGCGCGCAACCAGGCCGACAGCCTCGTCCACGCGACCGAGAAGCAGCTGGAAGAGAACGCCGACAAGATCGACGCCGAAACCAAGACCAAGGTCGAGGAAGCGATTGCCGCCACCAAGACCGCGCTCGAAGGTGACGACGCCGATGAAATCAATGCCAAGGCTCAGGAACTGACCCAGGCGGCGATGAAGATGGGCGAGCAGATCTACCAGCAGGACCAGGCCAGCGGCGCGCCGGAAGATGGTGCGGACGCCGGTGCCCAGGATCCGGACGCGGCCGATGCGGACGAGGACGTGGTGGACGCCGAGTTCTCCGAGGTCGACGACGACAAGAAGGGCTGAGGTCCTGAGACAAGAGGACATCGCCATCGGTGCATTCCAGCACCGGTGGCGATAGCCATTCCGGACGGGGATTTATGCCGGCTTCACAAATCGACTTTTACGAAATGCTTGGCGTGTCGCGCGATGCCGATGGCGCCGCGATCAAGAGCGCCTATCGCAAGCTCGCAATGAAATACCACCCGGACCGCAATCCGGGTGATGCCGAGGCCGAGGCCAAGTTCAAGGCATGCAACGCGGCCTACGAATGCCTGAAGGATCCGCAGAAGCGCGCGGCCTACGACCGGTACGGGCACGAGGCTTTCACGCAAGGCATGAGCGGTGGCGGCGGCCGCGGAGGACATCCGGGCGACTTCGCCGATATCGGCGACATTTTCGAAACCATCTTTGGCAGCGCGTTCGGCGGCGGTGGCGGTATGGGCGGCGCGCGTCAGCAGCAACAGCGGCGCGGCGCCGACCTTCGCTACGACATGCAGATCGGTCTCGAAGACGCTTTTCACGGCAAGTCGACAGAGATCGAGATCGAGGTCTCGCAATCGTGCGAAACCTGCAGCGGCACCGGTGCGACGCCGGGAACGTCGGAGCGTACGTGCAATTTGTGCCACGGGCAGGGCGCGGTGCGGGCGAAGCAGGGCCTGTTCGTGGTCGAGCGTCCGTGTCCGCGTTGCGGCGGTCGCGGCGTCGTGATCGAAGATCCATGCGGCGATTGCCGCGGGGAAGGGCGGGTCGACCAGGTGCAGAACCTTCAGGTGGACATCCCGCCCGGCGTGGATACCGGCACCCGCATCCGTCTTTCCGGGAAAGGCGAGGCAGGACAGCGCGGCGCGCCCGCAGGCGACCTGTATATCTTCGTCCACGTGAAACCGCATACGCTGTTCCAGCGCGAGGGGACGACGCTGGGAACGCGCGTTCCGATCAGCTTCACGACGGCCGCTTTGGGTGGAAGCGTCGATATACCGGATCTGGATGGCGGGACGAACACGGTCGACATTCCCGTTGGCATTCAGTCAGGTAAACAGTTGCGCGTGCGCGGCGCTGGCATGCCGGTCTTGCAAGGCCGTGGCCGCGGGGATCTCGTCGTGGAAATCGCGGTCGAAACCCCGACGCGGCTCAATCGCAAGCAGCGCGAAATCCTCGAAGCGTTTCGCGAAACCGAGACGGGCGACGAGTGCCCGGAGAGCAAGGGCTTCTTCTCGAAATTGAAGGACGCCTTCGCCACGTAGGACCGCGCGCTTCCGGACCCGTTAGGCTAGACGTTCGTGAACTTCCCTGCGGATGTCGTCGATCAATCCCGCGCGGCACCTGTCGGCCTCGCTTTCCTCATCGAGGATCGCGAGGAACGCGTCGCGCTTGGCCGCGCCGAGGGTTTCGGACGGTAGGCCGCCTTCCACTGTCGAGGCGACAAGGTCGATCATGCGCTCCGCGCCGTGCAGGCGGCCCCAAAGATAATCGTTCTCGCGGTAGAAGCGGCTGAAGAACGCCCCGAAATTGTAGAACTCGATCCCGCGCAAGGTCGCGCGCGTGCCGCCTTCGCGGATCGAGCGCGCGTCGTCGGGCGAGATGCGGTCGATCTTGACCGGGTTGTACTCGTCCAGCCCTTCGCTCTGAAGCAGCGGAAGCGTCGCCACATCGTAAAAGGGGAAGCCGAGATACGTCAGCAGCATGCGCCGCTTCAGGTTCTTCGGCATGGTTTCCAGAGCATCGGCAAGCATGGTTTCGGCTGCGACATCGGTTTCCGGCAGCAGACGCGTGCGGGCAAGATGATCCAGCACCGCGCCCGGATCGTCGAGCACGCCGCGCGCCATGGCTGGCCAGTCGGCAGGTTCGTCCGCCTCGGAATGCGAGTCTGAACCGTCCGGTTCGCGCAACCGGGTCGCCCGTTCCGCTTCGCGATAGAGGGTGAGGATCTGATAGATTTTCTCGCGTGCCAGATCGAGTGCATCGTCCGGGATCGACGGGTCCACCTCCCAATCGCGCGACAGGCGCCGGGCGAGCAATTGCAAGCGACGGATGCGAAAGCCGATATCGTGCGCCCTGAAGAATGCCACGGCAGCCTCGGTCGTCTTGCCGTTGTCGTCGATCAGGCTGGCAAGACCGCGTGCCGCCAGCTCCGCGCGCAAGGCGTTTGCGATCGGGGCTACATCGGCCGCCGCGATATCGGGCGCCGCCTCGAGAACCAGGGCGGCCAGGCGATCGACGATGGCGCTGAACTTGGTCTGGGCATAGGCGCCAAAGGCATAACCCGCATCCTGTACCGCAGCCGACTGTGCCCGTTTGCGCCAGATGTCGAGCCTGCGCGGTGTGGGACGGTCGAGGAACAAAGTTCGGCCGAAAAGCCGCTCCACCGTACGGTCGATCTGGGGTCGCAGGGCCATGACGATACCGCGCAACCGCCGCGCATCGCGTGACTGCCTCTCGATACGCTCGAGATCGTCACGGATCGGCTGTTCGCGCGGTATGGTGGATAGCGAGCCGAAGATTGCGCCGAACCATCCTATCGGCCGGTCGGGATCGCCATTGTCGAGCGCGTTGCTGCGGTCCGGGCGCGGATCGATATAGACGAACCGGCGATCGACCTCGCGCTGGGACGAACGACCATCCATCGCCTGGAGCGCGGCACCGAACGGCTTGTTCACCAGCACCGACCCATCGATGAGAGCCGCCCGGTCGACGGTACCCTCCCGCATGTGGACCGGCATGATACGCGAGAGAAAAGCACCGCGCGTCGCCCAGTGATGGCCTTCTTCTGCGGCCAGCCTGTCGATCTCGTCCAGTCGGAGCGGGGGGAACGCGCCGGGAAAGCTCGCCGTCGCACGGGCCGCCAGCACCAGTTCGAGCGGATCGGCAAGCGGACCGTTTGCCGAACTCCCGACGGTGCCGCGAAACGCGATCGGCAAGCGATGCTCGGTCTCCAGAACCACCGGGGGAGAGTTCAGACGAAGCCTTTCCGCGTGACCACGAAAGTCGGTAGCGGTGACGAACAGGTCGATCGGGTGCCCCGGGGGAAGCAAGGGCCGACCTGTCCCGCGCGCGTCCATGCTCACGAGCGCTTCGTACAGCATGGCAGAGAACCGTTCGCCCGAAAACGGCGGACTGAACCAGCGACCGCGGACCAGTTTCGAAACCTTGTGGCGGACTTCGCGACGGGTCTCGGGCGACACGCTTTCGCTCACCGCGTTGCCGGGCCGGTTGAGGAACCATTCCGCTATGGGTTGCGCCCACACCTTGGCGAACCGCCACATCGGTTCGGCGTCGGGATCGGTCAGCCGGCTTACATCGGCGTTTTCGAGCCACAGGTCGGTCAGGGGTTCGAGCGAGTGACCCGAATGCACAGCTTGCGCGAGGAAAATCGCGTTGATGCCGCCAGCGCTTGCGCCCGTCAGGATGTCGGGCATGACCCGCAGGCGCAATTCGTGATCGCGCTCGATCGTTTGCAGCAGGTCGTGATAGCTGGCCGCGACGCCTGAAAGCTCGGTGTTGTCGCGTGCGTGATAAGCGCGGCTGGCACGGGCCAAGTGCCACACCTCCTTCGTCACGCCGTGCATGTAGACGGCGAGACTGACCCCTCCATAGCAAACAAGCGCGAGGCGAAGTTCCTTTTGCCGCATGATCACGGCCTTAGCGCGAGACACTGAACATGCAATTGCGTTCGACTTCTGTTCTGTTACATCGCTGTCCGATGGCGAAATCGAAGAAGAGATATGTCTGCGCAAACTGCGGCGCGGTCACCCCGCGATGGCAAGGTCAGTGCGGCGATTGCGGCGAGTGGAATACGCTGACGGAGGACGTGCCAGCCACGGTGTTCTCCCAGAAGCACGATTTGTCGCGTGGCGGGCGCGCGCTCGAGTTCATACCGCTGAACCGCCCGGCCGAACTGCCCGTTCGGAAGTCGACCGGCCTTGCCGAGTTCGACCGTGCACTGGGAGGCGGGATCGTCCCGGGTTCGGCGGTGCTCATGGGCGGCGATCCGGGTATCGGCAAATCGACATTGCTGCTCCAGACCGCCGCAACGATCGCGCGCGGCGGCAACGATGTCGTGTATGTGAGCGGGGAGGAGGCTGCCGGTCAGGTACGCCTGCGAGCCAAGCGGCTGGATGTGGCGGACGCGCCGATACGCCTCGCTTCGGAAACCTCGGTCCGCGACATCCTCACCACCCTGGGTGAGGGTGAACCGCCAGCCCTGCTGGTGATCGATTCGATCCAGACCATGCACTCCGACACGATCGAGGGCGCACCGGGCACGGTCAGCCAGGTGCGCGGCTGCGCGCTGGAACTCATCCGCTATGCCAAGGCAAGCGGCACGGCTCTGGTCCTCGTCGGACACGTGACCAAGGATGGAAGCATCGCCGGCCCCCGCGTGCTCGAACACATGGTCGACGTCGTGATGAGCTTCGAAGGAGAGCGGAGCCACCAGTATCGGATCCTGCGCGCGCTGAAGAACCGCTTCGGCGCGGTGGACGAGATCGGCGTGTTCTCGATGGAAGGCGAGGGATTGGAGGAGGTTTCCAACCCGTCGATGCTGTTCCTGTCCGGGAGAGACCAGCCTTTGGCCGGGAGCGCGGTGTTCCCGGCCCTTGAAGGAACGCGGCCGGTGCTGGTCGAGATACAGGCGCTGATCGTGCGGTTGCAGTCCGGCGCCACCCCGCGCCGCGCCGTGGTCGGGTGGGACAACGGGCGGCTCGCAATGTTGCTTGCGGTACTCGAATCGCGCTGCGGGCTCAATTTCAGTTCGGCGGAGGTGTATCTCAACATCGCGGGCGGCTATCGATTGTCGGACCCGGCCGCGGACCTCGCCGTCGCCGCCGCGCTGGTTTCGGCGCTTGCGGATCGTCCGCTGCCGGACAAGTCCGCCTGGTTCGGGGAAGTATCCTTGGCCGGCGAAATCCGCCCGGTCGCGCATGCCGGTTTGCGGCTTCGAGAGGCGGCGAAACTCGGCTTCGAACGCGGATACGGACCATCCGATGCGAAGAACGAAACGTCGACGCTGGATTATCGTGGGTTAGGTCAGCTTGCGAACCTCGTTGACCACGTCATGCCGAGCGAATAGTTCGCTGAAACCATGACGGGGTTCGACATAATTGTTTTCATCATCGTCGGGGTGGCGGCGATCGGAGGTTTCCTGCGCGGGTTGGTGCAGGAAGTGCTAAGCCTGCTCTCATGGGTGCTCGCGGCTTTCGCGGTCTATTTCCTGCACGGGCCCCTGCACGAATTCCTGCGCCAGTATTACGATGTCGAACCGGCGACCTCGATCCTCGCCTTCGCCATCCTGCTGTTGATTCCCTACGCCGCGATGAAGGTCATTGCCGGCAATGTGGGCGAAGCGTCTCGCAATTCCGTGCTCGGGCCGATCGACCGGGTTCTGGGTTTCGGCTTCGGCGCGCTCAAGGGTGCGTTGATCGCGGTGTTCGCCTTCAGCGTGCTGGCTTTGGGTTACGACAACGTCTGGGGTTTCAAGGGGCGGCCCGATTGGATCACCACCGCGCGAACCTACCCTGCGGTCGATGCCTTTTCGCGTGAACTCGTCCAGATGATCGACGAACGACGCGAACGCATCCAGAGGGCGCGGGACGAGGAAGCGGAGGAAGAGGCCGCAACGGATTCGGCGGAATGAGCAACAGTGCCCGGCTCTACTCTCCTCGCCTTCTCGGGCTTGCGACAGGCCTTGCAGACTACCCGCTCGAGGGAGAGTTTGCCTATACCGGCAACGTGCGATCCCGCAGTTGTGGCAGCACCCTGGCGCTGGGCTGCGATCTCGACGCAGATGGGCGTATCGAACGAATAGGCATGCAGGTTGCCGCCTGCGCTATCGGGCAAGCGTCGGCGGCGATCATGGCGGAGGGCGCCCAGGGGCGCGACCCGCGCGATCTCTTCGACATGCAAAGTGCGATCGGCAGCTGGTTGACCGGTGACGGCATGGCACCGGACTGGCCCGGTTTCGACGCTGTCGAGGCCGCACTGCCCCATCCCGGACGGCACGAAGCGTTGCTCCTGCCGTGGAAGGCGATGGCCAGCGCGCTTCCAACACCGGCGATAGCGCGCTAGTCCCTATCGCACCGACTGCGACAAGCAGCAGGTTGGAGGGTAAGGTGTAGAGGGGCCGATGTCGACCAAACCGATAAACGTGGGACAAGCCGGGGGCGGCGAAGCGGGTGCGATCGCCGCGAGGGAGCCGAGCACGAAGGAGATCCGCCTCGTCGTCGGCGCCTCGAGCGCGGGCACCATCTTCGAGTGGTACGACTTCTTCATCTACGGAACGCTGGCCTACATCCTCAAGGATGCGTTCTACGACGTCGACGATCCCACTCTTGGTCTTCTTCTGGTGTGGTCGACCTTCGCAGTCGGGTTTGCCTTCAGGCCGATCGGCGCAATCCTGTTCGGCTTCCTGGGCGATCGCCTGGGTCGCAAATACACGTTTCTGGTGACCGTCACGCTCATGGGGGTGGCGACGGCCGGGGTCGGTTTCATCCCCACCGTAAACACGATCGGCGTTGCGGCTCCGATCATCGTGATCCTGCTGCGAGTGCTTCAGGGTCTGGCGCTGGGCGGGGAATATGGCGGCGCGGCAATCTACGTCGCCGAACTTTCGCCTCCGGAAAAGCGGGGCTATTACACCAGCTTCATCCAGGCGAGCGTAGCGGGGGGCTTCGTTCTGTCGATCATCGTCGTCCTTTCCTGCCGCTTCCTGATCCCGGCGGACGATTTCGTCGCGTGGGGTTGGCGCGTGCCGTTCCTGCTGTCGATCCTGCTGCTGGCGGTATCGCTGTGGATGCGACTGAAACTGTCGGAAAGCCCGGTGTTCCAGGCGATGAAGGCCGCTGGCGAGACATCCGGCAATCCGTTCATCGAAAGCTTTACCTATCCCGGCAACCCCAAGCGGATCTTCGTCGCCCTGTTCGGGGTGACGGGCGTGCTGACCACGATCTGGTACACCGCTTTCTTCTCGGGAATGAGCTTCCTGCGTGGGCCGATGCACGTGGACGATCTGACGGTGGAGCTGATCCTGCTGGTCTCCGGTGCGATCGCGATGACGTTTTACATCTTCGTCGGCAAGTGGTCGGACAGGGTGGGCCGCAAGAAGCCTATAATCATCGGGGCACTGGCGACGCTCGCGCTGCTTTTCCCGGCGTTCTGGGGATTGGGGAGCCTTGCCAATCCCTCGCTCGCTGAAGCTGCCGAGCGAACGCCGATCGTGGTGAGCGGGCCGGAATGCCAGACCGATCCGTTCGCGGAACTGTTCGATCGCGAACAGACCGAATGCGGCAAGATCCTGGAAACCCTGACCGCCTCGGGCGTGCCGTATGAACTCAACCCGAGCGGGACCTTGTCGCTGACCGCGGCGGGCGAACCCATTGCGATCCAGACCGAATGGTTCGAGAGCGGGGAGGCCCGGGTCGCGGGAATTCGCGGTGCGCTTTTGCCCTACGGTTTCGACTTCTCCAAGCAGCAGCCGGACGCAGCCAACCTGCTCGGCATCGTCGCGATCCTCCTTCTCCTAGGGGTGCTTTCGGCGCTGACCTACGGATCGGTCGCGGCGCTGTTGTCGGAGATGTTCCCGCCGAAAATCCGCTATTCCTCGATGTCGATCCCCTATCACATCGGAGCCGGCTATCTTGGCGGGTTCCTGCCGTTGATCGCGGGGGTGATCGTGGCAAGCACTGGCAACATCTATTCGGGGCTCTGGTACACGTGGGGCGTGGTTGCGTTCGGCGTGGTGGTCGCCTGGTGGGGGCTACCCAGCGGTCCGCCGCGCGATTTCGCTGACGAGGTCGCCGCGACGGATGCGTCCTGAACCGCCGCCGCCCACCCTCAGACTGACGATCGATACGGACGCGCTTGCCGACAACTGGCGCGCGCTCGATGCGATGTCGGGCGCTGCCGATGCGGGCGCGGCGGTGAAAGCCGATTGCTACGGCCTCGGCGTCGATACCTGCCTGCCGGTGCTTCGTGTTGCGGGCGCAAAAGCGTTCTTCGTCGCGCACTGGAGCGAAGTCGCCGACGTCGTACGCCACGTCGCGCCCGAGCAGGTCGCGGTGCTTCACGGTCCGATGCGGAACGAGGACGTGGCCTATGCGTGCAGCATCGGTGCGCTCCCGGTCATAAACTCTCTCGAACAGGCAAGACGCTGGAAGGCTGGTGGCGGCGGCCGGTGCCACCTGATGGTGGACACCGGGATCAATCGGCTTGGCGTCTCACTTGCGGAGCTGCAAGACCCGGCGATTGCAGCGCTCGAAGTCGATGTCCTGATGAGCCACCTTTCCGCCGCCGAAGACGTCGACGAAACGGTGAGCGCGCGCCAGCTTGCGCGCTTCCGCGATGCGATCCCGCAGGTCCGGCATCGCGCGGTGAGCCTCGCCAACAGCGCCGGCCTGGCATTGGGCCCGGAATACGCCTTCAATCTGACCCGGCCCGGACTGGCCTTGTATGGCGGGGTCCCGCGCCCGGAAATGGCGCCGCACTTACGGCAAGTCGCCTTCGTCGAAGCCGCCATCCTCCAGGTCCGCAAATTGCAGGTCGGCGATGCGGTCGGATACAATGGCGCGTTCGTCGCCGACCGCACGATGCCGGTGGCAACGGTCTCGCTTGGCTATGCCGACGGCTTCCTCCGGTCGCGCGGACCCGGTGGAGCCCTGTTTCACGATAATGCCCGGTTGCCGTTGCTCGGAAAGGTCTCGATGGACATGGTGGTAGTCGACCTCTCGGATGCTCCCGACCTTGCCGAGGGCGACTGGCTGCAAGTGCCTTACAGCCTTCCCGATGCTGCGCAGCAAAGCTCTCTTTCGCAATACGAATTGCTGACCGCGCTTGGACGGCGATTGCGGTCCTGACACGAAATGTTGCGCTGCACTTTGTGCAAATGCTAAGGTCGTGGGTGCGGGCGTAACACGCGTCCCGGCATTCGGGGTATCGGCATGACAGGAAAGAGCAAAAACACCGGCGCGGCGGACGATCCGGTCGTCATCAAGAAATACGCCAATCGGCGGCTCTACAATACCGCTTCGTCGAGTTATATCACGCTCGACGATCTCGCCGCGATGGTGCGAGCCGATATCGAGTTTGCGGTTTTCGACGCAAAATCGGGCGAGGATATCACCCATTCGATCCTGACCCAGATCATCGTCGATGAGGAAGCGAACGGGCAGCACATGTTGCCGGTGAGCTTCCTTCGCCAGCTTATCGGGATGTACGGCAATTCCATGCAGGGCGTGATGCCGTCCTATCTCGAAGCGAGCATGAAGAACTTTCAGCAGAACCAGGCCAAGATCCGCGAAGCGTTCGATGCCGGCATGTCGAACAATCCGCTCGCCGCGATCCACGAAACCAACATGGCGATGATGCGCGCCGCGGCGCAAAGCTTCATGCCGGCCGGCTCCAAACGGAAGATGGGCGGATCGGGCGGTGGCAAGGGTTCGGGCGAAAGTTCGACCGACGAGATCGCTGCTCTGCGCGAGCAGATGGCTGCCATGCAGCAGAAGCTGGACAAGCTCGACAAGTAACGCTTTCACAGCCGCTCCGTGCCGGCGTGACCCGCCAACCCCATCCGTATCCGAACAGGAAACATCTTGTCCGACAATCGCCCGAAGATTCGTCACGCGCTCGACGTGAAGCGCGCCGACGATTTTGCCAAATGGTACCAGGCCGTGATCTCCGCCGCCGATCTCGCCGAGGAATCGGGCGTTCGCGGCTGCATGGTGATCAAGCCATGGGGATACGGCATCTGGGAGCGGATCCAGCGCCTCATGGACGATCGTATCAAGTCGGCGGGCGTTCAGAACACCTATTTCCCGATCTTCATCCCGCTCGCCAACTTCGAGCGAGAGGCCGCGCATGTCGAAGGATTTGCGAAGGAGATGGCGGTCGTCACGCACCACCGCCTCATTGCCGATGGTGAAGGGGGGCTCATCCCCGATCCGGAGGCGAAACTCGAAGAGCCGCTGGTCGTGCGTCCGACATCGGAAACGATTATTGGCGATGCGATGGCGCGGTGGGTGCAAAGCTGGCGCGACCTGCCGCTCAAGCTCAACCAGTGGAGCAACGTCGTGCGCTGGGAAATGCGGACCCGGATGTTCCTGCGCACCAGCGAGTTCCTGTGGCAGGAAGGCCATACCGCGCATGCGAGCCGTGAAGATGCGCTTGCGGAAACGCATCGTGCGCTCGAGATGTATCGCGCCTGCGTCGAAGAAGATCTCGCGCTTCCGGTGATCGCCGGTGAGAAGCCCGAGAACGAGCGCTTTCCGGGCGCGGACGAAACGTGGTCGATCGAGGCCATGATGCAGGACGGCAAGGCGTTGCAGGCGGGAACGAGCCACTATCTCGGCACCAACTTCGCCAAGGCCGCGAACATTCGCTACCAGGATCACGAGGGCACTGCGCAGTTCTGCCACACCACCAGCTGGGGCACTTCCACGCGCCTCGTCGGCGGCATCATCATGACCCATGGCGACGACGACGGCCTGTGCGTGCCGCCTCGCATCGCTCCGCATCAGGTCGTGATCCTGCCGATGCTGCGCGACAAGCCCGAGGACAAGGACCTGATCGCGTATTGCGAGGAACTGAAAGCGAGCCTTGGCGCGCAAACGGGGCTTGGAGAGCCGGTTCGCGTGCTGCTCGACCTGAAGCCCGGAAAGGCATCGGCCAAGCGCTGGGACTGGGTTCGCAAGGGTGCGCCATTGATCTGCGAAGTCGGGCCGCGTGACATGGAAAACGGGCAGGTTGCGCTGATCCGCCGCGACGAATTGTGGAATGCCGAAAACGGCAAGCTCGCGACCCGCTTCATCCAGCGCGCGCAATTCATCGACGATGTTCCGACACTTCTGGAAGACGTCCAGGCTTCCCTGTTCGAACGGGCGCGCGAGCGCCGCGATGCGAACATTACCCGTGGGCTCGGCACCTGGGACGATGTTGTCGACTTCTTCGCTTCGAACGGGAAGTACCCGGGATGGGTCGAGGTGCAGTGGTCGAAGCCGACCGGCAAGGCGCTCGACGACGTCGTCGAACAGCTCAAGTCCCAAAAGCTCACCTTCCGCAACGTGCCGAAGGATTCCGATCCGGCCGACGGCAACTGCATTTTTACCGGAGAGCCGGCGGTGGAGCGGATTCTGGTGGCGCGCGCTTACTGATGACGCGCGATAGCCTCTGCCCGTCTGCCATTTCGCCCTTCGACACGTTGCGGGCGAACGGGTAGGGGCGGGCGATGGCGCACAGAAAACCAGCCGAAGGGCTTCCGACCAAGCAGCAGGTTCTCGAATTTATCGAGACTTCCGACACCCCCGCCGGCAAGCGCGAGATCGCGAAGGCATTCGGGCTGAAGGGTCAGGAGAAGATCGCGCTCAAACGCCTGCTCAAGGACATGGCCGAAGAGGGCCTGATCGACGGGAAGAAAACCGCTTACCACCGCATGGGAGGCATCCCGAAAGTTACGGTCCTGCGGGTCGTGGAGATCGAGGACGGCGAGGCGATCGCCATTCCCGACACCTGGGCCCCTGGTGCGCCGGAGAAGCCGCCGCGCCTCACGATCAAGGAAAACCGGGGCAAGGGGGGCAAGCGCCTGCCCGCGCTCAAGCGTGGCGACCGCGTGCTCTCGCGCACCGAGGAGCGCGGCGGCGACTGGTTGGCCTTTCCGATCAAGAAACTGCCCGCCCGAACCGAGGGTCTGCTCGGCGTAGTCGAGATCGATGGCAGCGGGAAGCCCTGGCTCGCCCCGATCGAGAAAAGCATACGTCGCTCCTCCCCGATCAGCGATCTCGGGGAAGCGGAAGATGGCCAACTGGTCCTCGCCGAGCGGACCGGGCGCAGCGAGCGTTCGGGTCTGAAGGTGGTGGAGGTGGTCGGCGATCCGCTTGCGCCGGGCAGTTTCTCGATGATCGCGATCGCCAAGCATGGCATTCCGCACACCTTCCCGCATGAAGTGATCGAAGATGCGCAGAACGTTGCGACACTCGACCTGTCGAAGGACAAGCGCGAGGATCTGCGAGACCTGCCCATCGTCGCGATCGATCCCGCCGATGCGCGCGACCATGACGACGCCATCTGGGCGAAGCCGGACGGGCAGGGCGGCTATGACGCGGTGGTCGCGATTGCCGATGTCTCGTTCTACGTCCGCCCCGGCAGCGCGCTCGACCGAGAGGCAAGGAAACGGGGCAACTCCGTCTATTTCCCCGACCGCGTCGTCCCGATGCTGCCCGAAGTGCTTTCAGCCGACGTCTGCTCGCTTGTCGAGGACGAGGACCGCGCGGCGATGGCCTGTCACTTCCATATCGATGCCGAAGGAAAGGTCGGGAAGCCGCGCTTCACCCGCGCAATTGTCCGCATCCACCACAATATCGCCTATGAAGACGCGCAGGCGAACATCGACGGCGGCGAGGCACCGGAATACCTGAACCATCTGTGGGGCGCCTGGAAACTGCTTGCCGCCGCGCGGAGCAAGCGCGACCCGCTCGAACTCGAACTGCCCGAACGACGCGTGGTGCTGGGCGATGATGGCCGCATTGCCGAAATCGCAGTGCGCGAACGGCTCGATGCGCATCGCGTTGTCGAGGATTTCATGATCGCCGCCAATGTCGCTGCGGCAAAGGCGCTGGAGGCGAAGACCGCCCCGGTCGTCTATCGCGTCCACGAAACGCCGAGCCGCGAAAAGCTGATAGCGCTGCGCGATTACCTCGGCACGATGGATCGTAAGCTGGCGCTCGGCCAGGTCGTCACGCCCGGCCTGTTCAACCGGATCCTGAAGGATGTCACCGACGAAGCCGAGAAAGCGCAGGTCATGGAGGCTGTGCTGCGCACCCAGATGCAGGCTTATTACGGCCCCGCCAACGCCGGGCATTTCGGTCTGGCCCTTGGCTCCTATGCCCATTTCACCTCGCCCATCCGCCGCTATGCCGACCTGCTGGTCCACCGTGCGCTGGTCGACGCCTACAAGCTCGAACAGCCCGCGCCCAAGGATGACATTCCCGAGAAGACCGGGCTTTCCGACAAGGATCGCGCCAGCCTGCAGGAAGTGTCGGACGCGATCAGCCAGACCGAGCGGCGCGCGATGGAGGCGGAGCGCGACACGATCGACCGGTATGTCGCCGCATGGCTTTCAGGACGCGTTGGCGAGACGTTCGACACGCGCATCACCGGGGTGCAAGGCTTCGGCTTCTTCGCCACGATCGTCGGTCTGGGCGGGGACGGTCTCGTGCCGATCTCGACGCTTGGCGACGAGTATTTCCGCCACGACGAGGCGGCGCAGAAACTGGTCGGTGAGAAAAGCGGGACGAGCTATGCCGCTGGCGACCGCCTGAAGCTCAAACTGGCAGAAGCCAACCCGCTTACGGGTGGTATGAAACTCGTACCCGTCGATGCCGAAGGCGAAGCGATCGATGCGCGCGGCGGACGACCGGCAAAGGGGCCGAAGCGGGGCGGGCCGCCGAGCAAGGGACAGCGAAAGCAGGGCAAGTATTCCGCCGGGAAACGCGGGCGCCCCGGCAATATCCGACATCAGGGCCGCCGCAAGAAGTGAGCTGGAACAGGTCGGCTGGGCATTCATTGATCCAGCAAAGGAGACCCCCCAGAATGCTCAAGCCCGGCCAGAAAGTGCCCGAACTCGACCTGCCGCTCACCATCGATGCGCGCTACGAACTCTCGCAACAAGACCCCGAAAAGTTCACGCTCGTGGTGTTCTATCGCGGCAAGCACTGCCCGATCTGCAAGAAATACCTGGGAGAGCTGTCCAAGCATTTGCGGGATTTCGCATCGCGCGGCGTCAACGTCGTGTCGGTTTCCATGGACGACAAGGAACAGGCCTGCGTCATCGACAAGGAATGGGACACCGGCGATGTGCCGCTGGCCTATGACCTCAGCGAAGAAAAGGCCCGGGAATGGGGCCTGTATATCTCCGAAAAGCGCGAGGGCAGCGACGAGCCGGACAAGTTCTCCGAGCCGGCTGTCTTTCTCGTCAGGCCGGACGGTACGCTGTACTATGCCAGCGTGCAGAACGCGCCGTTCGCCCGGCCGCCGCTGGACGAACTGCTCGAGGCGATCGATTTCATCGACAAGAAGGATTACCCGGCTCGCGGCACCCTGACCTGAGCTTGCGTGCTCCTGCCTTTACAGTAGCCCGTAAGCTTCAGGCCTCGTGATCGCTGTCGCGTTCGTCGTATTCGGACGGGACGATGTAGACCGGGCACGGCAACTCCCCGGCGTGCGCGGCGAAATGCGTCACCAGCGGACCGGGCGCGCCACGCGCCTTCGCAGCACCCAGCACGAGAGCGGCGACTTCGGGATGGTGCTCAAGGTACTCACTGACGATCCTGTCGCCGTCGCCGGTCTTGACGGAGATCGTCGGCATGATGCCGCTTTCGACCAGCAGGTTGCCGGCGACGCCGTGCGCCAGCATCTCGGCCCGGTCGCGCGCCTCCTGTTCGATGGTGGCCTGAACCGTCCCGAACGCGTTGAAGTTCTGCTGTCGCACCAGGGCCAGGATGTGCACTGCCCCGTCGACCTGCACCGCCCGCCGGGCAGCGTAGCGCAACGCACTGCGCGCCTCTTCCGTTTCGTCGGTGATGACCAGGAATGTGCGCATGGCGCGGCCCTTTTCATTCACGGCCTCGCCCCGGGCCGCTTCCCTTGTTTACGCTATCCGGCTTCGGACACCGTTTGGCAAGGTCGGCCGCCGACCTAGCATTTTCCGACCCTTGCCCCGTCATGCGCTATCAGCCAAAGCGGCACCCGTGTTCGGGGGCAGTGCCCCGTGCGAGACCTGAGGAAGCCGAACCATGGCAATCGCAATCAAGATGCCCGCTTTGTCGCCCACCATGGAAGAGGGCACTCTTGCCAAATGGCTGGTGAAAGTCGGCGATACGATTTCTTCCGGCGACATCATGGCCGAGATCGAGACCGACAAGGCGACGATGGAATTCGAAGCGGTCGACGAAGGAACGCTGGCCGAGATCGTGATCGAGGACGGGACCGAGAATGTCGCGGTTGGCGCGGTCATCGCGATGCTGGCGGAAGAAGGTGAAGACGTGGACGAGGTGAGCGCTCCCGAAACGGACAAGGCGGAGAAGCCCGCCGCCGATGAGCCTGCGGAGAAGGAAGCGAGCCCTGCACCGTCTCCCGCTCCGACGCCGAAGGACGGGCCGCCCGCAAGCCCCAGCGCTCGAAAGCTGGCCGATGCCAACGGCATCGACCTCGCCTCTGTCGAGGGAACGGGGCCCAATGGCAAAATCACCAAGGGCGATGTCGAAGGCATGATCGGGGAAGGTGGCACGCAAGCCGCTCCGGCAAAGACCGATAGTGCGAAGGACACGGATGAGCCCAGCGCAGCCCCTTCCGCTAACGCTGGCGAGCGTATCGTAGCCTCACCCCTCGCGCGGCGGATGGCCGAACAGCAGGGGATCGACCTGGCGGCGGTCAAGGGTTCGGGTCCGAACGGCCGGATCGTCAAGAGCGACGTCGAGAATTTCGAGCCCGGCGAAGCGGCGCCCGCTGCGAAAGGCGACCGTCCGCAGGGCGCACCTTCGCAGGAGACCCCCGATACCGGCGCGCCCTACGAGGAAGAGAAACTTTCGAACGTGCGCAAGGTCATCGCCCGGCGCCTGACCGAGAGCAAGCAGACCGTTCCGCATTACTATCTCACCATCGACATCCGGCTCGACCCGCTGCTCGACCTACGCAAGCAGCTCAACGAAAGCCTCGAACCCGACGGGGTGAAGCTGTCGGTGAACGACCTGCTGATCAAGGCGCTGGCCCGCGCCCTGATGCGGGTGCCGCAGTGCAATGTCAGCTATCACGGCGACACGATGCGGCGATATTCGCGGGCGGATATCTCCGTAGCCGTGGCAGCGCCCAGCGGCCTGATAACCCCGATCGTCGCGGAGGCGGATACCAAGGGGCTGGCCCAGATCTCGAAGGAAATGAAGGCGCTGGCCGAGAAGGCACGCGAGGGTAAATTGCAACCGCACGAATATCAGGGCGGCACGGCCAGTCTTTCCAATCTCGGGATGTTCGGCATCAAGCAGTTCGACGCAGTGATCAACCCGCCACAGGGAATGATACTCGCGGTTGGTGCAGGACAGAAGGTGCCGTTCATCGTCGATGGCGAAGTCCAGCCCGCCACCGTCCTCAGCGCGAGCGGCAGCTTCGATCACCGCGCCATCGATGGAGCCGACGGGGCGCAATTGATGGAGGCGATCAAGCACTTGTGCGAGAACCCGATGGGGCTGGTGGTGTGACCCTTGCCATAGTCGGCAAGTCGCTTGCGATAGCTGCTGCGGCTGCCTTGGCGGCTTTGGTTCCTGCGACCTTTCTGTCGAATGACGGTTCCTACGGAATCGCGTTTCTCTACGTCGCGCTGATCGGCAGCTTCGGGGTCGGGCTTCCCGTCGCCGGGCTGGTATACTGGCTCGCCCGGCGGGAATTGCTGCGTAGGCCGGGTCTCGTTTTCCTGATCGCCAATCTCGCCGGAGCCGTTCTTGCGCTCACGGCCGCGTTGCTGGGCGACCTGTTCGGCCTTTACGCGTTTGGCCTGCCCTGCCTGATAGCCGCCAACACCTTCGCGCTGCTGGGATGGCTGTGGATCGTCCGGCCCGCGCGGAAGACGCTCCATGGCTGACGGCGAACTGATGATCCGCGCCACCGCGATGCCGACCGATCTCAACCCGTATGGCGGAGTGTTCGGCGGGTGGCTGATGGCGCAGATGGCATTGGGCGCGGGCGCTCTGGCAAGTCGGGTGGGGCAGGGCAAGGCGGTGGTGGTCCATGCCAGCGACTTCACCTTTCCCGGCGCGATGCAGGTCGGCGACGAACTCAGCGTCTATTGCGAAGTCGTCGCCATCGGCAGGACCTCGCTCACCATAAGCGCGCAAGGCATCGGGCGCGAACGCAATGGCGACGCGACGATGGACGTCAGCCAGGGCATGTTCAAATTCGTACTGCTCGACGAAAAGGACCGTCCGCGCCGAGTTGCAGAGAACGCAGCGTGAGCGGTTTCCTACCACGCCCGGTTCATGCCACGGGACAGCAATGCCGCGATTGTTCGTCCGCCCACCGATCGCACCAGATGCCGGCAGTCGCAAAAGCGGCAATTTTGCCCCCAGGACCGTGTTCCACCTGTTCCATCCTGTAGGATTTCGAAAGAGGAAATAGCGTAATGTCAGCCACTTACGACGTCATCGTACTTGGGTCCGGACCGGGGGGCTATGTGTCCGCCATCCGATGCGCCCAGTTGGGGCTGAAGACCGCGATCGTCGAGCGCGAGAACCTTGGCGGTATCTGCCTCAACTGGGGCTGCATCCCGACCAAGGCGATGCTGCGATCGGCCGAAATCAAGCACTACATGGACCATGCCAGCGAATACGGCCTCAAGGTCGCCGGAGAGATCGAGGCCGATCTGGACGCCATCGTGAAGCGCAGCCGAGGGGTGGCGAAGCAGCTCAACCAGGGCGTCGGCCACCTGATGAAGAAGAACAAGATCGCGGTTCACATGGGCGAAGGGCGGATGACCGGACCGACCTCGCTCACTGTGAAAGGCGAGAAGGGCGAAGAAACGCTCGAGGCGAGACACGTCATCCTTGCGACCGGCGCGCGGGCGCGGGACCTTCCTTTCGCTCCGGCGGACGGAAAGCGGGTGTGGACCTATCGCCACGCCATGACCCCGCCCGAATTGCCGGGCAAGCTGCTGGTCATCGGCTCCGGTGCCATCGGCATCGAGTTCGCGAGCTTCTACAACGATATGGGCTGCGACGTTACCGTGGTCGAGATGCTGGACCGCATCGTACCCGTCGAAGATGCGGACGTTTCCGCCTTCCTAGCCAAATCGCTCGAGAAGCAGGGGATCACCCTGATGACCGGTGCGGGACTTGAAGGGCTGAAGGTGACAGAAGGGGGTCTGAACGCGACCATAAAGGACGCCAAAGGCAACACGGCGGATACCGAATTCAGCCACGCAATCGTCGCCATCGGCATCCAGGCCAACACCGAGGATATCGGCATCAACGAACTCGTCGACATGGAAAAGGGCTTCATCCAGATCGATCCCTATGGCCGCACCAGAACCGAAGGGCTCTGGGCGATCGGCGATTGCACGCCCGGACCGTGGCTTGCGCACAAGGCCAGCCACGAAGGCGTAACCTGCGCCGAAGCGATCGCGCGCGAGCTGGGCAACAAGGAGGTCTCCCCGCACCCGATCGACCGCAACGCCATACCCGGCTGCACCTATTGTCACCCGCAGGTGGCGTCCGTCGGCTTGACCGAGGCGCAGGCGAAGGACGCGGGGCACGAGATCCGGGTCGGCAACTTCCCCTTCATCGGCAACGGCAAGGCCATCGCGCTCGGCGAGGCGGAGGGCTTCATCAAGACGGTCTTCGATGCAGGGACGGGCGAGCTGCTTGGCGCTCATATGGTGGGTGCCGAGGTGACCGAGCTGATCCAGGGTTACACGGTCGGCAAGGTGCTCGAGACGACCGAAGCCGAGCTCATGCAAACCGTCTTCCCGCACCCGACGCTGTCAGAGATGATGCACGAAAGCGTGCTCGACGCTTACGGGCGGGCGATCCATTACTGATCGGACTGGCGGACAGGGTGGGATTCGAACCCACGAAGGGCTTGCACCCTTGCCGGTTTTCAAGACCGGTGCATTCAACCGCTCTGCCACCTGTCCGCTCTGTCCGATCCGCTAGCTGCGCGGGGCCGGTTTGTCACCTGTGCGCGATGCATCTCGGGAAAGACTAGCGATCGCATGCGTTCGCGCTGTATCGATCACTTCCGGTTCACGTGACTTGGGTAACATTGCTTAGATGATTGCAAAAAGATTTTCCTCGGCAGCTCTCGCCATCGGCCTCGTCCTGGGGCTGGGCGTCACCGCTTCGCCCGCTCCCACGCAGGCGCAGATTGCCGCGCGCGACGGGATCGCGTTCAACGATTATGTCGATCGGTTAAGAACTCGCGCCCGCGCCGAAGGGGTGAGCGAGGCGACCGTTGCGCGCATGACCTCCGGTCTGACACCCAACCAGACGGTCCTGCGGCTCGACAGCGGACAGCCCGGCAGTCCGACGCGGCGCGGCTATCCGGCGATGGCCCCCTATATCAACACGCACGTCAACCCGACGCGGATCTCGCGCGGGCAGACGGTCTACAATCGCGACAGCGCCGCCCTTCGGGCTGCATCGCAGCGATTTGGCGTACCGCCCGAAATCATCGTCGCCATCTTCGGCCACGAAACCAATTACGGCACTATCCGCGGCGATTTCGATCTTTCCCGCAGTCTTGCAACGCTCGCTTGGGAAGGGCGTCGGCGCGAACTGTTCGAAAACGAATTCATCGCGCTCATGAAAGTCGCGGATAAGGGCTATCCGCGCGATCAGCTGGTGGGCAGTTACGCCGGCGCCTTCGGCAACCCGCAATTCCTCCCATCGGTCTATCTGAGGCTTGCAGAGGACGGTGACGGGGACGGCCGGGCCAACATCTTCACCAACCGAGCGGACACCTATGCCTCGATCGCGAACTATTTCCGCGATGCCGGGTGGCGCACCGGGCAACCGTGGGGCGTGCGCGCCGCGGTGCCGCGCGGGTTCGATGTCGATGCCTATCGCACCGAGATCGAGGCGCCGGTCTGTCCGCGCGTGCACGAACGTCACAGCCGCTGGATGACGGTCGAAGAATGGCGAGCGCTCGGAGTCCAGCCCCAGCGCCCGCTTCCGGGCGATACGCTGGTCTCCCTCTTCCAGCCCGATGGGCCCGGTGCGCCCGCATGGCTGCTTACCGGCAATTACCGCGTGATCCTCGAATACAATTGCTCCAACTATTACGCGATGAGCGTCGGCCTTCTGGCCGATGAAGTGGCGAACTGAAGCCAAAGGCAAACTCGCCAAGCAGCGCGCTCCGCGATATGGAGCGCAACATGATGCTCGGATCGAAGAATACGCACCAGCGCGGACTTGCGTTCGGCGTGATCGCCGTGGCCGCGGCGTTTACGCTGAACCCGACGGCCAACGCGCAGGCGCAACCCGAACCGCAGGTTCCATCTGCGCAGGACGCGCCGATTGCGCTGCTCGTCGACGTGACGAGCGGACAGGTGCTCCACGCCCGCCATCCCGACCGGCGCTTCGTCCCCGCATCGATCACCAAGACGATGACGTTGTTTCACGCCTTCGAACTGATCGAGGAAGGGCGGATCGACCCTCGCCAAACCTACACCTTGCGCCCGGAAACGTGGCGCGAATGGAAGGGCAAGGGTTCGACCATGTGGCTGGGCGCCAAGGACGAGGTAACGGTCGCCAGCCTCCTTTACGGGATCGCCAACGTCTCGGCCAATGACGGGTCGGCCGTGCTGGCCGAAGGGGCCGCCGGTTCGATCGAGCAATGGGTCGAGGGGATGAACGCGCGAGCGCGGGCGCTGGGCATGGAAAACAGCCATTTCGGGACGCCCAATGGCTGGCCGGACGAGGGCGCGACCTTCGTGACGGCGCGCGACCTCGTCACGCTGGCGCAGGGGCTGGTGACCCGGCATCCCGAGAAGTTCCGCCAGTATATCGGCCACCCCACCTACGTGTACAACGACATCGAACAGCGCAATCACGATCCGCTGCTCGGCCGCATTCGCGGCGCCGACGGGATAAAGACGGGCTACACCAACGAAGCGGGCTTCGGCTTTCTGGGCACCGCCCAGCGCGATGGGCAGCGGCTGGTGATGGTGGTGGCGAATTCCCCGCAAGGGCGCGTGCGCGATCGAGCGGCACGGCGCTATATCGAATGGGGGTTCGAAGCCTTCGACCGGGAGCGTCTGTTCGGGCCCGATCAGGTCGTCGACGAAGCGAGGGTACAGGACGGCGCGGCCCGTTCGGTCGGCCTGCGCACCCGCGACGCGGTCGTGGTAAACGTTCCGAGCGGCCATGCCGGGGAGATCGTCGCCAGCATTTCCTATGACGGCCCCCTTCGCGCGCCCATCGAGGAGGGCGCGCGCATCGCGACCTTGCGTGTCGAAGTGCCCGGCCTCGATGATGCGACCATCCCCCTCTACGCGGCGGACGCGGTCGAGGAAGCGGGCTTCTTCGCCCGGATCCGCAACGGCTTTTTCGGCTGGTTCGGGTGAGCGGCGCTCCTAGAAAAGGCCGCTTCATCGCGTTCGAAGGTGGGGAGGGCACGGGAAAATCCACCCAGGCGCGCCGGCTGGCCGACGCCCTGGGCCGACGCGGACTGGACGTCGCGGTCTCGCGCGAACCGGGCGGAACCCCCGGCGCCGAAGCGATCCGTGCGCTTCTGCTCGATCCTCCGGGTGAAGGGTGGGGCAGCCGGGCCGAAGCGCTGCTATTCGCCGCCGCAAGGGCGGACCATGTCGCGACCCTAGTTCGACCTTCACTCGAAGCAGGCCGCTGGGTCGTGTGCGACCGGTTCGTCGATTCGAGCCGGGCCTATCAGGGCGGTGCAGGCGGGCTGGGCGACAGGGCGATCGTCGATCTTCACGCATTCGGCAGCGAGAGCCTGCGTCCCGATCTGACCATCCTTCTGGAACTCGATCAACAGGCGCAGCGCGATCGGCTTGCCGCACGAGACGGCGACCGGTTCGACGCGATCGGGGGGCGCGGGGCGGATTACCACGCCGAGGTGTCGCGCACCTTCGCTCGCCTTGCGCACGAAGCGCCTGCGGAATGGGCGGTCGTCGATGCGCACGGATCGGAGCAGCAGGTCCACGACCGCGTGCTCGCCGCCATCGCGCCGCTGCTCGAAGAGGTCGAGGCGTGAGCGATACACCCCCCGAGCGCCCGGCATCCGATGTCTGGCCCAACCATGCAAAGGCCTGGCAAGAGTGGCGCTCGGCGCTCGCCGGCCAGCGCATGCATCACGGCTGGATCGTCGCAGGCAAAGGCGGCCTTGGCAAACGCGACTTCGCCTCGGCCGCGGCCCGCGAACTGGTCGATGGCGGGACGGAGGGCGCAGGCATGGCGGAACACCCCGACATCATCGTCCTCACCCACGGCCCCAAGGACAAGAAGGCGGAGAAAGCGGCGGCCGACGGCAAACCGTTCGAACGGGCTCGCAGCATCCGGGTCGACCAGGTCCGCGCCATGCAGCGCCGCCTGACCACGCGCCCGACGCTCGGCGACCGCCGCGTCGTGATCGTAGATCCGGCAGACGACATGGAGACGGGCGCGTCCAACGCTTTGCTCAAGAGTCTCGAGGAACCGCCGGCCGGCACGTATTTCATCCTCGTCGCGCATCGCCCCGCGCGGCTCCTCCCGACCATCCGCTCGCGCTGCCGGATGCTGCGCATACCCATCCTGACCGATCGGCAGATCGACGCCATGCTGGCGAGCGCAGATGCGACGGCGAGCGACGAAGCGCGCGAAGCGGCGGTGCGCGCCGCGGAAGGGTCGTTCGGGGCAGCGCGTCGCTTTCTGGAGCAGGACCTCGCCCCCGTTTCCGGACTGGTTCGCAATCTCGTCGCGCGTGGGGACCGGGATCTCAAGCTTCGCGGCGAGTTCGCCAGGCTGGTCGGCCCGCGCGCCGACCGGAATCGCGTAACGGCGGTGATCCAGCTGGCGCAGGGGATCGTCGCACAGTCCGCACGCCACGCCGCCGACAACGCGCAGCGTGCCCGACTGGCGGACGTTCACGCCGATCTGGTCGCTTTGGCGCGCGACATGCCGACCTACAATTTCGACACCGGGCTGCTCGTGCTGGAAATCGGCACCTTGCTCACCCGCGCGGCCCCGGCTAGCGAGCCAGCCCATGTCTGAAACGCCCAACCCTGCTCGCGGCGACGCCCCGTTCTACATCACCACCGCTATCAATTACCCCAACGGTCGGCCGCATATCGGCCATGCCTACGAGGCCATTGCGGCAGACGTCATCGCCCGGTTCCAGCGGCTGCGCGGGCGACGCGTGCGGTTCCAGACCGGGACGGACGAGCACGGCCTGAAGATGGCGCGAAAGGCCGAGGAGCAGAGCCGCACTCCGCGCGACCTGGCCGACGAAATGTCGGGCCATTTCCGGCAGATGGACGATCGACTTGATATTTCGTACGATCGCTACATCCGCACCGTCGAAGAGGGTCACCATCGCGCCAGCCAGGAGATGTGGCGGCGAATGGAGGCCTCGGGCGACCTCTACCTCGATCGCTACGAAGGATGGTATTCGGTCCGCGACGAGGCGTATTACGACGAAAGCGAACTGGTCGAAGGGGAAGGGGGGCAGAAGCTTTCCCCGCAAGACACCCCGGTCGAATGGACTGTCGAGGAAAGCTGGTTCTTCCGCCTCTCGCGCTATCAGGACCAGCTGCTCGACCTGCTGAAGACGCCGGGCTTTCTCGAACCCGCGAGCCGCCGCAACGAGATGATCGCGTTCGTCGAACAGGGGCTGCGCGATCTTTCGGTCAGCCGCACCAGCTTCGACTGGGGCGTGAAAGTGCCGGGCAGCGACGATCACGTCATGTATGTCTGGGTCGATGCGCTCACCAACTATTTGACCGGCCTCGGCTTTCCCGACGACACGCGCGAGATGCAGGACTTCTGGCCCTGCGACCTGCACCTCATCGGCAAGGACATCGTGCGGTTCCACACGATCTACTGGCCCGCCTTCCTGATAAGCGCGAACCTGCCGGTGCCGAAAAAGGTTTTCGGACACGGCTTTCTGCTGAACCGGGGACAGAAGGAATCGAAGTCGCTCGGCAATGTCACCGATCCGCTGGAGCTGGCTGACCGGTTCGGCGTCGATCCCCTGCGCTACTTCCTGATGCGCGAAGTCGCGTTCGGACAGGATGGCAGCTATTCTCCCGAAGCCATTGTAAACAGGGCAAATGCCGAACTTGCGAACAGTTTCGGCAATCTCGCGCAGCGAACCCTCTCGATGATCGCCAAGAACCTCGATGGCGCCATCGCACCCTTCGACAAGGCGCAGGTGGACGAAGACCTGCTCGGCGAAGTCAGAAAGGCGTGTCGCGAAACCCTGCCGAGCGAATTCGAAGCGCTGGCTTTCTCGACCGGGATCGAGGCCTGGCTCCGCGCTGTCTATACCTGCAACCAGTATGTCGACGAGCAGGCACCGTGGGCGCTCAAGAAGACCGACCCCGAACGCATGCGATCGGTGTTGCTGACGTTGTTCGTGGCGCTGCGCGATCTGGCCATAGCGATCCAGCCCGTCGTGCCGACGAAGGCCGGCGAATTGCTCGACCAGCTTGGCATCCCTGCCGGCGAGCGCGATTATGCTTTCCTCGACGATCCCGATTGGTTCGCACGACTGGCGGATAGCGGGTTCGCGATCGGCAAGCCCACTCCGATCTTCCCGCGGCTCGAACTGCCCGAACCCGAAGGCGAAGCGGCATGATGCTGGTCGATAGTCACTGTCACCTCGAATACGAAGGTCTCGTCGAAGACCAGGATGCGGCGCTCGATCGTGCGCGAGAAGCGGGGGTGGGGGCGTTTCTCAACATCTCGACCCGCCAATCCGAATGGGAACAGGTGCGCGCCACCGCCCGGCGCGAAGCCGATGTCTATGCAAGCGTCGGCATCCATCCGCACAATGCGGACGACCATGCCGACCTGACGCGGGACACTCTGCTGGCGGCGACCGACGACGACCGCGTCATCGGCATCGGCGAAACCGGCCTCGATTACTTCTACGAACATTCGGATCGCAAGACCCAGGCCGACCTCTTTCGGATGCACATCGACGTCGCGCGCGAAACCGAATTGCCCGTCATCATCCATACGCGCGATGCCGAAGACGATACCCTCGCGATCCTCCGTGAAGAAATGGAACGCGGTGCCTTTCCTGCGCTGATTCACTGCTTCACGGCGTCGGAAGAATTCGGCCGCGCAGTTCTCGAGCTTGGCCTGACAATCTCGCTGTCGGGGATTGTTACCTTCAAGAATGCCAAGGACTTGCAAGAGACGGCCAAGATCATTCCCGAGGACCGACTGCTCGTCGAGACCGACAGCCCTTTCCTCGCCCCCGTCCCGCATCGCGGCAAGAGCTGCGAGCCCGCTTTCGTTGCGGACACGGCCCGGTTCGTAGCGGAACTGCGCGGTGTCGAACCGGAGCGACTGGCCGAACAGACCACCGCGAACTTTTCCCGCCTTTTCAAGAAGGCGCACCTGTGAAGCTCATCATGCTGGGATCGGGAACGTCTACGGGCGTGCCCCGTGTCGGCGGGCCCGATGGGGCCGGCGATTGGGGCGATTGCGACCCGAATGAACCGCGCAACCGGCGCACGCGCGTATCGATCATCGTGGAAAGCGCGGAGGGCAAGCGTCTGCTGGTCGACACTTCGTCCGACTGCCGCTCGCAGCTGCTCGCCAACCGGATCGACCGCATCGATGGCGTGGTCTGGACCCACGATCATGCCGACCACTGCCACGGGATCGACGATCTTCGCGTCCTGCGATATGGACGTGGCGGTCCCATTCCGGGCTATGCCTCGACCGAAACAGTCAGGCGGCTACGCCAGCGTTTCGGCTACGTTTTCGCTGGACAGGACGGATATCCGACGATCGTCAGCCTCGACACCTTGGACCGGCTGAAGATTGTTGCCGGCTTCGGCATAGAATGGTGCCAAATGGAGCACGGACCAGGAGAAACGACAGCCTATCGGTTCGAAGCCGATGGTAAGTCCATAGCCTATGCCACTGATTTTAGCGCTATTTCCGAAGAAATGGTCGAACTTATGGATGGCGTCGACATTCTGGTAAGCGATTGCCTTCGACGCGATCCGCATCCTACGCATGCGAACCTGGCAATGGCGATCGAACTGTTCGAACGCTGCGGTGCGGGGCATCTGGTGTTAAGCCATCTCGACAAGAGCATGGACTATGAAACCCTGTGCGGCGAAGTGCCGGACGGCGTTACGGTCGGTTTCGACGGTCTGGAGATGGCAGCATGAGCGAAGGCGCAATCATCTCGATCGTGGCGCTGATCGGCTGGCTGATCCTCGCCGGAAGCGCGCTCGCCAGCTTTCGCCTCGGCTGGAGCCGCATCCTGCAGCTTTCGCTGATCTGGTTGGCGATCTTCGGCGGTCTTTACCTCTTGGTGGACCTGCTGGGAGCAGGATTGCCAAGGTGATCTCGATGCTCAGCCTGACCTTCATTATTTTACATAATATATATTATCATTCCAGCGCCGAGACCGTTTAGGCATGAGCGATAACGTCCCCGACAAGCCCATCGACCGGCTCATCTCCGTAATGGCGCGGTTGCGCGATACCGAGCGTGGTTGCGAATGGGATCGCGCGCAGGACTTCGACAGCATCGCGCCATACACTATCGAAGAAGCCTACGAGGTTGCCGACGCCATCGAGCGCGCCGACATGCGCGACCTGAAAGACGAGCTCGGCGATCTCCTCCTGCAGATCGTGTTTCACAGCCGCATGGCGGAAGAGCTCGGCCATTTCCAGTTCGACGATGTCGCGACCGCCATCTCCGATAAGATGGAATCGCGCCACCCGCATATCTTCGGAACGCAGGACGGCACGATGGGCGAAGCGCGCTGGGAGGCGATCAAGGAAGGCGAACGGACGGCTAAGGGCGAAACCGGCGCCCTGGACGGCGTGGCCATCGCCCTGCCCGCGCTCCTACGCGCCCAGAAGCTGCAAAAACGCGCGGCGCGGATCGGGTTCGACTGGCCCGACCCGGCGGGTCCGCGCGCGAAGATTCTTGAGGAAATCGTGGAACTTGAAACGGCATCCTCAGACCAGGAGAAGGTCGAGGAAGCGGGCGATCTACTGTTTGCCGCCGTCAACTTCGTACGCGCACACGGCATCGCCGCCGAAGACGCCCTGCGCGCCGCGAATGTGAAGTTCGAACGGCGCTTTCGCGGCATGGAAGCGCTCGCTGGAGAAGGTTTCGCCGATCTGTCGCTCGATGCGAAGGAGGCGCTGTGGCAAGAGGTCAAGGGCAGCGAGACCTAGCGAGCCCGGGCCTCACAAGGTTTCGTATTGCCCCAGTTCCTTGGGGTTGAGCCGAACGGTCAGGCGGCGCTGCGGCCTGTTGCTTTCGTCGGGCGCTTCTTCGTCAGCGATCACATCGCCATGCGCGTGGAGCCACGCGATCCTGCGCCCATCGCTTGCAGGAACGGTGAACGTGACCTCCTCCGCACGCGCTGTCAGCATTTCGCCGATCCGTCGCTCGAGATCGTCGATACCGTCTCCATCGACCGCAGATAGCAGCACCGCGTCCTGAGCCGCCGCTGCTTCGTGCAGTTCCGCGCGTCGCTCTTCGCCCAGCAGGTCCGTCTTGTTCCAGACCTCCAGGATGGGAATATCGCCGTATCCGGTTTCCGGATCGACGACCTCCAGATCGCCCAGTACGTCCATAACCTGCTTTTTCTGCGCCGCATGGGCCGGGTTGGAAATGTCCCGCACGTGAAGGATTATGTCGGCCCCCGTCACTTCCTCCAGCGTGGCGCGGAATGCCGCAACGAGCTGGGTCGGCAGGTCCGAGATGAAGCCGACCGTGTCGGACAGGATGGCTTTTTCGACGCCCGGCAGGCTGATCGCGCGCATGGTGGGATCGAGAGTGGCGAACAGCAGGTCCTCGGCCATCACCTCCGCGCCGGTGAGGCGATTGAACAGGGTCGACTTGCCGGCATTGGTGTACCCGACCAACGCGATTACCGGCCAAGGCGCCCTTCCCCGCCGTTCGCGGTGAAGAGCGCGGGTTTTGCGCACCTGCTCCAGTTCGCGGCGCAGCCTCGCCATGCGCTGGCCGATCATCCTGCGGTCGGCCTCGATCTGGGTTTCGCCCGGGCCACCGAGGAAGCCGAAGCCGCCGCGCTGCCTTTCAAGGTGGGTCCAGCTGCGGACGAGGCGGCTTTGCTGGTAGTCGAGATGGGCAAGCTCGACCTGCAAACGCCCTTCGGCCGTCGCCGCGCGCTCTCCGAAAATCTCGAGGATGAGCCCGGTGCGATCGATGACCTTGCGCTTCAGCCGGTCCTCGAGGTTGCGCTGCTGGATCGGGGATAGCGCCCCGTCGACGATGACGAGTTCGCACTCGTACTGTTCGCACCAGACCGCGATGTTCTCGACCTGGCCAGAACCGAACAGCGTGTTCGGCTGCATCTGGCGCACCGGCAGGATCGCGGAGTGCTGGATTTCTACCCCGATCGCGAGCGCAAGCCCCTCCGCCTCCGCCAGGCGTTCGTCGGCGTCGAGGTCGTAGGTAAACTGTCGCACGTCCGGACACAGGACCAGCGCCCGCGCTCCGCGCGTCACCTCGTCCATCAGGTCATCGTCGAAGCTCAGCTTGCGGCCCCATCTTCTTCGTCATCCGCGCTGCCGCGTCCGTTGCCTGCCGGTTCGCCCTCGTCGCTGAGGTCGACATGGCCGGCGGGCTGGATGGTGGAGACCGCGTGCTTGTAGGCGAGCTGAACGCTGCCATCGCGTTCCAGCAGCATGCAGAACAGGTCGAAAGCGGCAATGCGGCCTTGCAGCATCACGCCGTTCACGAGGAACATGGTCACCTGCACACCGGCTTCGCTAACCCGGCTCAGGAACACGTCCTGCAACACTTTCTGCTTGGCATTCGCGGAGGTGCTGGCGAACTGGTCGGGATCGATCGTCGCGCCGGGCATGATGGTGGAAATCGCGTGCTTGTAGACCAGCTGGGACTGACCATCGCGGCGCAACAGGATGGAGAAGTTGTCGAACCAGGTGACGATCCCCTGCAACTTCACGCCCTTGACCAGGAACATCGTCACCGGGGTACGGTTCTTGCGCAGCAGATTGAGAAACGCATCCTGCAGGTTCCCGCCCTTCCCCTGCGGCGCGCCGTCCGACGCTCTTGCAGGCTTGGCCGTTTCGCCATCCTCGGGCGATCGGTTGCGCATGGAAAGAGTACGGCCGCTGGACATTGAGATTATCCCTTAGTTGGCGGCCGCCCGCGCGGTCCGCATGTACCGACTAGGCACGCGCGACCCGGGACGCGCCTAGTTTGAAAGACATTTGGGGCTGACCCACCGGTTCCGCAATGATCGAGATGCCTCGATCGTTCCGAAAACGGCGTAAATCGGGGATATGGCGCGGGCTAATCCTTGCGCTGGCCGGGGCGCCGGTCGGCCATTCCAAGCAGCTTGAGCTTACGGTGGAGTGCCGATCGCTCCATTCCGATGAAGGTCGCCGTTTTCGAGATATTGCCCGAGAACCGGCGGATCTGGATACTGAGATACTCGCGTTCGAAGCTTTCGCGCGCCTCGCGCAGCGGGATGCCCATCATGGAGGACACGCTCTCGCCTGCCC
>JBARZK010000176.1:0-5905 GCA_049649965.1 Erythrobacter sp.
ACCTCCAGCCCTCGCCGCGCGGCGAGCTGGAGATCACCGATCTCAACCGATCCTATCTCGAGGAAGGGAACCTCTCGGTCGAGATCATGGGACGCGGCTTCGCCTGGCTCGACACCGGCACCCATGCCTCGCTGCTCGATGCGGCAAGCTACGTGCGCATCACCGAAGAGCGACAGGGCCTGAAGATCGCCTGTCCCGAAGAGGTCGCGTGGCGGCGTGGCTTCATCGACGACGAGCAATTGCGCCGCATCGCGGAGCCGCTGCGCAAATCGGGCTATGGCGAATACCTGCTGCGACTGCTGGAACGGCCGGTGCTTTCGTGAAGGTCATCGAAACCGAGCTGCCCGGCGTGCTGATCGTCGAACCGCGCGTGTTCGGCGATGCGCGCGGCTTCTTTATGGAAACTTGGAACGAGGCGGTGTTCGCGCAGAACGGGCTCGACCTCACGTTCGTGCAGGACAATCACAGCCATTCGCAAAAGGGCGTACTGCGCGGCCTTCACGTCCAGAACCCCGGTGCCCAGGGCAAACTGGTGCGCGTCGCGCGCGGTGCGGTGTTCGACGTCGCGGTCGACCTGCGCCGCTCGTCCGACCATTTCGGCAAGTGGGTCGGCGTCGAACTGAGCGCTGCGAACAAGAGGATGCTGTGGATCCCCGAAGGGTTCGCCCATGGCTTTCTAACGCTGAGCGACGACACCGATTTCCTCTACAAATGCACGGCGCCCTATGCGCCCGAGAGCGAGCACACGCTCGCTTGGGACGATCCTGCGGTCGGGATCGAATGGCCGGATTTGGGCGAGGACGGAGAAGGGCCGACCGTGTCCGAAAAGGATGCCGAAGGCCTTTCGCTTTCCGAGATCCCGGCGTTCCCATGAAGGTGCTGATCACCGGGGCTGGGGGCCAGCTGGGTGGAGCCTTGCAGCGCACCGCGCCCGAGAACGCTGAAATCAACGCGATCGACGTCGAGGACGTCGACCTCACCGATGACGGCATGCTACGCGCGCGCCTCGCGGTGGAGGCACCCGACGTACTGATCAACGCGGCGGCCTACACCGCGGTCGACCGCGCCGAGGACGAAGAGGACCTCGCCCGCGCGATCAACGCCGACGCGGTCGCGGTCATGGCCGACGCAATGCGCGAAAGCGGCGGGCGGCTGGTCCATGTCTCGACCGACTTCGTGTTCGACGGCGCATCCACGCAGCCCTATCGCCCTGGGGACGAGCGCGCACCTCTGTCGGCCTATGGGCGCACGAAGGCGCAAGGCGAAGACCACCTTCGCCCCGAGGACCTGCTCGTGCGGACCGCGTGGGTGTACGAAGCCGGGGGCCAGAATTTCGTTGCCACTATGCTGCGCCTCATGCTTGAGCGGGACGAACTTGCCGTGGTGGTCGACCAGATCGGTTCGCCGACCCGCGCAGAAGGCTTGGCGCGCACCATCTGGGGCCTTGTCGCGAAGGAAGCGACCGGCACTTGGCATCACGCGGACGCTGGCGTTTGCAGCTGGTACGATTTCGCCGTCGCGATCGCGGAGGAGGCGCAGGAGATCGGCCTGATCGCGCGCATGCCCACGATCCGGCCGATCCCGTCGAGCGCATATCCCACCCCTGCGCGCCGGCCCGCCTTTTCTCTGCTCGACTGCTCGTCAACGCGCGAGTTTCTTGGCGAGGCACCGGTCCACTGGCGCGTCAATCTGCGCGCAATGCTGCAAGACGAGGCCGCGCGTGGCTAATCTGCTTGTCACGGGCGGCGCCGGCTTCATCGGCGGCAATTTCGTCCATTACTGGAGCGAGGCGCATCCCGGCGACAGCATCGTCGTCCTCGATGCGCTGACCTATGCGGGCAATCGTTCGACGCTCGAAGGCGCGGAGCGCACCCGGCTGGTGGAGGGGGATATCCGCGAGACCGATCTCGTCACTCGCCTGCTTCGCGAACACGACATCGCGACTATCGTCCATTTCGCGGCGGAGAGCCATGTCGATCGCTCGATCACGGGACCCGACGCCTTCATCGACACCAACATCCTCGGCACCAATTCCCTGCTGAAGGCCGCCCGCGCGGTCTGGCTCGCAGGTGGCGGACGCGAACATCGCTTCCATCACATTTCGACCGACGAGGTGTACGGATCGCTCGGCCCCGAGGATCCGGCTTTCAGCGAGACGACCGCCTATGCGCCCAACTCGCCGTATTCCGCATCGAAAGCGGCGTCCGACCACCTCGTGCGCGCCTATCACCACACCTACGGCCTGAACGTGACGACGAGCAATTGCTCGAACAATTACGGGCCGTACCAATATCCCGAAAAGCTTATCCCGCTGTTCCTGCTGAACGCCCTGTCGGGCAAGCCGCTGCCGATCTACGGGGACGGCATGAACGTGCGCGACTGGCTGCATGTCGAGGACCACTGCCGCGGGATCGAGGCCTGTCTCGAACGCGGCGAGCCGGGCGAGACATACAATATCGGGGGCGGGGCGGAATTGCCCAATCTCGAGGTGATCGAGGCGATCTGCCGCGAAGTGGACCGCGCCTTCGAAGAGGTGGAGGGACTGGCCGAGCGTTATCCCGATGCGCCGGCTGCCGCGGGGCAGCCCAGCGCCAGCCTGAAGACCTTCGTCGAGGACCGCGCCGGGCACGACCGCCGCTACGCGATCGACGAGACGAAAGCGCGTTCGGCGCTCGCCTACGAGCCGCGCCACGATTTCGACGAAGGGCTTCGCCAGACCTTGCGCTGGTACCTTGCGAACGAGGACTGGTGGCGGCCCTTGTCGGGCCAGACCGGCATCTGAACGGGCGCCCGGAACGGACCGCCCCCTATGTCCGCTTATTTGGTCGCGTCGCCGTACTGGTAATACTGGTACTGGTAGTTGTAGTCGACGCCCGCTTCGAGCGCGCGATACTTCGTCAGCACCGCACCGATCACCGTGGCGCCCACATTCTCGAGCCGCCGCAGCGAGGTCTTCGCCTGGTTGAGCGTGGTGCGGTTGGCTTCGATCACGAAGATCGTCGAATCGGCGACCTGCGCGATTTCCGGCGCATCGGCGAGTCCAAGGACCGGGCTCGAATCGATCATGATGAGCGAATACTTCTCGCGCTGTTCCTCGATGAAATCGCGGAACCGCTGCGAGGATAGCAGCTCGACCGGGTTGGGCGGGGTGGTAGCGGTAGAAAGGACGTGCAGGTTTTCGTGCGCGCCTTCGATGACCGCATCCTCGAACTCGGCATGGCCCAGCAGCACCTCCGCCATGCCAGCCTTGCGCTGTTCGAGTTCGAGCAGCTTGACGATCGACGGCTTGCGGAAGTCGGCATCGATCAGCAGCGTCCGGCGTCCGAGGCGTGCGAACAGCTCGGACAGGATGAGCGCGGTGGTCGACTTGCCTTCCGAAGGGCCACTGCTGGTCAGCTGGACGACCGCTCCCTCGCGCGGGACCGACACGTCTATGGTCGATCGGATCGAGGCATAGGCCTCCATCAGTGCGCTGAACTGGTTGACGTCCGAGTGGTCGATATCCTTCGATTCGACGTACGGAGTAAGGCCCAGCACCGGGATACCGAGGCGATCCTCGATGTCCTCGGCACGCCGGAACTGGTCGACGAAGATCTCACGCACCAGCGCAAGTCCGCCGGCAAGGGCAAGACCGATGACGGTCGCGATCAGCATGTTGCGCGGCAAATTGGGAGAGACCGGCTGCGAAGGCACGGTCGCGCCGTCGAGCAGGGTGATGGTCCCGCTGCGCACGTTGGAGGAGGTGCTGACCATGTTGTAGCGGTCGAGCAGGTCGGTAAGCTGCAGCCGCAGTGCCTCGGCTTCACGCTGGAGACCCTGGAACTCGACGTTCTGGTCCTGCTCGACCAGGGCATCGGAGGTTGCATCGGCGAGTTCGCCTTCGAGCGCGTTTTCCTGGTTTCGCGCGATCACGAATTCGTTGCGAATGCCGGCCTTGATGTTGCGGGCGGTCTCGGCGATCTGGCTCTCGAGCGTCGCGATGCGCGCGTTGATATCCTGGATTGCCGGAAAGTCGCTGTTGTACCGTTGCAGGAGGTCGGAGCGTTCGCCCACCAGCTGCGCGCGTTGCGAGGTCAGGTTCTGGTATACCGGGCTCTGCTGGACCGCCGGCAGTTGCGCGGCGGGCACAGCTTCGGCGGCGCGCCATTTCTGTTCCGCAGAAATGCGGTCGGCCCGGGCCATCGCGACCGTCTGGTTGATGCTGGAAAGGTTCGCCCCGGTGATCGTCTGGCCGCCTTCGCCATCGGTGCCGGTGGTCTGCGTCGTGACGATGCCGGTCCCGCGCGCATAGGCGTTGCTGGCGCGTTCGGCGTCGTCGAGCTGTGCGCGCACGACCTGGATCTGCTCCTCCAGGTACTCGCGCGAATAGGTGTTCCGGTCGACATTGGTTCGCACGTCGGACTGGATGAAAGCCTCGGCGTATTGGTTGGCGACCTCGGCAGCCACGGCCGGGTCTTCCGAGCTGTAGCTGATATTGACGATCTGCGTCTCGAAGGGGATCTCGGTCGCCACGTTCGAGCGCAGCACGTTTGCCGCCCTCTGGACTGTCGTCGCCTCCCATGCCTCATCGCTCGCGCCCTCGGGGCGGTTTTCGGCGAAGTCGTCACCCAGCAGCGCCATCCGCGTGGCAGGATTGAGGTTCTGTGCGACGATCACGGCGAGATTGCGGGTCTGGACGATCGACTGGTAAGTCAGCATCAGCCGGTCGATCTCGTTGCTCGATCCGATTGGCGCGTTCATTTCCGCACCGGGGATCATCATGTTGGGCATGGGCTGGACGCGCGTACTCGCCCGAGCCTGGTAGATCGGGGTCGCCAGCAACGTGGCGACCAGGCCGATCAGGAGCGCCCCGAGGATCGTCGCGCCGATCAGCCAGCGCTGGCGGTACAAAGCCCCGCGCAACCAGGTCGCATCGATCTGAAAGCCGGAATCGCCGGTCCCCTCGTTCGCCGCGGGCAAGTACTCGTCCACGACGATTTCACGCGACCGATCTCCGGGCGTGCTGATGATCGATCTGTTGTTCATTGGGTCCTAACGCGTAGCGTTGATAAAGATTCCGGCGAAAGGAAGCGCCTGAATGATGTCCTGCTGAGCTTGGGCGAGACCGTCGGTCCCGACGAACACGCGGTCGCCCGGTTCGATCACAGGGTCGAGCATGAGGCCCTGATTGATCTGCGTCAGGTCGAATTTCGCGATCTGAAGGCCTTCGGGACCTTCGCGGAACACGGCGACCTGGCTTTCCTTGCCGACCCGGCTGACGCCGTTCGCCAGCGCGATGGCCGCAGTCAGGCGAGCGCCGGGCTGGAAGACAAAAACCCCCGGATCGGCGACCGCGCCGTTCACCGTGACGAGGTGCGAGGCATATTCGACGACGTTGATCGAAACCATCGGATCGCGCAGGCCCGCCGTAGACAGCCTCTGCGTGATCACGTTTTCGAGCTGCTGCGTCGTCATTCCGGCCGCATCGATCGTGCCGATCATGGGCACCGAGATGTTACCGCCGACGCCGACGCGCACCTGTTCGAGCGAGAAGTCCGGTTCGCGAAAGACGTCGATCGACAGAAGGTCTGCCGGGCGCACCAGATATGTCTCGGAAACCGCGTTCTGATAGCCCTGCTGGCCGTAATCGGCGCGCGGCGTGCTCACTGCCGGACCGATGTTCGGTTCCGGCGTGGAGGCGCACGCCCCCAGCCCCACTGCTATCAAAGCGCACAGACCGGTCGTTCGACCCCCTCGAATGTACGGATTCATGCGTTCCTCCATGACTGCGTATGACCGCTTAGACGCTCCCTTATCGCGGCGCAACCGACGAAAAAATCGCAAATTTCGGCAAAATTCGTATTCGTGCCAATAACATAGACCTACCTGGGCACAGGTTGAAAACGCGTTGCCCAGGTTGCGATCC
>JBARZK010000177.1:0-2285 GCA_049649965.1 Erythrobacter sp.
CAGCAAGCGGGGCGGTCGACATCGCGTCCATCGCCGCGCCGCGCGATCCCGCGCCCGATACGCCGCCTGCGCATCCGCGCCGGATCTGGGTGCAGGTCGCGACCGGTCAGGACCTGTCCGCACTGGCGTTCGACTGGCGGCGCATGGCGCGCCAGGCGCCCGACCTTCTCTCGTCCTTCGAGCCGCATACCACGCCATGGGGACAGGCGAACCGCCTTCTCGCCGGGCCGCTGCCGAGCGACGAGGCTGCGCGCGAACTGATCAACGCGCTCGCTGCGAAGGGCATCGACACCTTCCCCTATACCAGTCCTGAAGGGACGCAGATTCAACAGCTTGACTAGAAAATCGCGTCATCCCCGCCTTTCTGTGCACAGGCTTTGAACAGCGCGTTTGCGTTCTCCCCAGCCGCTCCGCTCCGGCGCATTGCCAAAGGGTAGCGGGTGGAGGCATCCCGGTCGGCGATGCAAAACATGGTTTCCAAAGTATGAGCCTGCGCGAACGCGCATACGCCGCGAACGACGACGCCGCGCCCGTGGAGATGCTTGCCGCCCTGTTCGAGGCGCGCGGCTGGGATTGCGAGCTGATGGGCGAGGACGAGATCGCCGGCGAGGTGCAGGGCAGCTGGGCGAAATACCAGCTGCGCGCGATCTGGCGGGCATCGGACAATGTCCTGCAATTCCTCTGCCTGCCCGACATTCGCGTCGGCGCGGAAAAGCGCACGAGCGCCTACGAGTTGCTGAGCCTCGTGAACGAGCAGATGTGGCTCGGCCATTTCGACATCTGGTCGAACGGGGACATGCTGCTTTATCGCCACGGCGTGCTGCTCGGGGATGAGGGGATGCTCAGCATCCAGCAGGCGCAGGCGCTGGTCGAGAACGCGATCGACGAATGCGACCGGTTCTACCCGGCTTTCCAGTTCGTGCTGTGGGGCGACAAGGCGCCGCGCGATGCGCTCGAAGCGGCCATGGTGGACGCCGCTGGGGAAGCGTGAGGTGGCTCCGGCCGCGCAGTATGTAGCGACCGAAGCACAGCGTTAAGGTTAACGGTAGCATAGCTGAACACAGTACTCCGATCGCGTGCCGGTTTCGCTTGAAATGCGGCAGCGAAAGCCCGATATTACCGGTCATAGGGCGCGGCTGTTCGCGCCGAATGGTGAAAAACAAGGGATTGTGATGGCCAACTGGAACGATTCAGAGCGTCGACGCGACGGCTTCAGCGGGGCGGTTCCGCGCACCGGCGGCGATGTCGCCTCCCGCGCCACCTACGACGAGGGCCTGCGTTCGTACATGCTCTCGATCTACAACTACATGGCATCGGGCGTGCTGCTGACCGGCATCGTCGCCATGGCGGCAGCCGCGACCGGCCTTGCCTACGCCTTCGCCAGCGGTCCGCTGATGTGGATCGTCGCGCTGGCGCCGCTTGGCTTCATCCTTGCGATGAGCTTCGGCCTCAACCGTATGAGCCAGGGAACGCTGCAGATCCTGTTCTGGTCGTTTGCAACCGTGATGGGCCTGTCGCTTTCGACGATCTTCCTGGTCTTTACCGGCGAATCGATCGCGCTAACCTTCTTCGCGACGGCCGGTGCCTTCGCGGGACTGTCGCTCTTCGGCTACACGACCAAGAAGGACCTGTCCGCCATGGGCACGTTCCTGATCATGGGCGTGATCGGCCTGATCATCGCGATGGTACTCAACATGTTCCTGCAGTCCGGCACGCTGGCCTTTGTGATTAGCGCGCTCGGCGTGCTGATCTTCGCAGGCCTCACCGCCTACGACACGCAGCGGCTGAAGAACCAGTACCAGTACCTGCGCGGTACGGAAATGATGGGCAAGGCCGTGATCATGGGCGCGACGAGCCTCTATCTCGACTTCGTCAACATGTTCATGTTCCTGCTGAACTTCCTCGGCAGCCGGGAGTAATTCCGGGTAATCGCGTGATTGTTCCGCATCCGACATGACAAACAAAACCATGCCCGGGACCTTCCACAGGTTCCGGGCATTTGTTTTGATATTCCAGTAGACTGGGGCTAATTCCCGCATCGACGCAGCTATCGCCCGAAAGGCTTCAGCCCCGGGCAACATACGCTTCGGCATGACAGGCCGGGCGGACAACCGGCTCGCGTGACGAAAGGCAAATTACGACAATGACAAAGGCTGCGAAGACGGTCTCCTCCACAACGCGCGAAGATACGCCGGTTGCTCGCCGATCGCCCGTGCCCATCGTTTCCGCCGCCGTGTCCGCTGGCATGTCGGCCGCGCTGCTCGCGGCCTGCGCGACGCCCGCTC
>JBARZK010000178.1:0-6826 GCA_049649965.1 Erythrobacter sp.
TCCCGGAGCCGCGCAGTTCGAAGTCCGGATTGACGCGGATCGCGATCCGGGGCCGGTGGCCGAGGCCATTGGCGATGGCGAGCGTTCGCTCCGCCTCCCCTTCGGACTCGCAATTGAGCGTCACGCCCGTCTCGATTGCCGCGGCGAGTTCGCGGTCGCGTTTGCCCGGACCGGCGAAGCTTACCCGGTCGGGATCAATTCCCGCCTGCATGACCATGCGCAGCTCGCCCTGCGAAGCAATGTCGAACCCGTCGACGTGCGGGGTCATGTGTTCGATCACTGGGGCGAAGGGGTTGGCCTTCACCGCGTAATTGATGCCGATGCGACCCGGCAGTGCAGCGCGAAGCTGCGCGATACGGCGATCGATAAGTTCGCGAGAATAGATGAAAAGCGGCGTCTCGCCTGCTTCGGCGAGGATATCGCTGGCCGTCCTGCCGGCGATCGCCAGTTCACCCCCCAGCGACTTCCATCCGGCGGGTATCGGGCCGGTCGGCTTCGCTTTCATTGCGCACCCCCTTCCCGCTTTTGCCGGACCAGCGCCGCACGGTCGATCTTGCCGTTTGGGTTGAGGGGGAAGCGGTCGAGCCATTCGATCCGGGCAGGCTGCATGAAATTGGGAAGTTCGCTGCGCAAATGCCGTGTCAGGGCGTCGTCCTCGGACCGATCCCCGGCCACGACAAGATGCACCGCCTGACCGAGCCGGTCATCCGGCACGCCGAAAGCCACGGCTTGCGACACGATCCCGCTGGATATGGCGGCTTCCTCGACCTCTTGCGGACTGATGCGGTTGCCGGCGCTCTTGATCATCGCATCGTCACGACCGACGAAATGAAGGAACCCGTCGGCATCGCGGCGGACCCGGTCCCCCGACCAAACCGCCATGCCGCCATGTTCAGATGCGGTAGGCGCTGCGCGAAAGCGTTCTCGCGTGCGTTCGGCGTCGTTCCAGTACCCTTGGGCAACGAGGGGGCCGCAATGAACCAGTTCGCCTTCCGGTGCGATCTGACCGTCCTCTCCGACCACCAGGATTTCCGCGAACGGAACGGCCTTACCTATCGAGGTAGGCCGGGTATCGACCAGTTCGGGTTCGAGATAGGTCGAGCGGAACGCCTCGGTCAGGCCGTACATCGGATACAGCTTCGCATCCGGAAAGGTCTGGCGCAGCTGGCTCACCAGTCCTCTCGTCAGCGCCCCGCCGCTATTCGTCAGACGCCGCAAGGCCCCTGTCGCATTCCCCGGCCAGTCGAGTTCCGCTAGCTGGACCCAGAGCGGCGGGACCCCGGCGAGCGTCGTTACCGAATGGGTCGCGCAAGCCTTCACCACATCGCGTGCGAAAAGGTAATCGAGCGGCACCACGCTGCCCCCGGCATACCAGGTCGAAAACATCTGGTTCTGCCCGTAATCGAAGGACAGCGGCAAAACGGCAACCGTCACGTCGTCCGCTCTCATGTCGAGGTAGTGCGCCACGCTCACCGCACCGAGCCACAGATTGGCGTGGCTCAGCATCACCCCCTTGGGCCTGCCGGTTGATCCGCTGGTGTATAGAATCGCGGCGAGGTCGTCGGGATCGGCGGAGGACGGGGTAAGCCTTTCGGCCGTTCGCTCAGCGGCCAATATAGCTTCATCCTCCGCGATCTGGACACAACCGCCGGGCAGATCACCCGGATCGAGACTTTTCAGACGCGCCGGAGTGCCGATGACAAGGCTCGCCCCGCTATCGGAAAGGATATGCGCGACCTGCGCGCGCTTGAGCAGCGGGTTGATCGGCACATGGACCAGCCCAGCCCGCGCCGCGGAGAGCGGCAGGAGGCACGTCAGTTCCCCCTTCGCCGCCCAGCTTGCCACGCGCGCGCCGGGCGCGAAGCCCAGTTCCGCCAGCCAACCGGCAAGCCTGCCCACCCGGTCGGCGAGATTGCGATGCAGGATCGGTCCATCGCGCAAAACCAGCGCCGGCCGATCCGACACACCCAGTTCCGCCCCCCGCTCGGCAAGGTGGTCGATCGGCCGCGGCACGGGATCAGGCCGATGGGTGTCGGAGCGTTCGGGAGAGGGCGTTGCAGGCATCGACAGTCGGTGCGGTTCCATAGGCTTGAGCGGGTGCGTATCGGGGGAAGCCGAAGGTCTGGCAAGCCTTCGGTTGCCTCTCCCCAAGTCCCTTTCCCCCGCTTGCCACACGGTCCTGCGCCCGGTAAGCGCGCTGGCGTATCGAGCCGGGAGAGGCTCGCTGTAAGGGTTGAACGTCGAAACGATGAAAACCGGGCAGGCAAGCAGCACGGACCCTGCAGGCGATGTCGAGGACACCGGCCTTACCATCAGCCGCGCCGAACTCGACGGCAAGCTAAAGGCGATCATTGCCGACGTTCTCGCGATCGAAAGCGAGCGGGCCGAAGCGCTCGAGGCCGACAGCGGCCTTTTCGGCCACTTGCCGGAACTCGATTCGATGGCCGTCGCCACCCTGCTTACCGAGATGGAAGATCGCCTCGACATCGTGATCGAGGACGAGGACGTCGACGGCGAGATGCTCGAAACCTATGGCGGCCTGCTTGCCTTCAGCGAAGCGAAGTTGGTCGAGAGCCAGAAGTCCTAGCGCCGCACGAACAGGCTCGACAGTTCGACATGGGTGGACCACCGGAACTGTCCGATGGGCCGCAGTCGCTCCAGCGCGTATCCAGCTTCGGCCAAAGTCGCCGCATCGCGCGCCCAGCTTGACGGGTTGCAACTGACATAGACCACCCGCTCGATAGAGCTCGCCGCGATCTGCGCGATCTGGGCCTTCGCGCCTGCGCGCGGCGGATCGAGGACCACTGCATCGAAATTCCCCAGTTCGCCCGCCTGGAGGGGATTTCGAAAGAGGTCGCGGTGGATCGCGTAGAGTGCGGCGTTCATCCGCGGTGAGGCGAACCGGAAAGCCTCCTGCGCGGCCCGGTGCGTCGCCTGGTCCGCTTCGACGGCGAGCAGTTTGCGATCCCTCCCGGCACCCCGCGCCAAGGCGAAGGCGAATGTGCCGAGGCCGGAAAACAGGTCCACGATCTTGTTCGCGCCATCCAGCCACTCGCACGCATCGCCGGTCATGCGCGCTTCGGCATCGGGCGTCGCCTGCAGGAACGCGCCGGGCGGCAGGGTTACCGGGACGCCGGAAAGCGAGATCGTCGCCGGTTCGGGCTCCCACACGCCTTCGGGTCCGTAGCCCTGATCGACGGTGAGCCGCGCGAGGTCGTGCGCTTGCGCGAAAGACAGTGCGGCCTCGGTGGCGGAGAGATTGTCTAACGGCAAGTGCGAAAGACCGACGTCGACACCCTGGTCGCAAGTCGCCAGCGCGACGTCGATCCCGGCCTTGCCGCCATGATCCGCAATGAAGGCACGCAGCGGCGCCACCAGCGCGAACAGCGCCGGATCGAGCACCGGACATTCATGCATGTCGACGATCCGGTGCGATCCCCCTTCACGAAAGCCGAGCACCGCGCCTTTCGCCGTTCGCAGTCCATGCAAGGTCGCGCGTCGGCGGCTGCGATGTGGGGAGAGATGGGTCGGAAGCATCTCGCCGATGGCCAGACCCTGCCCGCGCGCCGCACCTTCCACGCGGGCATGCACGAACTCGGCCAGTGCCTGTTCGTCCGCGTGTTGTAGCTGGCATCCGCCGCAACGTTCGAAATGGCGACAGGGCGGAGCGACATGGTGCCGCCCAGCTTCGATCGTTCCGTCCGGCGCGACCCAGTCTCCGGGCACCACCCCCGCGATATGGCGTCCGTCTATCGTGACCCCGTCACCTTTCGCGGCGAAGCGGACAACCAGATCGCCATCGGACGAGGACGCGTCGTCTACAGGCATGCGGCGAAGGCTTCGGATACCGCACGCGCAAGCTCTTCGGCGGTGAAGGCGGCGCCGCAGCGCCGTGCCGCCTCGCCATGCATCCAGACCGCTTCACAGGCAGCATCGAACGGTTCGGCCCCTGTAGCGAGGCGGCTTGCGATGATGCCGGCAAGGACGTCTCCCGTGCCTGCGGTCGACAGCCAGGACGGCGTGGGTGGTGCGATCGCCAGACGACCGTCGGGCGCGGCAATGAAGCTGTCCGGCCCCTTGGCCAGTACGATCATGCCGCTCGTCTTGGCGAGAGCGATCGCGCGGTCTTTGCGGCCCGAAGCGACCACGTGAAAGCTGCGGCAAAGCGTTTCCAGCTCTCCGTCATGCGGCGTCGCGATCACCGGCGCTTTCGTCTCGAGGATGTCGGGGGCGAGCAATACGAGCGCGTCGGCGTCGATCACCGTCGGGCGCGCGGCCTGCATCGCCGCACCGAGCGTTTCCTTCGCTGCCCCACCGCGCCCGAGGCCAGGCCCGATCAGCACCGCGTCGATCCGGTCGTCCTCGAGAGCTTCGACAGGCGCGCTGTCGTCGACGACGAGGTCGGGTGGCGCGCCGGGATGCGAGTGGCTCGACACAAGCTTCGTGTAGCCCGCCCCGGCCCGCTGCGCCGCCAGCGCGGCGAGGATGGCGGCGCCGGGCATTTCGCCTCCGAGAATGGCGACAAGGCCGCGGCGATATTTGTGCGTATCGGCGGCGGGCGCGCGAAGCCTGGGCTTCTGGATCTTGCGCGCCGCACCTTCGACCGCAGCGACACCAATGGGCACGAGCCGCATTGTGCCCATTCGCCCCCGGCCCGGCTGGAGACAATGCGCGAACTTCCAGACGCCCAGCGCAAGCGTGACGTCGAATTGCGGCAAACGCTCGTTGAGCGCTTCGCCGCTGTCGCTGTCGAAGCCGGACGGCACATCGATGGCGATGGAGATGGCATGACGCCCGGAAAGATCGCGTAACAGCAAGGAATGCTCCGCCTCGAGTGGGCGCGAAAGGCCGCTGCCGAACAGGCAATCGACGAATACCCCTTCGCCGCGCCCCCCGCCGGACGTTCGGATTTCGCCGTCGAAGGCATCGCGCGCAGCCTTCGCCGCGTCGGTCTTGGGTTCGAGCGGAGCGACGATTTCGACCGGATTGCCGGCCTCGCGCAATAGGCGCGCGATCACGTAGCCGTCTCCGCCGTTGTTGCCAGGCCCGCACAGGACCGTAACCGGGCGACCGCCAGCGATCCGGCGGACCCATTCGGCCGCACCGCCCGCCGCGATCTCCATCAATTGCGTGACGCTGGTCCCGGTGTCGAACAGCTCCTGTTCGGCCGCTCGCATCTGTTGAGCGGTGAGGACCTGCGCGGGAGTATCAGATGTCGGCAAAGACATGGGTTTCGGCTTTCGCGCCGGGATGCGTCAGCGCTCCATGGCGCGCATTGCCCACGGTCTCCGCATACCGCCACAAGGCGCCCGACTGGTAGTCGTTGAGGCGCGGTTGCCAAGCCTTGCGACGCTCGTCCAGGATATGCGGCTCGACGTCCAGTTCGATCGTTCCGGCCTCCGCGTCGATCGCGATGGTATCGCCATCCTCCACGAGCGCAATAGGCCCGCCCTCGGCGGCTTCCGGCCCGACATGACCGATGCAGAAGCCACGCGTCGCGCCGGAAAAGCGCCCGTCGGTGATGAGCGCGACCTTTTCGCCCATGCCCTGTCCATAAAGCGCGGCGGTGGTGGCGAGCATCTCGCGCATCCCCGGCCCGCCCTTCGGTCCTTCATAGCGGATCACGATGACGCTGCCCTTGGCGATATCGCGCGCTTCGACCGCGGCGAAGGCGTCCTCCTCGCATTCGAATACGCGCGCGGGACCGGTGAATTGCAGTCGCTCCATCCCGGCGACCTTCACGATGGCGCCGTCCGGGGCCAGCGAACCGGACAGTCCGACCACGCCTCCGGTCTTCGTGATCGGGTTATGTACCTCGTAGAACACTTTCTGGTCCGGGTTCCAGGTGATCTCCTCGATGTTTTCACCCAGCGTCCGGCAAGTTACCGTCATTGGCTCGGGATCGAGAAATCCGCCATCGAGCAGCGTCTTCATGGCCATGTAGACCCCGCCTGCTTCGTGCATGTCCTTCGCGACGTACTTCCCGCCCGGCTTCAGGTCCGCAATGTAAGGCGTTGATTTGAATATCTCCGCGACGTCGAACAGGTCGAATTCGATCCCGCATTCGCTCGCCATCGCAGGCAAATGGAGCGCCGCGTTGGTCGATCCCCCGGTCGCCGCCACGACCCGCGCCGCATTCTCGAACGCGGCCCGCGTACAAATGTCGCGCGGACGCAAATTGCGTTCGAGAAGTGCCATGACCTGCCGCCCCGCGGCCCGCGCGATCTCCTCACGTGAAGTGTACGGTGCAGGCGCCATGTTGCTGTTCGGCAGGGACAATCCGATCGCTTCGCCCACGCACGCCATGGTGTTGGCGGTGAACTGGCCACCGCACGCGCCATGCCCTGGACAGGCGACCTTCTCGAGCGCGATCAGTTCCTGAAGCGGACAATTTCCCGCCGCATGCTGGCCGACCGCCTCGAACACATCGACCACCGTCACGTCCTTGCCGTGATGGGTGCCGGGCAGGATCGATCCGCCATAGACGAAGATGCTCGGCACGTTCAGTCGCAGCATCGCCATCATCATGCCCGGCAAGCTCTTGTCGCAACCCGCGAAGCCAACCACCGCGTCGTAGCAGTGCCCGCGCACCGAAAGCTCCACCGAATCCGCGATGACTTCTCGGCTGACGAGCGAGCTTTTCATGCCCTGATGCCCCATCGCGATGCCGTCGGTCACGGTGATCGTGTTGAAGCGTCGCGGCGTGCCTCCGCCCGCTTCGACGCCTTCGCGGCAGATGTTCGCCTGCGCATCCAGCGTCGTGTTGCACGGCGCGCTGTCGTTTCCTGCGCTGGCGACGGCTACGAAGGGACGCTCGATCTCCTCC
>JBARZK010000179.1:0-16812 GCA_049649965.1 Erythrobacter sp.
GCCCAGACCACCGAGCTCAACGCCCGGTTCGACGATGCCTTCGGCACCGAAGCGCGCACCCCGCAGACGTTCGAGGCGATCTATGCCAGCGGCTTCGAACAGCGCATCGCCGAGCTTGCCGATGGCAATAACGGCCGGATCGGGGTCGCCGCGATAGACCTGTCGACCGGGGAGCGGATCGCGGTCCTCGACGATCAGCTCTTCCCGCTCGCCTCGACCAGCAAGATCGCGGTCGCGGCCAAGTATCTCGAAATGGTCGAGCAGGGTAAATACTCGCTGACCTCGGAATTCCCGCTGCTTATCCCGGTGCGCTCGGCCAAGTTCTCCAGCCCCGCCGCCCCGGTGCGCGAAGGCAAGTACATGCCCGCGATCGACCTGATCGAGATCATGATCACCCGTTCCAGCAACCCGGCAACCGACGCTTTGCTGCGCGCGGTGGGCGGCCCGGTGGCAGTCAACGAGTGGATGCAGCGGCAGGGTATCAACGAATTCTCGATCGACCGCGACATTGCGACCCTGGTGCGCGACGATGGCGAATACGATCCCGCGACCTGGATCGACGACCGCGACGCTGCCTCGCCGCGCGCCATGGTGAAACTGCTGTCTGGCCTCTACCAGGGCGATTTCCTGTCGGCCGAAAGCCGCCGCGTGCTGATGGGCGCGCTCAGCCGCACCCGCACGGGCACCCGCCGCATCGTCGCCAATATGCCGGACGAAGCGCGCGTGAGCCACAAGACCGGATCGCTCAACAACACGTCGAGCGATATCGGCATCATCGAGGCGCCAGATGGCCGCGCGATGGCCGTGGCGATATACGTGACCGGACAGGGATCGCGACTGGCGCGCGAACGCAAGATCGCCGCGATCGCCCGCGCCCTTTACGATGGGTTCCAGGCGCAGGCGCGGGTCAATCGCCAGCGCAACTGGACGAGCGCGCCGATGGGCAACTGACGCTTTAGAAACCGGACGCAAAAAGGGCGGCGCCTTTCGGTGCCGCCCTTTTCGTATACGAGTGGCTCCCCGTGGGAGAGCCGCGTCAGAAGACTTAGTCTTCCTCGACCATTTCCTCGTCCATTTCGGCTTCGGCTTCGGCAGCGGCCTGCTCGGCGTCGGCTTCGACTTCGTTGGCACCCGCTTCCATGTCGGCGCCCATTTCGTCCATTTCGGCGTCCATGGCATCGGCGTTGGATTCGGTGTCCGCAACCATCGCTTCGTCCAGATCGCCGGTTTCGTCGGCGGTTTCCGAGCAAGCGGCGAGGCCGAGAGCCGAAGTGGCGATGGCAGCAGCCATAACGATCTTACGCATAGAATATTCCTTGTTCAGCATAGGAGAAGCGCGTGCCCCCGTGGGAACGGCGCCAAAACCGGGGCTGATCCCGGCTTCCCCATCTAGATAAAGGCGGAAATGTGGCAATACAAGCGCAAATAAGGCGCCTCGCCTCTTTTTCGTCACATTCCTGCCTCTTTTCATCGACCAGAACGCCGCGCCGTTCCGTCGCGCAGCGATGACCAAAACCCGGTTACGCCGCCCCGCGCTCGGTGCTAGCAGGCTTCGCCATGGCATCGGAAAAACCGCATCTCTATCTCGTCGACGGCTCGGGATACATCTTTCGCGCCTATCATCGCCTGCCCCCGCTGACTGATCCGGAAGGAACGCCGGTGGGCGCGGTCTATGGCTATACGACGATGCTGTGGAAGCTCGCGAGCGACCTCGAAGCGGCCGACGGTCCGACCCACCTCGCCGTGATCCTCGACAAGGATTCGACCAGCTTCCGCAACGAGATATATGCCGAGTACAAGGCCAACCGTCCCGAACCGCCCGAGGACCTGCGCCCCCAGTTTCCGCTGATCCGCGACGCGACGCGCGCGTTCGGCCTGCCCTGTATCGAGGAAAGCGGCCTCGAAGCCGACGACCTCATCGCATCCTACGCCCGCGCCGCGCAGAAACAGGGCTGGAACGTCACCATCGTCTCCAGCGACAAGGACCTGATGCAGCTGGTCGGCGAAATCGATGTCGAGGGCAGCGCGGCGCGCATCGACATGCTCGACACGATGAAGAGCCAGCGCGTCTATATCGACGAGATCGAGGCGAAGTTCGGCGTGCCTCCCGAGCTCGTGGGCGACGTCCTCGCGCTGATGGGCGACAGCGTCGACAACATTCCGGGCATCTACGGCATCGGCCCCAAGACCGCGAGCAAGCTGATCGCCGAGCACGGATCGCTGACCGCCGCGCTCGACCAGGCGCCCGAAATGAAGAAGTCGAAGCTGCGCGAACGCCTGATAGAAAGCCGCGCGGACGCCGAACTCAGCCGGGTGCTGGTGACGCTGAAGGAAGATTGCGACCTGCCCGTCGCTATCGAGGACATGAAGATCGAGGGCGTGCCCGAGGATTCCTTGTCCGCCTTCCTCCAAAAGCACGGCTTCACCTCATTGCTCAAGCGGCTCGACGCGGGCAGCGGCAGCCCGGAGCGGCCCAACAATCTCGATACCGAGCGGGCCTCGACCAAGGGCGATGCCGGATCGGACAAGGGCAACCGCCAGCCGCTTCCCGAAATGCCGCCGGTGGATCGCGACGCCTACGAAACGGTGCAGACGATGGAGAGGCTGGAGCACTGGATCGCGCGGACGATGGCGGCGCGGCTGGTGGCCATCGACACCGAGACCTCCTCCCTCGACGCGATGGAGGCGGATCTGGTCGGGATCAGCATGGCGCTCGGCCCCAACGATGCGTGCTACATCCCGCTCGGCCATGGCGGGAGCGACATGTTCGACGAACGGCCCGAGCAGATCGCGAAGGCCGATGCGCTTGAGGCGCTCGCGCCGATGCTCGCCGACGACAGCGTGCTCAAGGTGTTCCAGAACGGCAAGTACGACCTCAACGTGCTCGCGCGTAGTGGCGTCACCGTTTCGCCGATCGAGGACACGATGATCATCAGCTTCGCACTCGATGCCGGGCGCGGGATCGAGGGGATCGGCGGCGGTCACGGCATGGACGAACTGGCCGAGCGTCATCTCGGCCACAAATGCCTGACTTTCAAGGAATTGTGCGGGACCGGCAAGAAGGCGATTCCTTTCGGCGAAGTCCCGCTCGACAAGGCGACGCAATACGCCGCCGAGGATGCGGACGTCACCTTGCGGCTGTATCGCCACCTCAAGCCGCGGCTTGCGCTCGAAGGGGGCACGAGCATCTACGAGCGGGTCGATCGCCCGCTCATTCCGGTGGTCGCGGGGATGGAGCGCGAGGGGATCAAGGTCGATCGCGCGCGTCTCGCCGCCCTGTCGGAGGAGTTCGCCACCCAGACCGCGGCACTCGAACGCGAGATACACGAAATCGCGGGGACCGAGTTCGCCGTCGGATCGCCGAAGCAGCTGGGCGACGTGCTGTTCGATTCCATGGGCTACAAGGGTGGGCGCAAGGGCAAGAGCGGCCAGTATTCGACCGACCAGTCGACGCTCGAAAAGCTCGAACGCGAAGGCGCGCCGATCGCGCGCAAGGTGCTCGAATGGCGGCACCTGGCGAAACTCAAGTCGACCTATACCGATGCCCTGCAGGCGCAGATCAATCCCGACACGGGCCGGGTCCACACCAGCTACAGCCTTGTCGGCGCGCAGACGGGGCGGTTGTCCTCGACCGATCCGAATTTGCAGAACATCCCGATCCGCACCGCCATCGGGCGGCGCATCCGCGAGGCCTTCGTGCCCGAGGAGGCCCCTGGCGGAAAGAACGTCCTGCTCGCCGCCGACTATTCGCAGATCGAACTGCGCCTCGCCGCGCACATGGCCGACGTAGACAGCCTCAAGGACGCTTTTGCCAAGGGCGAGGACATCCATGCGCGAACGGCGACCGAGATGTTCGGCGAAGTCAATCGCGACACCAGAGCGCAGGCCAAGACGATCAATTTCGCTATCCTCTACGGCATTTCGCGCTGGGGCCTTGCGGGCCGGCTGGAAGTGGAACCGGACGAGGCGCAGGACATGATCGACACATATTTCCAGCGCTTCCCCGGCATCCAGCGCTACATCATGGAAACGCTCGAAACCGTGCGCGAGCGCGGTTATTCCGAGACCCTGTTCGGGCGAAAGACGTGGTTCCCGCGCATCCGTTCGAAGAACCAAGCCGAACGGCAGGGAAGCGAGCGCGCCGCGATCAACGCGCCGATCCAGGGGACCAGCGCCGATATCATCAAGCGTGCGATGGTGCGCATGCTCCCGGCGCTGCGCGATGCCGGGCTGAACGACGTGCGGATGCTGCTGCAGGTGCACGACGAACTGGTGTTCGAACTGCCCGACAGCGACGTTGCCGCCGCCTCTCCGATCATCGAGCGGGTGATGGCCGAAGCCGCCCTGCCCGCCATCACGCTCGACGTGCCGCTGGCGATCGATATCGGCACCGGCGCATCATGGGACGCGGCGCACTGAGCGATCGCAGCAAATTGTGCGATTGCGAAGGTTGCACGATCGGCCCGAACGCCTAAGCTTGAGGGCGTGACCGAATGGTACGCCCGGATCGCGCCCAGCCTGCCGGATTGGGCCGGTGGAACCGTCCTCGCGGTGACGGTGGCGGTGCTCGCCGTCCTCATTGCCCTCGCCATCCACGCCATCGCCTTCCGCCTGCTGTTCAAGGTCGTGAAAGCGAGCCGGAGCGAAGCGGACAACATCGTCCTTCGCCGCCTCGCGCGTCCCACCCGCTATGCGCTGGTGGCGCTTGCGTTGGTACTGGTCGGGCGCGAGATACCGGCACTCGCGACGGTGTGGGAAAGGATCGCCGGGTTCGTCATGCCCGCTCTGATCGGGTGGATCGCGCTGACGCTGGTCCATGCGCTGGTCAAGACGCTCAAGCTCAGGAACGATATCGAGATGGAGGACAATCTGCGTGCTCGCAGCGCGCAGACCCGGCTGACCATTTTCAATCGCCTTGCGACCTTCCTCATCGTGTTCGTGACCGTCGGCCTGATGCTCCTTTCGGTGCCTGGCGTGCGCGATATCGGCGTCACCCTGATGGCTTCTGCGGGGCTCGCCGCGCTTGCCGTCGGCGCGGCCGCACAACCGGCGCTCAAAGCGCTCATCAGCGGCGTTCAGCTGGCTCTGACCGAGCCGATCAGGATCGGCGACGCGGTCATCATCGGCGGAGAATGGGGCTGGATCGAGGAAATCCGTACGACATACGTCGTCGTTAAGGTGTGGGACGAGCGACGGCTGGTGGTGCCGACCAACAAGTTCTTGGAAGAAATCTTCCAGAACTGGACGAAGACGACCGCGCAGCTTCTGGGCACGGTCTATCTCTACGTCGACCCGGCGACCGAACTCGAGCCGATCCGGGCGCGCTTCTTCGATCTCGTCGAGGATAACGCGCGCTGGGACCGGCGGGTAAGGCATATGCAGGTAACGGATCTTACCCGCGAAGCAATCGAGGTGAGGCTGCTGATGACCGCCAAGGATTCGCCGACGCTCTACGACCTAAGGTGCGACATCCGCGAAGCGCTCATCCAATGGATCGCGGCGGAAATGCCCGAAGCGCTGGTGCGCGGCCGGGTGATCTCGGTCGGCGAGGACGGCAAGGCGCTGGGGCCGCCCTCCGCCCGGGCGCTGGCCCTGATGGAGGCGGGCTCCGGGGGCTGAAGCAGCGGACCGCACGGCCCCCGGTTTCCCGTCAGCCGTGCTTCTTCTCGCGGGTAGGCTCCAGCGTCTCGGGCGCGAAGAAGCCGATCGGCATCGCTTCGGCCGCGCGTTTCTTCAACTCGCCGCGCATCTTGCGATACTCGTTCTCCATCTTCGCGGTGACGGTGGCGCGGCTGTCTTCGAGCGCATCGTCGAAGTCCTGCTTCGCCACTTCGGACACGTCGCCGCCCATGCGCCTCAGCGCACTGAGCCCGGCGCGGCGCACCACGTCCTCCAGGTCCGCCCCGGTGAAGCGCTCGGTCTTCGCCGCGACCGCGCCGAGATCGACGTCATCCGCGAGCGGCATCTCCTTGGTATGGATGCCAAGGATGTGCTCGCGGCCCTTTTCATCGGGCGTTCCGACATAGACGAGTTCGTCGAACCGGCCCGGGCGTAGCAGCGCGGGGTCGACCAGAGTGGGCCGGTTGGTGGCGCCGACGACGACCACCGACTGTAGTTCTTCCAGTCCGTCCATTTCGGCAAGGATCGTGTTGACCACACGGCCCGTCACCTGCGGTTCGCCCTGCCCGCTGCCGCGTGCCGGAACGAGGCTGTCGATCTCGTCGATGAACACGACGCAGGGCGCAACGGCGCGGGCTCGGGTGAACAAGCGGGCGATCTGCTGTTCGCTCTCGCCATACCACTTGGAGAGCAGGTCCGAGCTTTTCATCGAGATGAAGTTTGCTTCGGCTTCCTTGGCGACGGCCTTGGCGAGCAAGGTCTTGCCGGTGCCGGGAGGGCCGTAGAGCAGGAAGCCCTTGGCCGGGCGAATGCCCAGCCGCCGGAACCCTTCCGCGTTCTTGAGCGGCAGTTCGATGCCTTCCTTGAGCTTGTCGATCGCATCGCCGACGCCGCCGATATCGCTCCAGCCGACCTTGGGCGCCTGGACCATTACCTCGCGCATGGCTGAAGGCTGGACACGCTTGAGGGCAGAGAAGAAGTCGGCGCGCGTGACGCACAGGTCCTCGAGCACTTCGGGCGGGATCTCGCGCGCGTCGAGGTCGAGCCGCGGCATGATCCGCCGCACCGCGTCTATCGCCGCCTCGCGCGCCAGGGCAGCGATGTCCGCGCCGACGAAGCCGTGGGTCGTGCGGGCGAGTTCGGTCAGGTCGACCTTGTCCTCCAGCGGCATTCCGCGGGTGTGGATGGCAAGGATTTCGCGCCGCCCGCTCTGGTCGGGCACGCCGATCACGATCTCGCGGTCGAAACGGCCGGGACGCCGCAGCGCCTCGTCGATCGCATCGGGCCGGTTGGTCGCCGCGATGACCACGAGGTTCGCGCGCGCCTCCAGCCCGTCCATCAGGGTCAGCAATTGGGCGACGAGCCGCTTTTCAGCCTCGCCGGGTACCTGCTGGCGCTTGGGCGCGATCGAATCGATCTCGTCGATGAAGACGATGGCAGGGGCGGCGCGGGTTGCTTCCTCGAACACCTCGCGCAGGCGCTTTTCCGATTCGCCGTAACCCGACCCCATGATCTCCGGGCCGTTGATGGTGAAGAACTCGGCATCCGATTCGTTCGCGACCGCTTGCGCCAGCCGGGTCTTGCCGGTGCCGGGCGGGCCGTGAAGCAGCACCCCCTTGGGCGGATCGACGCCGAGCCGGGTGAACAGTTCGGGATAGCGCAGCGGCAGTTCGACCATTTCGCGCAGCTGCTGGATGGTCGAATCCATGCCGCCGACGTCGTCGTAATTGACGACGGCGCGCGCATCGCGCGGCTCCTCGAACTCGGTGCGCAATTCGACTTCGGTGTTCTCGTCAATATGGACGATGCCCTTGGGACTGGTCGAGTGGACCGACAGGCGGATCTGCGTCAGCGCGTAAGCCGGCGCCCGCAGCAACTGGCGCACGTCGCTCGGCATGTTCTGGACCGGCTGCTGACCCGTGGTCGCGACAAGGTCACCGGCGACCAGCGGCTTGCGGAAGAAGTTGCGCTTGAGAGCCTGTGTCGGACCTTGCAACCGCATCTCGCGTTGGGCCGGTGCGAATACGACGCGGGTCGCAGGCTTCGACTGGGCGGCGACGATTTCGACATGCTCGCCCGACCCTGCCTCGGCATTGCCGCGCTGCAGCCCGTCGAGCCGCACGACGTCGAGCGTATCGTCCTCCTGATAGGCGGCCATGGCGATCGCGGCGGTCGAGCGCTTGCCGGTGATCTCCACGACGTCGCCCTCGGTAATGCCGAGCTTCTGGAACGCGGATCGCGGCATACGGGCGATGCCCTGCCCCGATTCCTCCTGCCGCGCGGGCGCTACCTGAAGTCTGGTCGAACGGGCTTCGGTCGCGGCGTCGGCATCGGCCATGGCATTCCTTCCTTTGGCGCACCCCTATGTTGACGGGGCGTGGTCGGCGGCCCGACAAAACGGGCACGCCGCGCGAATGTGCTGTGCGCCATCAGCTAGGCAGCCGCCGGTCGCTTTGCAAATCGGTGGCCGCAGGTTGTGCGGTCCCGAGCTTCGAGAACGTCGCGGGTGGCGGAGTGATCCAAAACAAACCGCAAAAAAGGACGGTCGGACTGCCACGAGGGCTCGCGAACCGGGCAGGCGGTTCGGGTGGCGCCGGACTGGCCCAAAAAAAAGCCCGGCGCGAAGCCGGGCTTTGAGAGTTTGGGAGAGGATGCCTGTAAGGCACGAGCATGTATGCGCATGATTTGCTCATTGTGCAACTGCGAAATGGTCTTTTTTATTGCGTAAAATGCAAGATGTAGTGCGCAAAGTGGTCTTACTACCCTTTCGGCGTGCCTAATAAATAGGATATTGCCTATATAATAGGCAATAACGCGAAAGATATTGGGTGCGGTGCAGCGAGCGTCGGGATGCCCGTTTCACGGGCTCCGACAGGTGACAGCCGCCGGTATTGCCATTAACAGCATCGTCGCGAACGGCCTTCCGAGGCCCCCCTTTTACACGCCGCGTTCGGCGCGCTTCGGCTGGCCGCGCGATTAATCGGATTGCACCCATGTCCAAGATCTATTCCGACGCCGCTGCAGCTCTCGACGGCGTCATCGCCGACAACATGCTGGTGGCGGCCGGCGGCTTCGGCCTGTGCGGCATCCCCGAGCGGCTGCTGGACGCTATTCGCGACAGCGGTGTCACCGGCCTCACCTTCGCCAGCAACAATGCCGGTATCGACAACGAAGGGATCGGAAAGCTGCTGCGCACCCGGCAGGTGAAGAAGATGATTTCCTCCTATGTCGGCGAGAACAAGGAATTCGAACGCCAGTTCCTTTCCGGCGAGCTCGACGTGGAATTCTGCCCGCAGGGAACGCTCGCCGAACGCATGCGCGCAGGGGGCGCGGGCATTCCCGGTTTCTACACGAAGACCGGCGTCGGCACGCAGGTCGCCGAGGGCAAGGAGCACAAGGAGTTCCGCGGTCCCGACGGCGAAATGGCGACCTATATCCTCGAGCACGGCATCTTCGCCGACCTGTCGATCGTGAAGGCGTGGAAGGCGGACGAGACCGGCAATCTGATCTTCCGCAAGACCGCGCGCAACTTCAACCAGCCCGCCGCCACCTGCGGTCGCATTTGCATCGCGGAGGTCGAGGAAATCGTGAAGCCGGGCGAGCTCGATCCCGACGAAATCCACCTTCCCGGCGTGTTCGTGAACCGGCTGGTGCTGGGCGCGCCCTACGACAAGAAGATCGAGTTCCGCACGGTGCGCGAACGCGAGACGGCGTGATGCGACGCTCCGCCCCCGGCCTTTCCTTTTGCCTTACCCGTTGCCCCGTCGCGAGGGCCGAAGCTGGAAAGGCGACCGCTTGATCTATCGCCGTATTCTGCTTTTCGCATTGCCAATAACCGGTCTTGCGCTTTCGGGCTGTGTCGCTGCCGCCATCCCGCTCGCGGCTGGTGGCCTGGTAGCGACCGGCGCCGGGAAGGCGACGCGGCAGGCCGGGAACGAGAGCGCGCCACCCGCTGCTTCATCTGCGACGAACTTGGCTGAGCCGGCTCCCCCCACTGCCGACCTCCCTGCCCCTTCTGCGGGCGCTGCGCGGATTGCGCGGCTCGACAGGGAGACGCTGCCTCCCGGGGACCGGTACGCGCAGCCGCTGACGCTTGCCGACGTTTCGCCCGAAGCGCTGGCGGCGGGCGTCGTGCAAGTCACTCCGCGCGGTACAGAATCCTTCGGCGGATACGATCCGTTCGCGCCGCTCTTCGACTATGCCGATCTTGCCTACGTGGAAAACGAAGCGGTGCGCCCGTCCGCCATCCTGCGCGATCCCGCATCGCTCAAACCCGACCGCACCGAATGCGAGGGTGGCGACCCGCTGGTGCTGATCGACCTCGACCCCGATGGCGGCCTGCTCGACCCCGAAGCACCGGCGGCGGCGGCGCCTGCGCTTGCCCGGCATCTCGAAAGGCTTCGCGCGCGAGGGGTGACGATCGCGTGGATTTCCGGGCATTCGGCGGCGCTGGCGGGAGAGATCCGCTCCGCGCTGAATGATGCGGATTTGGATAGCGCCGGGGAAGATCGCCTGATCCTGATGCGCTATCCCGAAGACCGCAAGCAGACCCGCCGCCGAGACCTTGCCGCCAGCGTCTGCGTCCTCGCAATTGCGGGCGATGCGCGATCCGATTTCGACGAACTTTTCGAATATGTCGTCAACCCCGCCTCGACCGCGATGCTCGAATCGCTGATGGGGCGGGGCTGGTTTCTCATCCCTACCCTTTTCGAACCCCAAGGACCGCGATCATGAACGAACAGACCCCCGGATGGACCCGCGACCAGATGGCCGCGCGGGCCGCGCGCGAACTGCAGGATGGTTATTACGTCAATCTCGGCATCGGCATCCCGACGCTGGTCGCCAACCATATTCCCGAAGGCATGATGGTCACGCTGCAGAGCGAGAACGGCATGCTCGGCATCGGCCCCTTCCCCTATGAGGACGAGGTCGATCCCGACCTCATCAACGCGGGCAAGCAGACGATCAGCGAGCTGCCGCACAGCGCCTATTTCGACAGCGCGACCAGTTTCTCGATGATCCGGGGCGGGCATATCGACCTGACCGTGCTGGGCGCGATGGAGGTGGCGCAGAACGGCGACATCGCCAACTGGATGATCCCGGGCAAGATGATCAAGGGCATGGGCGGTGCGATGGACCTCGTCGCCGGGGTGAAAAAGATCATCGTCGTCATGGACCACACCGCCAAGGACGGCAGCCCGAAATTCATTCCCGAATGTTCGCTGCCGCTGACCGGCGCGGGCGTGGTCGACATGGTGATCACCAATCTCGGCGTGTTCCAGCGGACCGACCACGACAGCCCTTTCCGCCTCATCGAACTGGCGCCGGGCGTGAGCGAGGACGATATCGCGGCCAGCACGACGGCGTGCTACGAAACCGCGCTCGAAACCGCCTGACGATACCGGCTCGCTCGCCAGCTTCCGCGATGACCGCCTATTACGCCTTTCAGTTCCTCCACATAACCGGGGTGATCCTCCTGGTCGGCAACATAACGGTCACCGCGATCTGGAAGGTGTTCGCCAATCGCACGAACGATGCGCGCATCATCGCGTTCGGCCAGCGACTTGTGACCGGGACGGATTTCGGCGTCACCATCCCCGGCATCTCGCTGACGCTGATCGGTGGCTACGGGGCGATGTTCGCGATCGGATATCCGCTGTTCGACGATGCCTGGCTGGTGTGGAGCCAGGTGCTGTTCGTGCTCGCCGGGCTGATCTGGCTTTGCATTCTCGTACCGATCCAAGTCCGGCAGGCGCGCATCGCCCGTGAGTTCGAGGCAAGCGGCGCGGTGAGCGCGGAATACCGCAGGCTGTCGCGCCGGTGGATCACCTGGGGCCTTATTAGCACCGTTCCGCTGATGATCGTCCTGTGGTTGATGGTGGCGAAGCCGGTATGATCGACTGGCTCGAAACGCCTCGCAACGCAAAGGCCCCGCTCGCCGGGATAAAGGTGCTGGAGCTTGCGCGCGTACTCGCCGGGCCGTTCGCCGGGCAGGTGCTGGCGGATCTGGGCGCCGATGTCATCAAGGTCGAAAGCCCAGAAGGCGACGGCACGCGCAATTGGGGCCCGCCATGGGTCGAACGGGCCGGGCCCGACGGCGAAATGCGGCGCGAGGCGGCCTATTACCACGCCTGCAATCGCGGCAAGCGCGGGATCGTCGCGGATTTCGGCAAGGCGGACGACCTTGAAATGGTGCTCGGCCTGATGCGCGAGGCGGACGTGCTGATCGAGAACTTCAAGACCGGGGGACTGGCGAAGTTCGGGCTCGATTTCGAAAGCTGTGCGGCGGCCAACCCCAGCCTCGTCTATTGCTCGATCACCGGTTTCGGCCAGACCGGCCCCCGGGCCCATGAGCCGGGATACGATTTCGTGGTGCAGGGCATGAGCGGGTTCATGTCGGTGACCGGCGAACCCGAGGGCGCTCCGGTCAAGATGGGCGTATCGATCAGCGACCTCACGACCGGCCTGTGGGCGGCGAACGGTATCCAGGCGGCGCTGCTACGCCGCGCGCACACCGGGGAAGGCGACCATGTCGACATCGCCCTGCTCGACAGTTCGGTTGCGCTGCTGGCCAATCAGGCGACGTACCATTTCGCCACGGGAGAGAACCCCCCGCGCATGGGCAATGCCCACGCGCAGGTCGCGCCCTATGGCGTCTATCCGGTAAAGGACGGCCACGTCATTCTCGCGCCTGCAAACGATCGCCTGTTCGAGAGGCTGGTCGCGCTGCTCGGCCTTGAAGAACTCGCCACCGATCCCCGCTTCGTTGCCAATGGCGACCGAACCGCGAATGCGAGCGCTTTGGACGCGATCATCGCAGAGGCAAGTGCGGACTGGACCAAGCAGGGCCTGCTCGATGCCTGCCAGCGCGATGGCGTGCCTGCCGGTCCGATCAACGCGCTCGACGAGGTGTTCGCCGATCCGCAGGTGATCGCGCGGGGGTTGCGGATCGATCTCGGCGGCATGGCGGGCGTGCGCAGCCCGTTCGTCTTTTCCGATGCCGAACTTGCGCTGGACCGGCCCTCTCCCCTGCTGGGCGAGCATGACGACAAGGGCTAGCCGAACGCGCGCGCCGCTCTACGCCACAGTCGCTCGAACGGTCCCTGCCCGAAATGCGCGAGCCATGGCGACGACCATGCGAGCATCGCCGCGACCGGCACGAAGCTGAGCGCGACAGCTTCGGCTCGGCCGAGCGTACCGAACAGGCCCAGCCCCCAGCTTGCGAACAGGGCGGCGAAGATGAGCGAGGTCATCAGGTAATTGGTCAGCGCCAGCCGCCCTGTTGCTGCCAGCCTGCGGGTGACCACTCCACCGGGCGCGAACAAAGCCATCGCCAGCGCCGCGTAAGCAAAGCCCAGCGCGGTATCGAACGGCGCAGAAAGCACCACCGATGCCGCGCCCGCGACGGCCGGGGCGAAATCGGTTGCCGCTGTCCATACGGTGAGGGCGAAGAGCGCGGGCAGCGACAGTATCGCGGCAACCGCAGCGAGACGCTGCAGGCGGAACGTGCGCCATTCGCCTGCCAGCAGCCGGTGCTTCCAGAGGCCCATGCCCAGCGCCATCGCAGCGAGGTTCAACGGCAGCGAAGCGGCAATTACGACCAGTTGCGCGGGGATATCGGAAAAACGGCGTTCGACCCGGTCAACAAAGTTCTCGCGCCCGATCTCCATGGTGTGTGCCAGCGCGCCCGGATCGCTACCGAAATTGCGCGCCGCGAACAGGGCGGCATCGGTCCCGGCGCGTCCCAGGTGATGGTCCACGACCGCCGCACCGAGCGCGACCATTCCCGCGCCGACGTGCACGGCGACCAGCCCTACCGCCACGGCATAGAGCGCACGGGGGCTCAGCCCGGCCAATAGCGGCACGGCAAGTCCCGCAAGCGCATAGGCGCGAAGGACATCGTTGCTCGCGAGCAATACCGCATGGACAAGGCCGATCGCGAACAACACGGCCATGCGCGCGAAATGCGCGCGCCACCGGCGTTCGTGCGCGCGTTCGAGCAGGATGAGGCACCCTGCACCAAACAGCATGGCGAAGAGGGTGCGGAACTTGTCCTCGACGAACACGAAGCTCACCGCCCAGACCAGCCGGTCGAGGGGTCCCACGCTCGTCGCGTCGGGCGCCCAGGCGAGCGGATTGTAATAGGCCTGGCTCGGCAGCGCGAAGACGAAGACGTTCATCCACGCAATGCCGATCACGGCAAGTCCGCGCAACGCGTCGAGCTGCTCGATCCGGGGCGCGGTCCCGGCTTGCGACGATGGCGCAGGGGTCAGGACCATTGCGGCCCCATGCCGGCCCTGTCGCTACCTGCGTCCGCCGGGCCGCATCACCGCCCCAGCGCCGCCTTCAGGTCGTCGACCAGATCGGTGCGTTCCCAAGGGAAGTGGTCGCCTTCGGCCGTGCGGCCGAAATGGCCGTAGGCTGCGCTCTTGCGATAGATCGGCTTGTTGAGGCCGAGATGCTCGCGAATGGCACGCGGCGTCAGCCCCCCGAGTTTTCCGCTCGAGCGGATCGCGTCTTCGAGCGCGGCGTCGCTCACCCCTTCGGAGGCGGTGCCGTGGGTGTCGACATAGAGCGAGAGCGGCTCGCTGACCCCGATGGCATAGGCAATCTGGATCGTGCAGCGCCGCGCAAGCCCCGCCGCAACGACGTTCTTGGCAAGGTAGCGCGTGATGTAAGCGGCGCTGCGGTCGACCTTGGTCGGGTCCTTGCCGCTGAACGCGCCGCCCCCATGGGGCGATGCGCCGCCATAGGTATCGACGATGATCTTGCGTCCGGTGAGGCCCGCGTCGCCATCCGGCCCGCCGATCTCGAACGCACCGGTGGGGTTGATGTGCCACACCGTCTCGTCACTCACGAAACCCTCGGGGAGTATCTCGGTGACGACCCGGCGGACGTAATCCTTCAGTTCGGCTTCCTTGTCGCCTTCGTGAAAGCCGGGCTTGTGCTGCGTCGAGACAACGACAGCGGTGCAGGCGACCGGCTTGCCGTTCTCATAGCGCAAGGTCACCTGGCTCTTCGCATCGGGTTCGAGGAACGGCGCGGTCTTGTCCTTGCGGTCGCGTGCCAGCCGCTCGAGTATCTTGTGACTGTAATCGAGCGTCGCGGGCATGAGGTCGGGCGTTTCGTCGCAGGCAAAGCCGAACATGATGCCCTGGTCGCCCGCGCCCTCGTCCTTGTTCGAACCTTCCGCCCCGGCATCGACGCCCTGCGCGATCTCGGCCGACTGGCCGTGCAGGTGGTTCTCGAAGGTCAGCGTTTCCCAGTGGAAGCCTTTCTGCTCGTAACCGATGTCGGCGACGGTCTGGCGCACCGCGCGCTCGATCTCGTCGCGCGCGCCGGGCGCCCAGTAGCTGTTGAACTTCCAGTCCTCGTTGGTGTCGTCGTACATCGGCTTGCAGCGGATTTCGCCCGACAGCACGACGCGCTGCGTGGTCGTCATGGTTTCGCAGGCGACGCGCGCTTCCGGGTCCTTGGCCAGCATCAGGTCGACGATGGCATCGGAGATCTGGTCGGAAACCTTGTCGGGGTGCCCTTCCGAAACGCTTTCGGAGGTGAATAGGTAATCGCTGCGCATGGGCTCTCCCAGGGGTCTCGATGGATTGTCGCTCGGGCTGCCTTATGCAGATATAAGGAAACCTTTATGTCTTATCCGCCGCCTAGCGGGGGGTAGAGCGAAGCGCAAGCAATCTCGGACCGGCAAAAGCGAGGGTCGCGATCAGGATGGCCCATGCGAGCGGCAGGGCATTGCCCATTCGCGCGAACAGTGTCGAAGGCTCGGCAGCGGGTACGAAGCCGTCGATCCGGTCCGCCTTGCCGGTCGGGATCGCGTTGCGCACGACGCCGCGCGGATCGATCACCGCGCTGATCCCGGTCGTGGTCGAGCGCAGGACCGGCAGCCCTTCTTCGATCGCGCGCATCCGCGCCTGTGCGAGGTGCTGGGGCGGTCCCCATGCGCCGAACCATCCATCGTTGGACGGATTGAACAGGTAATCGGGCCGGTTGCCGTCTTCCACCACCTGGCCGGAGAACACGATCTCATAGCAGATCTGCACACCCACCTTGCCCAGTTCGCCGATGTCCAGCGTGTGCGGACCGGATCCCGGATCGTAGGGAATGCCGCCTGCGGTGAGCCGCGCGAGACCGAGCGGTTCGAGCAGCCATTCCATCGGCAGGTATTCGCCATAGGGCACCAGGTGCGCCTTGGCGTAATGCGCCTCGATATCGCCCGAGCCGCCGATGGCGAGGACGGAGTTTCGCGCGCTGACGGCCCCACGCGAACCGTCTTCGCGCACGCCGATGTCGAGATTGACCACACCTGCCAGCAACGTCGATTGCGGGCCGAGCACGCCCGCGATACGCGCCCGTGCCACGGTCGGATCGGCGCCGACGGTAAGACGGTCGTAGTAACGCTGCGGATAGCCGTCCTCGAGATAGTCGGGCAGCGCGCTCTCGGGCCACAGGACGAGACGCGATCCGCTTCCTTCGTCCCTCGACAAGCGCGCAAGACGCTGGAACTGCTCTTCGAACTTGGTCGGATCGTTGAGTTCGGCCTGCGGGATCAGCGGCTGGACCAGCGTGAAGCGCACGGAACCGTCCTCGGTCGTCGACAGCGGCGGCACGACCATGAGCGCGATCACGGCGCCAGCACTCAGCGCGAAAGCGATCCAGCGGCGCGCGATCGCCGTCGACAACAGGACGCTCGCGAGGAGGATCGCAATGCCGGAAAGGGCGTAAGTGCCCATGAAGGGCAGCAGCCGCGCGGCCCCGGGGGTCTCCCATCCGCCGAGCAGCATCAGCCCGACAGGCGGCCATGGATAGCCGGTAAAGACCCAGCTGCGGAGCCATTCTGTCACGATCCACGCGGCGGCGAAGAACGCTCCGAACACGAGCGGACCGGCGCGCCGCCCCGTCCGATGGGCCACCAGATGCGCGGCAAGCGCCGCGAGCGCGGGATAGACCGCGAGATAGATGCACAATAGCGGCACGGCGAGCCAGCCGAGGAACTCCGGCATCTTCGCCTGGTGGGTAAAGGCGGTTGCGATCCAGTTGTTGGCGAGCGTCAGATGTGCCCAGCCGAACAGCCATCCGCGCACAGCGGCCTGCTGCCAGCTAGCCGCATCGCGTATCAGCCAGACCAATCCGGCGAACGCAAGCAGCCCGAGCGGCCAGAGATGCAATGGCGGGTAGGCG
>JBARZK010000180.1:0-4648 GCA_049649965.1 Erythrobacter sp.
CCGCAAACCCCGACCAGCCCCCGCCGCATACCGAGCGGTTTCCCGATTTCAGTCTCGGCGAGACGCCCGAGGAGGTGCGCGATGGTCTGGCGCGCGGGCCGGAGTTTCGCCGCGGCATCCCGGCGCGCGACCTGCTGGAGCAGCGGCGGCGGCTTGACGATGCGCTCGACCGGCTCGCACCGCAGGACCCGGAAAGGATCGACGCTTTCGTCGTGGCAATCGCGCTCGACAGCGATCCCGTCTTCGCTCGCGAGGCGCGTGAGGCGGGGCAGGTGCTGGCCCGTCGATACGACGCCGCAGAGCGCACGCTGGTCTTGGCCGGGCCGGACGGGACGCGCGACGACCTGGCGCACGGGTCGATCGAGGTGCTGTTCGTGGCGCTCGCGCGAATTGCCGAAACGCTCGACCCGGCGGAAGACGTGCTGGTGCTCTACACCACCAGCCACGGACTGAAGGAAGGCCTTGCCTATCACTACGGCAACAGCGGCTACGGTGTCCTGTCGCCCGAGCGCCTCCGCGACGTGCTGGGTGAACTTCAGATCGCGCGACGGATCGTCATCGTCAACGCATGCTATTCCGGCGTGTTCGTGCCCGCGCTTTCAAGCGCCGATACCGCGATACTGACCGCCGCGGCTTCCGAGCGAAGCTCGTTCGGATGCGAGGCGGAGAACGACTGGACCTTCTTCGGTGATGCGCTGATCAACCGGGCGTTGCGCAAGCCGCAGCCGCTCGCCGACGCCGCGCGGGAGGCGGGGATGACCATCGCCAGGTGGGAATCGGACCGGATGCTGCTCGCCTCCCTGCCGCAGGTGGCAATCGGGCAGGGCGCGCAAAGGTGGCTTGCGGCGCTCGATGCGCGGGCGCCGCGCTTAGCGGGAAATCCCGTGGGACGGCCCGCGATCGGTGACTGACTATGGCGTCGCGGGTTCGACCCGGCGCGCTTCGACGATGGTCACCGGATCGGCGAGCATCTGCCCCTGCATCCATCCTTCGCCCTTGTCGGGATCGACCGGTGCGGCATGGATCGCCTCGACCACCTCCATTCCGTCGATTACGTAACCGAACACGGCATAGCCGTTGCGCCAGACCGGGTCGTCCGCATCGGGCTGCGCATCGAGGCCGGTCTGGTCCTGCACCATGATCGAGAAATCGCCATTGGCCGTTCCCGGTTCGCCCATCGCCATCGACAGCGCACCGCGCGTGTGGCTGAGGCCGGTCTCGCTGGTCGGCTCATGGGCGATGCCCGGCAGGATGCGCTCGGGATCCCACCGCGTCCCACCCTGGATCAAACCACCGGGCTGCGGGCCCCAATCGACCGACATCGCGCGGTAGAAGACCGTGCCGTCGAAGCGATCCTCCTCGACATAGCGCAGGAAGTTCCCGGCCGTGACGGGCGCGCGCTCTGTCTCGAGTGCGATGGTGATCTCGCCAAGGTCGGTCTCGATCACGACCGGCACGGTTTCGTATTCCGTTTCTGCTTCCGCCTCGGCGGTTTCACGCCCCTGGCTCGCCGGTGGCGGCGCCTCGGCGGGCTGGGCAGGGGCGAGGGCAAGGGCGGCGAGGATCACGATGGATGTCATTCGTCCGACGATATCGCCGGTTGGCAGAAGGACAAGCCCCGTCTGCGCGCAACGGCGAGCTTGCGTGTTTACAAGCGTAGACGATATGACTACAGCCGTAATCGAAGAGATGGAGAATATCGTGCCCGACAACACGCCACAGCCGTCCGACGAGCGCCCCGAACGCATCAGCGACGCCGAGCATGCGGTGATGGAAGTGCTGTGGGATCGCGGCACCCTTTCCGCTGCACAGGTTTGCGAAGCGGTGTGCGAGGCGCGCGACTGGAGCCTTGCGACGGTGAAGACGCTGCTTTCCCGTCTGGTCCAGAAACAGGCTGTCGCGACCCGGCCCGACGGCCGCCGCTTCCTGTATTCCCCGGTGATTGCGCGATCGGACTATGTCGGGGGCGAATCGCGGCGGCTGGTCGATCGCCTGTTCGGGGGGCGGGCGGCCTCGCTGGTGGCGCACCTTGCCCAGAGCGAAGCGCTGACCGAGAACGATCTCGATGAAATCGAGGCATTGCTCAAGGAGCTGAAGCAATGACGCAGTGGCTGTTCGACACGTTGATCTGGACGGGGGCACTGATTGCGCTTGTCCTCGTCCTGCGACGCCCGGTGGCTCGCGCGTTCGGACCGCAGGTGGCCTATGCGCTCTGGGCGCTTCCTGCCCTTCGGCTGTTGCTGCCGCCGATCGAGTTGCCTGCCTGGATGGCACCGGCAAGCGCTGTTGGACACGCCGATCCGGTCGATTTCGGCCCATCGAGCGAGATCGCCGCGATTGGCGGAGGCGAACCTCTTTCCCGTGTATCGCCCGGACAGTTCGAGGCGCGCGCTGGCGAGGGCGCGCAATTCGCCCATGCGATCGACGGCGCAATGATCGACGCGGCTATCGCCTTCGCGCTGGCCGGATGGCTGGTGGGCGCGGCGATCTTCCTGGTGCTCCGCTTCACCACCTACTTCCGCCTTCGCGACGAATTGCTCGCGGCAGGACTGGAAGTCGGACGGTGCGAGAACGTGCGCCTCGTGGAGACCCCCGGGGCGAAAGCACCGCTTGCCTTTGGCGTCATCGACAAAGTCGTGGCTCTTCCGCCCGGTTTCCTCGCGCAGCCCGATCGGACCGCTCGCGATCTCGCCATCGCGCACGAAATGGCGCACCATCGGGGCCGCGATCTGCTGGTCAACGTGCTGGTCCAGCCGCTTTTCGCGATGCACTGGTTCACGCCGCTCGGCCACTTTGGCTGGCTCGCCTTGCGCCGCGATCAGGAGGCGGCCTGCGATGCGCGCGTCGTGGCAGCGCGTCCCGCCGCGATACGCCAGGCCTATGCCGACCTGATCGTAAGTTTTGCCGCGGGCCCCAAAATCGCTCTCGCCGCGCCGATGGCCTGTCCGGTGCTGGGAGAGAAATCCATCATCCACCGTTTGAGGAGCCTGAATATGACCGAGACCTCGACCCGGCGCCGCCTTACCGGTCGCGTCCTGCTAGCCACCGGTTTGCTGGCGCTGCCTCTGACGGCTTCGATCAGCTACGCGTCGAGCGATACCCGTGTTGTGGCGCCGGAAGCGCCGCCCGCGCCACCAGCACCCGACTCTACCTCCCTTGCGCCGCCTGCGCCTCCGGCTCCGCCGCAACCGCCCGTCGCGCCGCCGGCCCCTGCGAGCCTCGGTTCGATCCAGTCGATTGATCCCGACGTGGAAGTCGACGAACGACCCGATGTCCGGCGCGATCAGGATCGCCGTACCGAGCGTCGGCAGGACAGGCGCGAGGAACAGCGCCAGGAACAGCGCCAGGAACGCCAGACGTACCGCTACACCGTGATGCGCGATGGCGAGCGGCTGAGCGGCGCCGAACGCGAGGCGATGATGGAGGGGGTGCGCGCGGGTCTCGCCGAAGCCGAACGCGCTCTCGATGACCTGCCGGAAATACTTGCCGAAGCCATGGCCGAAGCCGAGGCGTTGCAGGGTCGAACCGTCGTCCGCATGGAATGTTCAACGGACGAGGGTGAACGTTCCCATCGCGGTGGCGAGCAGGTGGTGCGCATCTGCCACAGCCAAATTATGGCCGAGGCGCTGGAAGGGCTTCGCGAAGCACGCGAGGAGATCCGGAAGACGCGCGAACTGGACGTGGACACGCGCGCGATGGTGCTGGAGCAGCTCGATAGCCAGATCGAACGCTGGGAAAATCGGGCGGGCTGACACGTTCGGGCGCGAGGCTCCGGAAGCTGGACGGCTTCGGAGCCCGGCCCGAACCGTTCAGTTCCCCTCAGCCGCCTCCTCGGCCTCTTCGGCACGCTCCTGTGCTTCCTTTTCCGCCATGATTTGCACGCGCATGTCGCTAGGCCGCGCGGGATAGTCACAATCGCGCGACTGGCCGAGACCCTTGAGATAGGCGCGCCGCACCATGCCCGCCGTCAGCGCATAGCGAACCTCCGCCGCACGATCGTTGGCGCCCGACACCTCCTTGATGATCCCGCTGAAGGGTATGAAGGAGCCGATCACGCTCTTCGCGGCATTGCCGATCGAGATGTCGCGATCTTCCGCCTGCGCCATGTCGAAATCGTTGCCGAGAACCGTGTCGATCCGGGCGACTTCGCGCACGATATTATTGCACGTTTCCATGTCTTCGTGCGCGTAAGGATCCCTCGCCGCCTCGACGAGTACGGGCGGAATCTCGTCCGGGTCGATGTTGAGGATTTCCAGCGGCGTGCGCGCGATTTCCCGCATTCCCGGCTCGGGTTCGGGCAGTTGGGCGTTGGCGGCGACCGGAACGATCGCGGCGAGGGCGGCGGTGGCTGCGAAAGCGCTAGCCAATTTGCGTGATGCGATCACAGGCACGATCGTCTCCTTGAAGGCCTAGTTGCAGGGCTTGCTGGCGTTGTTCGCTTGAACCGTGGGTGAAGCTTTCGGGATCTGCCTGTCGGCCGGACTGGCGCTGCAACGTATCGTCGCCGATCGCGCTTGCGGCCCTCAACCCTTCGCGCATGTCACCCGTGTCGAGCCTGTCGCGGTTCTTGCCGGCCCAGACGCCCGCATAGCAATCGGACTGTAGCTCCATCAGCACGCTGAGCTGGTTGGCCTGACCGGGATTGGCG
>JBARZK010000181.1:0-18826 GCA_049649965.1 Erythrobacter sp.
GTATATAGGAGACCATCAGCCGAAACCAAGAAGGGCGGCTGAAACAACGTGGCCCGATCGACCGGATGCCCATCAGGGGTCCGGCAAGAGCTGGCCGACACTAGAAAGGTTAGGAACAAAGTGAGCAAAAGCAAGACCCCATCGGTCCCGGCTCTCAGCGGAGAGCAGAGCCTCAACCGCTACCTGTCGGAAATCAAGAAGTACCCGGTGCTGACGGCCGAGCAGGAATACATGCTCGCCAAGCGCTATGCCGAACACGAAGATCCCGAAGCCGCCGCGCAGCTCGTGTCGAGCCACCTGCGGCTCGTCGCCAAGATCGCGATGGGCTATCGTGGCTATGGCCTGCCCGTGTCCGACCTCATCTCCGAAGGGAATGTCGGCCTGATGCAGGGCGTCAAGAAGTTCGAGCCCGATCGCGGATTCCGCCTTGCGACCTACGCGATGTGGTGGATCAAGGCGAGCATCCAGGAATTCATCCTGCGCTCGTGGAGCCTCGTGAAGATGGGCACCACTGCCGCGCAGAAGAAGCTGTTCTTCAACCTTCGCCGGATGAAGAAGCAGCTCGAAGCCTACGAGGATACCGACCTTTCCCCCGAGGACGTGACCAAGATCGCCACCGATCTCGGCGTGCCCGAGCAGGAAGTGGTCAACATGAACCGCCGGATGATGATGGGCGGCGACGGCTCGCTCAACACGCCGATGCGCAATGGCGAGGAAGGCTCGGGCGAATGGATGGACTGGCTGACGGACGACCGTCCGCTGCAGGACGAAACCGTCGCCGATGCCGAGGAATCCGAAGTGCGGCACGAAATGCTGGTCGAGGCGATGGACAGCCTCAACGAGCGCGAGCAGCACATCCTGACCGAACGGCGCCTGACCGAAAAGCCGCAGACGCTCGAGGAATTGAGCAAGGTCTACGACGTGTCGCGCGAACGCATCCGCCAGATCGAGGTTCGCGCGTTCGAGAAACTGCAGAAAGCCATGCAGCGTATCGCCGGAGACCGGCTGCTGCCGGGTGTAGCGTAAGGCTCACTTGCAAACGGCAATCACCGATGCCCTCCCCGGCTTTACGTCGGGGAGGGTTTTCTTTTGCCCGGCATGCGTCGCCCCGCTAGGTCGTGAAACATGGCCATTCGGTTCGCGAAGATCATCGCGCAGCTCATTCTCTGGTTCGTCGGTCTCAGCCTCCTGCTGGTGCTCGCCTTCAAGTGGCTGCCGGTCCCGGTTACCGCGACCATGCTGATGGACGAGAACGGCATTACCAAGGACTGGGAGCCGCTCTCCGACATCGATCCCAACCTCGTCGCCGCCGTCATCGCCGCCGAGGACGGGAAGTTTTGCGAACATTCCGGCTTCGACACCGAAGCGATCGAGCAGGCGCTGCAGGAGCGCGCGCAAGGGCAGCGACAGCGCGGGGCCTCCACCATCAGCCAGCAGACCGCGAAGAACGTCTTCCTGTGGCAGGGTGGCGGCTGGTTCCGAAAGGGTCTGGAAGCATGGTTCACCTTCTGGATCGAGGCGGTCTGGGGCAAGCAACGGATCATGGAAGTCTATCTCAACGTTGCGGAGACCGGCATCGGCACCTACGGCGCCGAAGCCGGGGCCCAGCGCTATTTCGGCAGCTCCGCCGCGCAGCTCAGCCCCGACCAGGCGAGCCGGATGGCGGTTGCCCTCCCAAGTCCGAAAACCCGCAGTGTCAGGAACCCCGGGGGCTGGCTCGCCCGCCACGGCAACACGATCGAGGCGCGGATCGGCGTCGTAAAACGTGACGCGCTCGACGCGTGCGTCTACGAATAGGATCATGGCGCACGCCCAAACGCATACGCACACGGGAACCGGTCCCGATACGCAATCCGGGGCCGACGAGCACTCTCACGAGGACGAGCACGGGCACGGGCTCGGACATACGCATGCCCCGGCCGATTTCGGACGGGCCTTTGCCATCGGAATTGCCCTCAATTCGGTGTTCGTCGTGCTCGAGGCGGCTTTCGGCCTGCTCTACGGATCGATGGCGCTGGTTGCCGATGCGGGCCACAACCTGTCCGACGTCCTCGCCCTGGTGCTGGCCTGGAGCGCAAGCGTCGCGGCGAAGCGGCCCGCGACCGAGCGGTTCACCTACGGGTTCAAGAGCTCGACCATCCTTGCCGCACTCGCGAACGCGCTACTGCTTGCCGTCGCGATCGGCGCGATCGCCTACGAAACGATCAACCGCCTGCTCGAACCCACAGAACCCTCGGGCATGGTCATGGTCATCGTCGCCGGCATCGGGATCGCGATCAATGCCGGTACGGCAATGCTGTTCATGCGCGGCCGCGGCGATCTCAACATACGCGGCGCCTACCTCCACATGGCGGCCGATGCACTGGTCAGCGCCGGCGTGGTGCTGGCGGGCCTTGCGATCATCTTCACCGGACTTTGGTGGATCGATCCGCTAGTCAGTCTCGCCATCATCCTCGCGATCGCATGGGGCACCTGGGGCCTTGCGCGCGAATCCTTCCGCATGGGATTGCTCGGCGTGCCGAAGGACATTGACGTCGGAGAAGTGCACGGGCACCTCGCACAGCTGGAAGGGGTGATCGAGGTGCACGATCTTCACATCTGGCCGATGTCGACCAGCGAAACGGCGATGACGGCACATCTCATCATGCCTCGTCCGCCCGCCACCGACGCCTTCCTTCGCGATGTCGCCGCGGGCCTGCGCGAGAATTTCGGCATCGACCACGCGACGATCCAGCTCGAACGCGAATGGCACGACGAGGCGTCGCATCGCCGGGACATCGGCTGCTGATGCTCGATCGCGGCGCTCCATCGCCGGACGAGGCGCGCGAGGCGTTGCGCGCTGCCATGATGCGACTTGCGCAAGGGGACCGGGGCGCACTCGAACAGATATACGACGCGACCAACGTGAAGCTGTTCGGTATCTGCTTTCGTATATTGGGCGATCGGAAGGAAGCCGAGGACGCCTTGCAGGACGTATACGTGAATTTGTGGCAGCGGGCCGACCGCTACGACCCCGATCGGGCGAGTCCGATTTCGTGGCTGTCGACGTTCGCCCGCAATCGGGCGGTCGATCGGCTGCGCACGGGCAAGGTCCGGGCAGGCTCCGTCGCCATGGACGAAGCCATGCCGCTCCCCGACGAAGCGCCCTTGGCCGACACCCTGCTGATCGATGCGGAGCGCGACGCGCAGATCCACAAGTGCATCGAGGAGCTCGATCCCAAGGTGCGCGAGCACATCCGCTCGGCCTTCTTCGACGGCTTCACCTACGCCCAGCTGGCGGAGCAGGCCGACGTGCCGCTCGGCACGATGAAAAGCTGGATCCGGCGCGGCTTGCAGAAATTGCGGATCTGTTTCGAAGCGAGCGAGCGGTCATGAGCGGGCCCGGCGACGAGAACATGCCCGAACGGGACGATCCGGTGATCGCGGGCGAATACGCGCTCGGCCTGCTGGAGGGCGACGAGCGCGAGGCCGCGCGTGGCAAGGTGGAAGCCGACCACGATTTCGCATGGCGCCACGACTGGTGGAACAACTGGTTCGCGCCCTGGGCCGACGAGATCGTGCCGATGCAGCCGGGCGCGGAGGTTTGGCAGCGGATAGAACGTGACATCGGTGTGCAGGATCGTGGTTCGCGCGGCCCTGTCGCTGCCGCGGAAACCTTCGTCGATAGCGATAAAGCCCGCGTGGTTGCGCTCGAACGGCGCGTGCAACGCTGGCAATGGACCGCCGCGCTGACTTCACTGGCGGCGGCGGTGTTGCTGGCCCTGTTCGTGTTCGCTCCCGGAAGCGAGCCGGTCGCGACGCCGGTCGATGGCGGCGAGGGTCCGGTGCTTGCCGGTGCCGATCCCCTCATGGCTTCGATGCCGGTGGGCGACAGTGCGCGTCTGGGCGTCACCTACCTGCCCGGGACCGGCGAGATCCTCGTCTCGGCCTCCGGCGTTGCCGGGGACGGCATCCATGATCACGAGCTCTGGGTGGTCCCGGCGGACGGCGGTGACTTGCGCTCGATCGGTGTTATCGAACCGGGAGCGGAACGTCGTTTCACCGTTCCGGTAGAGGCGGCGAACGCGATGAGCGGCGGGGTCGAGCTGGTCCTCACCCGCGAACCCATCGGCGGCAAACCCGAAGGCGAAGAAGCCGGCCCGGTCGTGGCGCAGGGCAATTTGTCGCCGGTCTGACCCACGGCGCCGCCCGGAATCGGAACGGCAATTCAGGACATTTTGAAATTTTCTCGCATCCGGCGGGAGATTTGCGTCGTAGCTCGGGACGCAAGATCGGGAGGACTTGCAGCCAATGGAGAAGCCAATGACTGTAATTCCGCAACTTACGAAGACAAGCTTACTGGCGGGCCTAGCCGCCATAGCGACGCTCGGCGTTGCCAGCCCTGCCCTTGCCGACCACCACGCCGAAGCCAAGATGCCGAGCGAACCGACAATCGTCGACGTCGCGATGAGCACCGGCGTTCATGAGACGCTGGTCACGGCGGTAAAGGCCGCCGACCTGGTCGATACGCTATCGGGCAGCGGACCGTTCACTGTCTTCGCTCCTACCGACACCGCGTTCGCGAAACTGCCGGACGGCACCGTCGCCACGCTCGTCCAGCCTGCGAACAAGGATCGGCTCACGAGTATCCTGACCTACCACGCCGTAGAAGGCGAGGTGTCGAGCGGTGATCTCGTCAGCCTCATCGAACATCATGGCGGTTCAGCCACCATCGAGACGCTTTCGGGCGAAACGCTGACCGCGCGCCTTTCGGGCGATACGATCGTCATCACCGACGCCGCTGGCCGCGCGACGGCCGTGACCAATGCCGACGTCGATGCCTCCAACGGCGTGGTGCACGTCACCGATGGCGTCTTCCTGCCCGGCTGACCCCGCGCCGCTTCAAGCTTCGCGTCGCCGCCAGAGCTTTCCCCTCCCACCGCAATGGTGGCGGCGTGAATGAGGACCCCGCCCGGTTTCCTTCAAGGACCGGGCGGGGTTTCTTTATTCTCGTGGGAGCTTGCCGTCACGATTTTCGGCGAACTGGATACACGCATCGGGCCGCGAATGCGGGAACGCGCTGCGCGGTATAGTCAGACGTCACCCTGCCAGCGGACGGCGCAGCCTCAGGCCGCTTCTTCCTTCGCCTCGCCGTCATGTACGCGCACGGGATCCTTCTTGCCCTCGACGACGTCGGCATCGATCACGATTTCGCTGACGCCTTCCATGTCGGGCAGGTCGAACATCGTATCCAGCAGCAGCGCCTCCACGATCGAACGAAGGCCGCGTGCGCCGGTCTTGCGCTTGATGGCGCGCTCGGCAATCGCCTTGAGCGCTTCCTCGGTGAACGTGAGTTCGACGTCCTCGAGTTCGAACAGCTTGCCGTACTGCTTGACGAGGGCGTTCTTCGGCTCCTCCAGGATCGTGACCAGCGCATCGATATCGAGATCGTGCAGCGTCGCGATCACCGGCAGACGGCCGACGAATTCGGGAATGAGACCGAACTTGAGAAGGTCTTCCGGTTCGCTCTTCTCGAGCAATTCCCCGACCTTGCGCTTCTCCGGATCGGCGACATGGGCGCCGAAGCCGATGCTGCGCTTCTGCAGGCGATCCGCGATGATCTTGTCCAGCCCTGCGAACGCGCCGCCGCAGATGAACAGGATGTTGGTCGTGTCGACCTGGAGGAATTCCTGCTGCGGATGCTTGCGCCCGCCCTGCGGCGGAACGGAGGCGGTGGTCCCCTCCATCAGCTTGAGCAGGGCCTGCTGCACGCCTTCGCCCGACACGTCGCGCGTGATCGAGGGGTTTTCGGCCTTGCGGGTAATCTTGTCGATCTCGTCGATGTAGACGATGCCCTGCTGCGCCTTGTCGACGTTGTAGTCGGATGCCTGCAGCAGCTTGAGAATGATGTTCTCGACATCCTCGCCGACATAGCCCGCCTCGGTCAGCGTGGTCGCATCGGCCATGGTCCATGGCACGTCGAGAGTGCGGGCCAGCGTCTGGGCGAGGAGCGTCTTGCCCGTGCCGGTCGGACCGACGAGCAGGATGTTCGACTTGGCAAGCTCGACGTCGCCCGCCTTGCCCGAATGCTTGAGCCGCTTGTAATGGTTGTGGACGGCGACCGACAGATTGCGCTTGGCGCTGTTCTGGCCGATCACGTAGTCGTTCAGCGCTTCGAAGATTTCCTTCGGGCTGGGGACTTCGCCTTCCTTCTTCCCGGCGATTCCAGCCTTCGTTTCCTCGCGGATGATGTCGTTGCACAGTTCGACGCATTCGTCGCAGATGAACACCGTGGGTCCGGCGATGAGCTTGCGCACTTCGTGCTGCGACTTCCCGCAGAAGCTGCAATAGAGGGTGCTCTTGCTGTCAGATCCGCTCAATTTGGTCATTCCTGTTATCCTCGAACCCGCGAGGGACAGCGGCAGCCGTCCGCGCGCAGGATTCGCCAAGTGTAGACCCCATGCCGGATGAATCAACCGACACGAGGCAAATTCGCCTCCGAAGCGATTGCTTTTATGCTCAAGCCATGAACACAGCGCTAAGCGCGCCGATCATCGCCGCGCGACGAGCCGCCGGATTTTACTCCGGCGCGCCGCCCTTGCCTTCAGGCTCGGACTCTTCGTCCCCGCTTTCGGGCCGCGTTTCGAAAACCTTGTCGACGATCCCGAATTCCTTCGCCTCTGCGGCTTCGAGGAAAGTGTCGCGATCCATCGCCTTTTCGATCTCGGTCAGGCTCTTGCCGGTGTATTTCACGTAGAGATCGTTCATCCGCTGGCGAATGCGAAGGATTTCGCGCGCCTGGATCTCGATGTCGGAAGCCATGCCGCGTGCTCCGCCCGATGGCTGGTGCACCATGATCCGGGCGTTGGGCAGCGCAACACGCATGCCAGGCTCGCCCGCCGCCAGAAGGAAGCTGCCCATTGATGCGGCCTGCCCGATGCAGACGGTCGAGACCCGCGGCTTGATATACTGCATGGTGTCGTGGATCGCCATGCCGGCCGTCACGACGCCGCCGGGCGAATTGATGTACATGCTGATCGGCTTCGAGGGGTTCTCGCTTTCGAGATAAAGCAGCTGCGCGGTCGCGAGGCTGGCCATGCCATCCTCCACCTGACCGGTGATGAAGACGATCCGCTCGCGCAGGAGGCGGCTGAAGATATCGAAACTGCGCTCGCCACGGCTGGTCTGTTCGACGACCACGGGCACCAGCGCGCCGGTAATGGGATCGCGCGTGAATTGGCCCTGGGTGCCGTAGGTTTCGCCGGAATTGCCGAGCAGGTCGATCATGTGGGTGTTCCCCTGTTGTAAAGCGTCGTGTTGGAATCGTGCGTCGAACTGGCCGCCTATGTCGGATCATCCGCGACCGAGTTCAAGGGCCGTGGATACTACTGACCGGGACCGCAAACGCAGTCTGGCGCGTTGGTCCAGTCACCATGGATCCTCGTATCGTTTTCATCGCCGCATTCGGCCTTGCACTCATGGCCGCCGTCGGGCTGGAGAAGGTGCTTTCCAAGTTCTGGCTGTCGCTCCCGATCGTCTACGTCGCGATCGGATGGGCACTGTTCCAGCTGCCGTTCGATTTTCCCTCGCTCAACCCGGCGCAGGACGGGTTCGACGCCATCGCGCTCGAATACATTACCGAGTTCATCGTCATCGCTTCGCTCGCTGCGGCAGGCATCGCGATCGACAGGCCGGTAAGCTGGCGGAACTGGCGGCAGATTGCGCCATTGCTGATCATCTCCATGCCGCTGACGATCGCGGCGGTCGCCTTTCTCGGCTGGTGGGGACTGGGCCTTTCTGCCGCCAGCGCGATCCTGCTGGGCGCAGTCCTGGCCCCGACCGATCCTGTCCTCGCGCGCAGCGTGCAGGTCGGGCCGCCGGGTGAAAGCAAGCGCCACGATGTGCGGTTCAGCCTGACGGTCGAGGCAGGCATGAACGATGGACTCGCTTTCCCCTTCACGTACCTCGCGATCGCGGCCATCGGCATGGCCTCGCTCGGAGCGTGGACGCTGGAATGGTTCGCAATCGATCTCGTCTGGCGAATCCTGGCAGGGACCGCGGTCGGCTGGGCCGTCGGGCGTGCGGGCGCTTGGTATGTGTTCGAACGCGGCGAAGGCGATGCGAAGGATGCCGACCGCCCCGAAAATCCGGGCTATTCGACAAGCGAGGGGCTCGTGGTCCTCGGCACCCTTCTGTCAGCCTATGGCCTGGCCGAGATCGTGGAGGGTTACGGGTTCATCGCGGTGTTCGTCGGCGCCGTCACCGCGCGCCAGCGCGAGGCGCGCAGCCGCTATCACCGGATCACCCACCATTTCATCGACCAGATCGAACAGATCGTGCTTGTGCTGGTGCTGCTGGCGTTCGGAGCGATGCTCGCAAGCGGAGTGCTCGAGGCGCTGACGTGGCCCGCCGCGCTGATCGGCCTTGCGCTTGTGCTTGTCATTCGCCCCGTGGCAGGCTTGCTTGGCGAATGGAAAAGCCCGTTGCCGTGGCCTGGCACGCTGGCGATCGCGTTCCTTGGCGTGAGGGGGATGGGGTCGATCTACTACCTTGCCTACGGGCAGAACCACGGCACTTTCGCGCCTCTCGACCTGTTATGGGCGACGGTGACCTTCACGATCCTCGTTTCGATCGTCGTCCACGGGATTTCCGCGGGCCCGATCATCCGCTGGGCCGAGCGCCGCGCCGGACATGTCCATACGGGAGAGGACGAGGACATGGCCGGTCTCGCCCCGGGCCCGGGACCGGGACGCGAGAAAGCTGCGGAGGCCTAGGGTTCGAGCCATAGGTCGAAAAAAGGGGCGCGAAGGATATTCCTCCGCGCCCATCTTTCGAATCTGGATCCATCGGACATCCCGACCGGGATGCGGTGTTCAGTCGTCCGAAGCGGCTTTCTTGGCCGGAGCCTTCTTGGCCGGAGCCTTCTTGGTAGCGCCGGTCTTGGCCGGTGCCTTCTTTGCCGGAGCCTTCTTCGCGGCAGGCTTCTTCGACGTTTCCGCCTTGTCGCCTTCGCCAGAGGTCTTGCTGGTCGCGGCCTTCTTCGCAGGCGCTTTCTTCGCAGGCGCCTTCTTGGCGGCAGGCTTTGCCTCGGCGTCGCTCTCCGCGTCCTTGTCGGCGGCCTTCTTGGCTGCGGGCTTCTTGGCTGCGGGCTTCTTCGCCGCAGCCTTCTTGGCCGGTGCTTTCTTGGCGGGCACCTTCTTGGGCGTCTCCTTCGCCTTCTCCGCTTCGGATTCCTCGTCCGCCTCGATCGCCTCCTGCAGTTCTTCCTGCGTGACTTCGCGCTCGGTCACCTCGGCCTTGTCGAACAGGAAGTCGACGACCTTGTCTTCGTAGAGCGGGGCGCGCAGCTGGGCGGCGGCCATTGGCTCGGACTGGATGTACTGGACGAACCGCTCGCGGTCTTCCTCGCGATATTGCTGCGCCGCTTGCTGGACCAGCATGCCCATTTCCTGCTGGCTGACCTCGACCCCGTTGGCCTGGCCGATTTCGGACAGCAACAGGCCCAGTCGCACGCGGCGTTCGGCGATGGCGCGATAGTCGTCCTTCTCGCTCTCGATCTCCTTGAGCGCGGCTTCGGGATCTTCTTCCTTCGCCGCTTCCTGCTGGAGCTGGGCCCAGATCTGTTCGAACTCGGCATCGACCATGGTGGCGGGAACTTCGAAGTCGTGACCGGCAGCGAGCTGGTCGAGCAACTGGCGCTTCATCTGCGTGCGCGTCAGGCCGGCGGTCTGCTGCTCCAGCTGACCCTTCATCACCTCGCGCAGCTTGTCGAGGCTGTCGATACCGAGGTTCTTGGCGAACTCGTCGTCGATTTCGGTTTCGGTTTCGACCTTCACCGACTTCACGGTAATGTCGAAGGTCGCTTCCTTGCCGGCGAGATGTTCGGCCTGGTAATCTTCGGGGAAGGTGACGGTGATTGTCTTCTCATCGCCCGTCTTAACCCCGACGAGCTGCTCTTCGAACCCGGGAATGAACGCGCCCGATCCGATCACCAGCGGCGCATCCTCGGCCTTGCCGCCTTCGAATTCCTCGCCGTCGAGCTTGCCGACGAAATCGATGACGACCTGGTTGCCTTCGGCCGCCTTCTTCGTCTTGGCGGCATCCTTGTAGCTCTTGTTCTGTCCGGCGACGCTCTTGAGCGCTTCGTCGATCTGCTCGTCGGAAACCGGCACGACCAGCTTTTCCAGCTTCAGGTCGTCGGTGTTCGGCGTTTCGACCTGCGGCAGCACTTCGAGCTCCACGGTGATCTCGGCGTCCTTGCCCTGTTCGTAGCCATCGTCGAGCGCGATGCTCGGCTGCATGGCCGGGCGCAGGTCCTCGTCCTTCATCAGCGTGTCGACCGATCCGCGGATCATGTCGTTGAGCGTCTGCGCGTGCAGCTGCTCGCCATGCATCTTCTTGACCAGGTTGGCCGGCACCTTCCCGGGCCGGAACCCGGGCATCTTTACCTGCGGTGCGATCTTCTTGATCTCGGCATCGATCTTGTCGGCGATCTCTCCCGAACCGATCGTGATCAGATAGGCGCGCTTGAGGCCTTCGTTGGTGGTCTGCTTTGTCTGCATGGGAATGGAACTGACGCCTTTGTGTACGAATTTGGCGCGAGGGGACGTGCGTGGCGCGGGCGGGTCTGGTGCGGGCGAAGGGACTCGAACCCCCACATCTTTCGATACTGGTACCTAAAACCAGCGCGTCTACCAATTCCGCCACGCCCGCAGTCCGAACCCGGCCCGGAACGAAGCCGCGCGGGAAAGCGAATAGCTCCCCGCGCGCGATACGAAGCGCCTCTATCGCCGCTTTCGTGAAAGGGCAAGTGCGGCGGCACACCAACCCCGCGCCTGTTGGTCGAAAGCGGAACCGCGCGCTGGCGCCAAATGTTGGTGGGCGAAAGGAAATTCATCATGGCAAGGCCCGACGGATACGACAAACCCCGCAAGCCCGAGGCTACCCCGCCCGCAATCGACCCGGACGCAAAGCCGAAATCTTCCGAGGACATGGAAGCGGAAGGCGAGCGCGAAGGCGATGTCCTAAAAGGGCGCAGCAATCCCGACGAGATCGATACCGAGCTTTCGGACGAGTTGAAGAAGCGGCAGGCGCGCGACGGATCAGGCGAACAAGCCCTTGATTCCTCTAGCCCTGAAACCCTCTTGCCTCCCGATTGAACCGGCCGGGCGCAAATCGACAGGCCGGCGGGAACCCGGGGTGCGACATGCGGATTTCCAGAGTCATGAAAGGATCATGACGATGACAGTCCAATCCAGCCTCGTACAATCCGAAGTCCGTCCGTTGAAACGCAGTCGCGCGCTTGGCACACCCGCCCGGCGCCAGATCGGCGAAGCATTCGCCACGTCCAAGCCGGACCCAGAATCAGAGCCGGACCCGGCGCGTTTACCCTTCGCGCCGAACCTGGAAGAAGACGTGGAACGTTGCGGAGAACTCGGTCCGGAACATTCCTATGCCGCCGGGGCCGACGAAAACGAGGCCGAAACCTTGCCGAACCAGGCACAGGGGTAGGAGACAGATCATGGCCAGCAATCCCGATCCTTCGCCCGATACCATAGAACCTGCTGCCCCGCCGGAGACGCCGCCGGATACGCTTCCGTCCGAACGGCCCGGTGGATCGCCGGACGAGATCGTTCCGCCGACTCCCGATCGCAGCGAACCCGATAGTTCTCCTCCGGAAACGCCGCCCCCGCCCGATTGAGCCGCCCGCCGATGCTGTTTGCGATTGATCTTGCCGCCAAGACCGCGTGACAGTATCGGCCCGCTCCATGAGCGAAGATCAAAAGCCCGATACCCCGCCGACGCGCCTGTCCGTCAATCCGCGCAGCGAGCATTTCGATGCCGAGGCGCTGCAACGCGGCGTGGGCATCCGGTTCAAGGACCGCGTGCGTACCGACATCGAGGAATACTCGATCGAGGAAGGCTGGGTGCGGGTGCAGGCGGGCAAGACCGTCGATCGCAAGGGGCAGCCGCTCACGATCAAGCTGACCGGCCCGGTCGAGGCATGGTTCGAGGATCTGGGCGACGAACCGCCGGTGGCACGCAAAAGCTGAGCGGCTGCGGCACCTGTCCGCTGCGTGCCGCTTGAAAACCGGGCGGCAAGGGGCCACTGGCACTCAATGTCCGTCGCCCCCAACCCCACCGGCCCCCATCCGACCGCAAAACCGCAGGTCGTCATCATCGGGCGGCCCAATGTCGGCAAGTCCACCCTTTTCAACCGGCTGGTCGGCAAAAAGCTGGCGCTGGTCGACGACCAGCCCGGCGTCACGCGCGATCGCCGTATGGGTGATGCGGAAATCGCGGGACTGCGCTTCACGGTGGTCGATACCGCCGGTTGGGAAGACGAGGCCGCACAGACCCTGCCCGGCCGCATGCGCGCGCAGACCCAAGCCAGTCTCGAAGGTGCGGACGCCGCCATGTTCGTCATCGACGCGCGCGCCGGACTGACGCCGCTAGACGAGGAAATCGCCCGCTTCTTGCGCGAGCACGACGTGCCGGTGGTCGCCGTCGCCAACAAGGCGGAAGGCAGCGCGGGAGAATCGGGCGTCCTGGAAGCCTATGCGCTGGGCTTTGGCGATCCGGTCGCGCTGTCGGCCGAACATGGAGAGGGCATTGCCGACCTTTTCGGTGCGCTGTGGCCCGCGATAGGAGCGCAGGCCGACGCCGCCGACGAGCGCGAAACCGCTCTTTCCGATTCCGGCGAGGAGGACGAGGACGCCCCGCTCGGACCGTTGAAGCTCGCGATCGTGGGGCGCCCCAATGCAGGCAAGTCGACGCTCATCAACCGCCTGCTGGACGAGGATCGGCTGCTGACCGGCCCCGAAGCCGGGATCACCCGCGATTCGATCGCGATCGACTGGCGCTGGCGCGATCCGCGTTCGGGCGAGGAGCGCGATATCCGGCTGATCGACACGGCGGGCATGCGCAAGCGGCGCAACGTGACCGAAAAACTGGAAAAGCTCTCGGTCGCCGATGCGCGCCGCGCGGTCGATTTCGCAGAGGTCGTCGTGCTGCTGCTCGATGCGACCAAGGGACTGGAGCATCAGGACCTCACCATCGCGAGCGCGGTTCTCGAAGAAGGGCGCGCGCTGATCGTCGCGATCAACAAGTGGGACGTCGCCGGGCAGACCGAATCGGGTGCCGAAGCCGGGCAGGACGCGAGCGGGCTGTTCAACGGCATCCGCGCAGCTTTGCAAGAAGGCTTGAGCCAGGTGCGCGGCGTGCCGCTGTTCGCGGTGAGCGCCAGGACCGGCAAGGGGCTCGACGCGATGCTGGGCGCGGCCTTCGAGATTCGCGAAAGCTGGTCGAAGCGTGTTCCCACAGGTGCGCTCAACCGCTGGTTCGACGATGCGCTCGCCGCCAATCCCCCACCCGCTCCGGGCGGTCGGAGGATAAAGCTGCGCTACATCACGCAGGTGGGTACGCGTCCGCCGCGCTTCGTCGTGTTCGGCACGCGCCTGTCGGACCTGCCCAAGAGCTATGAACGCTATCTCATCAACGGTATCCGCGCGAAGCTGGGGTTCGACGCTGTCCCGGTACGCGTGACGCTGAAAAGTCCGAAGAACCCTTACAACGCCAACAAGGGCGGGGGCGGCAATTACAGCGGGGATCGGTGAGCGTGCTGGACATCTTCGCCGCCTCGCAGCCCTTCGCCTTCGAACTGCTCGAACGCACCGCCTCGACCCCGCGCGTGCAGCAGGTGGTCCAGCTGAGCCTCGCCCCGGCGTTCCTGCTGAGCGGGATCGGCGCGGTGATGAACGTCATCATGAGCCGGATGATCTGGATCGCCGGCCGCATCGAGCGGATCGAGGAACTCGCCAACAGCGAAAGCGGCGATGGCGGCCTTCCCGAACTGCTGTGGCTGGAACAACGCCGCCGCCTGTCGCAAAAGGCGATAAGCTTTACCACCGCATCGGCCGTCATCATCAGCGCGGTCATCGGCCTTTTATTCGTCAGCGCCTACATCACCGCGCAGATCGGCACGGTGATCGCTGCCCTGTGGGTGCTGTGCATGGTGTTGCTGGTATCGGGTCTCGCCTTCTTCCTGCTCGAAACCCGGGTCGCGGCGCGCGGCGCGGCGAACAAGTATCGCGAACAGGAGCAACGCGAACGCGTGCGCGAGTAGCCCTTACCGGCGCAGCGGGAACAGCTTTCGGTAGGTGAGGCACCGCCACAACCATTCGAGCGGGCCGTAGCGATAGCGTTCGAGCCACGGTTTCGACCAGGCGAGCATCACGACCCATGCGCCCACCATCACGAGATACAGCCCTGGGCGCGCGAACTCTCCGTAAAGTCCAAGGCCCCAGCCGTGGAAGACGAAGATCATCAGCACCGAGGTGCCGAGATAGTTCGTGAACGCCGCGCGCCCGGCCGCCGAAACGCGTTGCCCCAGCCAGCCGGTGCAGCGCGGCGCGTAGGCGACCAGCAACGCAGCAAAGCCCAGCACCATGAGCAGGCGTGGCAGCGGGCTCCATCCGATCAAGCCGCCGAGCATGGCGTAATAGGTGAACCCGCCCGCTTTCAGCCACAGCGCGATGGCGAGACTGATCACGCCGCCGACCAGCACCCCGGCCCAGCCCCAGGTCACCATCTTGCGCCGATCGAACTCGCCGCTGAAGAAGCCGAGCCGATAGAACGCCACTCCGATCAGCATCAACGGCCAGATGTCGAAGGCGAAGAACAGGGTGTTGAACAGCGGGTCGAAGGTTTCTTCGGTAAGGCGCCGGGTGACGAGGCCCGCATAGTCGCCGGACTGGATAAGCGCGTTCTCGACCGCCGCGTCGGAAAGCGCCTCCGCCTTTGCGGATTGCATACCGGCGGCCGCTTCTGCGAACGCCGCTTTCCCGCTCAGATCCGTTTCTGCCACGAGCCAGGTGAAGGTCATCGTGAGGCCGTAAAACAGGATACCCGCGACATATGCGGTGATTCCGATGCCGAGCTGGGTGACAGGCTTCAGCTGGAGGAAGGGCACCACGGCAAAGCCGATCAGCGCGTAATAGGTCAGGATATCGCCCGGCCAGATCAGGAAATAATGGATCAGGCCGAAGACCAGCAAGATCGCCAATCGCCATGTCTGCAACCACAGCGTCGCGCCGCGTGCCCACGCCCGCTCCATGAAGAGGTAGAGTCCGGCGCCGAACAGCAGGGTGAACAGGCCGCGCATCTTGTTGTCCACCAGCACGGCCTGCGCGACCAGCAGCCAGTCCGACACTTCCCCGTGTTCGACCAGGAAGGCGTCCGGGTAGAAATACGCTTCGAAGGATTGGCCGAACGCGACGATATTGGCGGCAAGGATTCCCATGACCGCGATACCGCGAATGAAATCGAGGCTGGCAATCCGATCGCCCTGTCGAACCGGGGCAAGATCGGGCGCGTTCGCATCCAGCGCTTCCGCCGTTCCGGAGGCCGGCAAGGCCGCATCCGACGCTTCGTTGTTCATGGCCCGCTCCCCGTCGCACGTCCCTTTCGCCCATACCTAGCATCTGGGCCGGGCAAGCAAAGGGCTATCGTTCGGGGGGACAAGCCCCAAAGGGAAGGCGTGCTAGCTGCGCACCACGAGGCAATCGTGCCCCTTGCGTTTCAACGCTGCGCAGGCGCTGTTCGCCTCGGCCCGGTTCGACCAGCCCCGCGCATGCAGGACCGTAAACCTGTCGGTTCGAACCAGCTCGCGGCTCGTACCCGACAGCAGCGGGTCACCGGAAAGCCTCGACCACAACCTTTCGGCGTTCCCCGGAACGGAGAACGTGCCGAGATGGACACGCCATTCGCTTTGCGCGCCGGCCTTCGCCCTGGCGGGGCGTTCGGTTTGCGAAGGCGCCGCGGCGAGAGTTGCGCGAACCGGCGGTTCACCGACGGGGCCCCGATCGATCTTCGCCTCCGCTTCGACGATTTGCGCCGGAGAAGAAGCCGTGGCTCCATCCTGCCACTGGCGAACCAATTGCTGCGCCTCTTCGCGCTGGCCGGCAGGGATGTAGCTTTCCATTTGCGCCAACGCGGAACGAGCCTGTGGTAGCCCTGCTACGTTGGCGAGCGTCACCAGCGCATAGGCGCGCACCCAGTCCTTCGGCACATTGTCCGCGTTGAAGTGCTCGAGGCCGAGGATGTACTGCGCACGCGGATCGCCGCGACCCGCGGCCGCTTCGATCAGCGGCATCGCCTCACCGGCGCGCCCCTGCTTGTACAACAGCAGCCCGTAATTGGCCTGCGCCTCGACATGCTCCATCTCGGCTGCCTGGCGATAAAGGTCCAGCGCGCGCTCGAAATCGGCATCGACATCGCGGCCCAGCCGCAAGTCTTCGGCCTGTTCGAACATGGAGTCGGCGCGATCGCCGGCGCTTTCCTCCTGCGCCATGGCAGGGGCGCTCGCGAGGCTCAGCGCGCAACATGAAACGAGTGCGAGCCTGCGAGCAAGCGAGATGCGAGTGTCGGCCATCGATCCTTCTCCTGCGCTGTTTTGGGTGAGACGTATTGATGCGCATCGGGTCATAGCGCGAAGACGGTTAGCAATTCCTTGCCACCCAAAGACAGCCGGGCGGCGAGACCATTCCCAACCACAAACATGCGATTTTTAACTCTAAATTAGGGGTAGCATGCGATTCCGGTCTCAAGCAGCCGCAATGAAGCGGCACTCAAGGTTCGAAACAGGGGGACCGGCGTTGCGTGTACTTGCTTTGGCATCGCAGAAGGGGGGATCGGGCAAAACGACCCTTTCCGGGCATCTGGCCGTCCAGGCTCAGCGTGCAGGAGCGGGACCGGTCGTCCTGATCGACATCGACCCGCAGGGATCGCTGGCCGACTGGTGGAACGAGCGTGAGGCGGAATATCCCGCTTTTGCGCAGACGACCGTCTCGCGGCTCGCCAACGATTTGCAGGTCCTGCGCCAGCAGGGCTTCAAGCTTGCGGTGATCGACACGCCGCCGGCCATCACCATGGCGATCCAGTCGGTGATCGGCGTCGCCGAACTCATCGTCGTGCCGACCCGTCCCAGCCCTCACGATCTGCGCGCAGTCGGCGCAACCGTCGACCTGTGCGAACGCGCTGGCAAGCCGCTGGTGTTCGTCGTCAACGCGGCAACTCCGAAGGCGAAGATCACCTCCGAGGCCGCAGTCGCGCTGTCGCAGCACGGCACGGTCGCTCCGATCACCCTTCACCATCGTACCGACTTCGCAGCCTCGATGATCGACGGTCGCACCGTGATGGAAGTCGATGCCGAAGGACGCAGCGCGGCGGAAATGACCGCGCTCTGGAAGTACATTTCCGACCGGCTGGAGAAGAATTTCCGGCGTACGGTTTTCGGCGCTCCCAACAGCTCGCACCAGGCGCAGGCGGGCGGTGCAAACCGTCCGGGCGGTGGCTTCGGCCGCCGGGTCGCACAGTAACGAGAGGGGCGCAGCGTCATGTCGGAAGCCACTTTCGCATCGCTCGAACCCGCTTTGCTCGCACGCAAGGGCGGGGCCAAGCCGGCCATGCGCCCGCAGCTTGCCCCGCTGCCGGAGAAGCCGGTCGACGACCAGCTCGAGGACCTCGGCTGGAACGACATGGGCGAGGAAAGCCAGGCGTCGGGCGAGGCGGTTACCAACGTGGTTTCGCTTGGTCGGACCAAGGGCGCGCCGCGCCCGCTGCACACCGCAGCCAATGAGGACGCGTCGACCCAGGAAGAGCACCCCGGGGCCTTTCCCGCTGCCGATGAAGACGCGCTTATCCGGCGCAAGCCATCGGCCGCGCGCAAGGATGCCAGGCAGAAAAGCGCGCGCCGTGCAGCTTTCACCCTGCGGCTCGACACCGAGCGGCATCTCAAGCTTCGCCTCGCCGCGACGATCCGGGCCACCAGCGCACAGGCGCTGGTCACCGAAGCGCTCGACACCCTTTTCTCGCAGATCGACGAACTCGATCTGCTCGTCTCCCGCATCAGGCCGCATTGATCGGTCCGTACAGCCCACGAACCCACCGAGTAACAGGTCGCACTTGTCATGGTTAAATTAGGGGAAAAACCGATGTTTCGCCGCAATTCGAACGACGCGGACACCAATCGCACCGCGAGCCGGGTCGCGCCAAGGTTGGGGCTGTTCTTCGGCTCCGCCCTCGCGAGCATCGCTCTGGCCGGCTGCACCGCCGCGGCACCGCCGGCGGAAAGCTCTTTCGCCAAGGCGCAGGCAGCGCTGGCCGACGGCAAGGCCGAACAGGCCGTGATGCATGCGGAAAGCGCGGTTCTCGCATCGCCCCGCAGCGCCTCCTACCGCGCCCTGCTGGGTTCCGCCTATCTCGAAGCCGGTCGCTTCCAGGCTGCGGCGACGAGCTTTGGCGAAGCGCTCGAACTGGGCGACGACAACCCGCGTACGGTGCTGAGCCAGGCGCTTGCCCTCACCGCGATCGGCGACAAGCAGGCTGCCCTCAGCCTCCTTGGCGCGCATGAAGGGGCCATCGCGCCTGCCGATTACGGCCTTGCCCTCGCCCTTGCCGGGAAGCCGGAGCGCGGCATCCACGTTCTCGTCAACGAAGTGCGCGGCGGGTCGAGCGGCGGCAAGGTGCGCCAGAACCTCGCCTACGCCTATGCGCTCGCCGGAAACTGGCAGGCCGCCCGCGTCATGGCCGCCGAGGACGTGCCCGCCGACCAGCTCGATGCGCGCATAGCCGAATGGGCCGCGAGCGCCGCGCCCGAAGCACACCGCTACCGCGTCGCGAGCCTCCTCGGCGTGTCGAGCGACGGCAACGGCGAAATGCCCGCCCACCTCGCGCTCGCAAACTTCCCGAGCCAGGAAATGATGGTCGCCGAAGCCGAGGAAATGCGGGCCGACGAAGTCAATGCCGACGTCGCACAGGCCCCGGTCGAAGTCGCGCCCAGCGAAAC
>JBARZK010000182.1:0-16675 GCA_049649965.1 Erythrobacter sp.
TGGTCAGGCCGTGGCGCATCGGCATGGGTGCGGCGCCCACGAAGCTTTCCTGCCCCGGCACCAGCAGCGTCCCCTCGACCGGGCGACCGGCGGGGTTCGGTCGGTCGAGCACCCACACCTCTTTCCCATGCTTCGCTGCCTCCTCCAGCAAATAGAGCAGCGTGGTGACGAAGGTGTAGATCCGGCAGCCGAGGTCCTGCAGGTCGAACAGGAAGACATCGGCGCTCGACATCATCTGGCCAGTCGGGCGACGCACTTCGCCATAGAGCGAGAACACGGGAATGCCGTAATCCGCATCCATCTCGTCCGGGGTTTCGACCATGTTGTCCTGCTTGTCGCCCTTCAGCCCGTGCTGCGGGCCGAAAGCGCTGGAAACGTTCACGCCCGCCGCGATCAACGCATCGAGGCTGTGAGTAAGGTCCGCCGTGACACTCGCCGGATGGGCCACGAGCGCGACGCGACGATCCTTCAGTTCGCCAAGCAGCGCGGAATCGTCGAGCAGGCAGTCGATGCCGAATTTTACCTGTGCAGTCATGACCGATGCGGTGAAACACCGCCGCGCCAAACGCAATCGCTTTTGCGCCATCGCCGGGCTGGCGGGAACCGGCGCGCGGGTGTAAGGCCCAACTGCAATGGAAATCGAATGGACCCCCGCGATCGTCGCTGCCCTCTGGGCCATAGTGCTTGGCGGGGCGGGCGGCGTGCTGACCGAGATCGGCCAGTGGTATCGCGACCTGAACAAACCCAGCTGGCAACCGCCCGACTGGCTGTTCGGTCCCGCCTGGACCGTAATCCTCGGCCTGTCCGCCTGGAGCTTCTACCGCGCCTGGACCAGCGCCGCGACGCCTGGCGACGAGGTCGTCGTCATCGCCTTGTTCGCCGTGAACTTCGTCCTGCACCTCGCCTGGTCGCCGCTGTTCTTCAAGATCAAGCGGCCCGATTTCGCGCTGGTCGAAAATGTTTTCCTGTGGCTCTCGGTGCTGTCCTTGTGCCTCGTGCTGCCGCGGTTCGATACGCTCGCGGGGTGGCTCAACGCGCCATACATCGCATGGGTGAGCTTCGCGCTTCTGCTGAACTGGAAGATCGTGCAGCTCAACAAGCCGTTCGGGAAACGCCCCGCCGAAGCCTGATTATTACAGATCGGGGCGCTCGACGATCAGCTGGCGGCAGGCCTCGGAATGGAAGTCCGGACGGCCCGGACCGAACGCCAGCGCCCAGTATTGCAGATCCCCGCCCTCATGCTGGACCACCGCCGATAGCCCGACCTGAGCCGGGGCCGGCAGGTCCGCCACAACCTCGATTTGCAGGGAAACGGCACGATCACCGATGGACGGTGCGACCGAGATCGCGTCGACCGGCAGATCCTGCATGTTCTCGCGATAGCTGTCGAAGGCATACGCGGCCCATTGCCCCGAAGGCGAAAAATTGAACTCGTAGTAAGGCGCGCCCCCGACCGGCTGCCAGAACACCTCGCAGCACGTCGTTTTCCACAAATCATCGGCTCGCGCGGAAGGGGCTTTGGCTGGCAGAGCGATCCTGCCCGGCGGCCCATCGAGGTGAAAGCGCGCCTCGAACCCGTTCGGCGTCGCCGTAATCCCGGCGGTAACCGCGCGGATCGGGCCGAGGTCGCATTCGCGGTGAAGCATGAGCGGCTGCATCGCGCCCCTATCGACGCTGCCGACAGGGCTCGCAAGCCACTAGCGGCGCATCCCTGGCGCTGATAAGCGCGCTGCCACGATGACGAGCGAAACGAAAGCCTTCCGATCCGATCTGCTGCGCCTGCTGGACGAGCGCGGCTATATCCACCAGGTCACCGATGCAGGGGCGCTCGATGCGCTTGCGGCAGAGCAGGTCGTGCCCGGCTATATCGGTTTCGACGCGACTGCGCCTTCGCTCCATGTCGGCAGCCTGGTCCAGATCATGATGCTGCGCCGGCTTCAGCAAGCGGGCCACAAGCCGATCGTCGTGATGGGTGGCGGCACCACGAAGGTGGGCGATCCTTCCGGCAAGGATGAGAGCCGCAAGATGCTGAACGATGAGGCGATAGCTCACAACATCGCTTCGATCCGAACCGTGTTCGAACGGTTGCTGGACTTCGGCGACGGCCCCACCGGCGCAGTAATGGTCGATAACGATGAGTGGCTCTCCACCCTCGGCTATATCGAGCTGCTGCGCGATGTCGGCCCGCATTTCACGATCAACCGGATGCTGACCTTCGATTCGGTCCGCCTGCGCCTCGATCGAGAGCAGCCGCTGACCTTCCTCGAATTCAACTACATGATCCTGCAGGCCTACGACTTCGTCGAACTGGCGCGGCGGTATGGCTGCCGACTGCAGATGGGCGGAAGCGATCAGTGGGGCAATATCGTCAACGGTTTGGAGCTGGGCCGCAGGCTGGAAGGGCGTGAATTGTTCGGTCTGACCACTCCGCTGCTCACCACGGCCGATGGGGCCAAGATGGGCAAGACCGCCGGCGGCGCGGTGTGGCTTAACGATGACCAGCTTCCCGCCTACGATTTCTGGCAGTACTGGCGCAATTGCGACGATCGCGATGTGGGCCGTTTCCTGCGGCTGTTTACCGATCTTCCGCTGGACGAGATCGCGCGGCTCGAAGCGCTGGAAGGCGCTGCGATCAACGACGCGAAGATCGTGCTCGCCAACGAAGTCACGCGGCTCGTTCGCGGCGAGGACGCGGCACGGGCCGCGGAATCGACTGCGCGCGAGACTTTCGCGGGCAGCGGCGCCGGGGAAGACCTTCCCACGCTCGCGGTCGGTGAAGAGGGCATGAGGATCGGGGCGGTGCTGACCGAACTCGGCTTCACCACATCGAACGGCGAGGCGAAGCGCAAACTGGCCGAGGGCGCGGTGCGGATCGAGGGCGAACCGGTCGACGATCCCGCCTTCGTCCTCGCTCCCGGTGATGGAGCGACCCTTCGTCTGAGCCTTGGAAAGAAGAAGCACGCGCTCATCACCCGTTGATCGTGCGAACCCGGCGGTCCGGCGCATCCGGGCACAGGCAGACTTTACCAAATATCAGCGTTTGGGGTTCATGACCGAACCACTGCGTGCGCGTCGACGCATCATCGAAATCGGAGGGCCTGAGTACGTGACTGCCGGAGCGAACCTGAGTGTAACCGACATGCGGCGCGCGGCGCGCCATCCGGTGGATTATTCAGCAATCGTCGAGCACCTCGAGCACGGCGACCTCGACCTGCATATCTCGAACATCTCCGCGCACGGCTTCATGGCGGACAACACCACGCAGCTGAAGCGCGGCGACAGGGTGATGATCCGCCTTCCGGTGGTCGGTCGGATCGAGGCCTACGTGATCTGGACCCGCGATACGCGCGCCGGCTTCCAGTTCGAACGGATCATCCGGCTCGACGATTTTGTCTCCATCATCGACGAACTGCAGCCCAATCCGCGCCTGCGCCGGGGACGCTGACGATTCCGAACCTGCGATAACAGCCGCTTGGCAGGCGCCCACGCGCCTGTCATTGGCGGTGCGTGACCGAAACACCGCCCGATTCAGGCTCTGACCCGGCAACACCCGCCGCGCCGCATCCTTTCCGGATCCACAACTTCCGCTGCTACTGGATCAGTCGCCTGGCGATGACGCTGGCGCAATACGCCATGCTGCTGATCATCGGGTGGCAGACCTACACGATCGCGCGCGATGGCGGGATGACCATTGCCGAGGCATCGGGACAGCTGGCCCTGATCGGGCTGTTCCAGTTCCTGCCGCTGTTCGTTCTGACCCCGTTTTCGGGCCTTGCCGCCGACAGGTTCGACCGGCGCGCCCTGGGTCGTCTCACCGTGCTCTTGCAATTGCTTTGCGCGGGAACGCTCGCCTGGGCGACGTGGAGCGAGGTCATCTCGCTTCCAATCCTCTATACCATCGCCGTCCTTCTCGGGATCGCGCGCGGATTTGCCGGGCCTGCCTTGTCCGCCCTCGCTCCGAACCTGGTGCCCAAGCCGATCCTGCCGACCGCCATCGCGTTGTCCTCGATATCCTGGCAGGTCGGGATGATCGGCGGACCGGCGGTGGGGGGCTATCTCTACGCAATCCAGCCTGCCCTGCCCTACGCCGTAGCCAGCGCGTTGTTCGCGATCTCCATGGTTGCCCTTACCTTGATCGGCCGCGTGGCGCAGCCCCCGCGACGCGAGGACGAGCGGCCCATCGGCGCGATCATCGACGGCCTGCGCTACGTCGTTCGCAACAAGATGGTGCTGGGCGCCATTACGCTCGACCTGTTCGCCGTGTTCCTGGCCGGGGCGACGGCGCTGTTCCCGGTCTATGCCCGCGACATCCTGCAGGTCGGCGAGACCGGGTTGAGCCAGCTTGCCATGGCGCCCGCAGTCGGCGCGGCAATCACGGCGGCGTGGTTCTCTTTCCGCCCGATCGAGAGCAATGTTGGGCCAAAGATGTTGTGGGCGGTGGCGATCTTCGGCGTCGCGACCATCATCTTCGCCGTTTCGAAGTCGATGCCGCTCAGCCTTGCCATGCTGTTCATCGTCGGCGCGGCGGACATGTTCAGCGTCTACATCCGCCAGTCGCTGATCCAGCTTCATACGCCCGACGACAAGCGGGGGCGGGTCTCCTCGGTCAGCTTGCTCACCATCAGCGCGTCGAACGAAGGCGGCGATTTCTTCTCCGGCACGCTCGCCTTCCTGATCGGTCCGGTCGCTGCCGTTGTCGCAGGCGGCGTTGGCGCGATTGCTACCGTGGCGTTGTGGAGCCGGGTGTTTCCGGTGCTGCGAACCACAAAGACCTTCGATCCGCCGCCCGATCTCTTACATGAACATCAACCCCCATCCAAAGGAGCCCCGACATGAAGGCCGCAAGCATTCTCGAAACCATCGGCAATACGCCGCACATCCGCCTTTCGCGCCTGTTCCCGGATCACGAGGTCTGGCTGAAATCGGAACGCGCGAACCCCGGCGGTTCGATCAAGGACCGCATCGCCCTCGCCATGGTCGAGGACGCGGAAAAGGCCGGGCACCTCAAGCCCGGCGGCACCATCGTCGAGCCGACCAGCGGGAACACCGGCATCGGTCTTGCCATGGTCGCCGCGGTCAAGGGCTACAAGCTCGTGCTGGTCATGCCCGAAAGCATGTCGGTCGAGCGCCGCCGCCTGATGCTCGCCTACGGCGCGACCTTCGACCTTACCGACAAGTCGAAAGGCATGAAGGGCGCGATCGAACGCGCGGCGGAGATCGTTTCCGAAACTGATGGCGCATGGTCGCCGAGCCAGTTCGAGAATCCTTCCAACGTCGATGTACACGTTCGCACCACGGCAAAGGAAATTCTAGAGGACTTTCGCGACAGCCCCATCGACGTGATGATCACCGGCGTCGGCACAGGCGGGCACATCACCGGCTGCGCCGAGGAACTCAAGAAAAGCTGGTCGAACTTCAAGGCCTATGCGGTCGAGCCGGAAGCCTCGCCTGTCATCGGCGGCGGCGAACCCGGCCCCCACCCGATCCAGGGCATCGGCGCGGGCTTCATTCCCGACAACCTCCACACGAATGCAATCGACGGCGCGATCCCTGTCGAAGCCGAAGCCGCCAAGGACATGGCCCGACGCGCCGCGAGCGAGGAAGGCATGCTGGTCGGCATTTCGTCAGGCGCGACGCTGGCGGCAATCGCGAAGAAGCTGCCGGAGCTGGATCCGGGAACGCGGGTGCTGGGCTTCAACTACGACACCGGCGAGCGGTATCTGTCGGTGCCGGATTTCCTCCCGGAGGAATGAAGGACCGGTAAAATACGGACGCCGCGTACAGGCAAGCGATTGTTCCTTGCGGATATTCTTTGGCATCAAGGCCTCGGCGTGTATCCCTGCGCCGGGGCCGCCAACCATGGAAGCGGTGTTGGGGACGTACATGGATATAGCGTCAAAGAATGATGGCGGCATGGGTATGCGCGAGATGGTCGACCGGTTCGATTGGTCGACGACGCCCGTTGGGCCAAAGGCGGATTGGCCTGTCGAGCTGAAGACGGCCGTCCAGATGTTGCTGGACTCCGACTTTCCAAAGGCGCTGGCGTGGGGTCCGGAACTCACGACCATTTACAATGACGCCTTCCGGCCGATCCTTGGAAGAAAGCCCGAGGCATTGGGCCAGCCGTTCTCACTGGTCTGGGCCGAAGCCTGGCACGAACTCAGCCCTATCGTCGCGGCCGCTTTCGAAGGGAAGTCCACTTTCATCGAGGATTTCCCGCTGGTCGTTGAGCGCGGCAATGCCGCCGAGAATGCCTTCTTCACGTTCTGTTACAGTCCGGTCCGCCTGGTCGATGGCACCGTGGGCGGCATGCTCGACACGGTTGTCGAGACGACGAAAGCGGTCGAGGCGAGACAGGAACTTGCCGTCGTTAATCAGGAACTCGCCCACCGTCTGGCGAATTCGCTGGCGATCGTGCGCGCAATTGCGGGCCAGACCCTGCGCGACGCGACCGATCCGGAAGCGCTGGCTTCGTTCAACGGACGTCTGGAAGCGCTCAATCATGCGCATACCGTTCTTCTGCAGCAGAGCTGGTCCACCGGATCATTGCGCAAGGCGGTATGGGACTCGCTCGAACCGCATACCGACCGTTCGCGGATATCGATCGACGGCGCCGATATTGAGATAGGATCGAAAACCACGATGGCGCTGTCGATGATGTTGCACGAACTTGCGACCAACGCGCTGAAACACGGATCGCTTTCGAACGAGGAGGGTTCGGTCGCGATATCGTGGCACACCGATGAAGGCGACCTGCATTTCGATTGGCGGGAACGCGATGGCCCCGCGGTAACCCTACCCGAACGCCCGGGCTTCGGAATGCGGCTTGTGCAGCGCGGATTTGGCGGCTCGGGTCAAAGCCACATCGCATTCGAGCAATCGGGCGTGATATTCTCGATCGATATCCCGGTCGAGGACCTCGCGCGCTGACATAACGGCAACGTTCCCGTTGTCGCGGTCGTCCATCGTACGTCTGGCACAGAAAAAGGCCCGGCAAGTCCCCACCTGCCGGGCCTCTCGCTGACGAACCGTCGTAGCTTATGCCGCCGTGGCGAACGCCTCTTCGCCCAGCGCCATCATGTTCTCGCTTCCCGCTTCGAGCTTGCGACGCAGCGCGCCAGCGTCAGGCAGGAACCGTTCGGCGTAGTAGTTGGCCGAGGTCAGCTTCGCTTCGTAGAACGCCGCATCCTCCGGCGAACCCTTCAGCGCCTCGACGGCGACCCTGGCCATCTTGAGCCACATCAGGCCGAGCGTCACGATACCCATCATGTGCATGTAGTGATGCGCGCCCGCGCCAAGGTGGTTCGGGTTCTGCATGGCGTTCTGCATGAACCACATGGTTGCGGCCTTCTGCTCGGCCAGTGCCTTCTCGAGCTTTTCGGCAAGCCCCTTCAGTTCATCGACCTGCTTGGCGCTTTCGATTTCCTCGTCGATCATCGCGAAGAACGCCTGTACCGCGCGGCCACCCTTGCTGGCGAGCTTGCGCCCGCACAGGTCCATCGCCTGCACGCCGTTGGTGCCTTCGTAGATCATCGCGATCCGGCTATCGCGCACAAACTGTTCCATGCCCCACTCGCGAACGTAGCCGTGCCCGCCATAGACCTGCTGCATGTTGTTCGCGATGTCGTAGCCCTTGTCGGTGCCGTAGCCCTTGATGACCGGGGTCATCAGCCCGATCAGGTCGTCGGCGAGCTGTCGCTCTTCCTCCGTCTGCGCCTTGTGCGTGAGGTCGACCTGCAAGGCGCCCCACAGGCACAAGGCGCGCATGCCCTCGTTGAAGACCTTCGCATCCATCAGCATCCGGCGGACATCCGGGTGGACGAAAATCGGATCGGCCTTCGCCTCCGGATCCTTGGGACCGGTAAGCGCGCGACCCTGACGGCGATCGAGCGCGTAGGTAACGGCGTTCTGATAGCTGACCTCGGCCTGCGCCAGGCCCTGAAGGCCAACGCCCAGGCGCGCGGCGTTCATCATGATGAACATGGCGGCAAGGCCCTTGTTCTCCTCGCCGACCAGCCAGCCTTTCGCACCGTCGTAGTTGAGGACGCAGGTGGCGTTTCCGTGAATGCCCATCTTCTTCTCGATCGATCCGCAGGTGACGCCGTTGCGCTCACCCGGATCGCCGTTCTCGTCGAGAATGAACTTGGGTACCACGAACAGCGAGATGCCCTTCGAGCTGTCGGGCGCGCCCGGAGTCTTCGCCAGAACGAGGTGGATGATATTGCTGGTCAGGTCGTGCTCGCCAGCGGAAATGAAGATCTTGGTGCCGGTGATGGAGTACGAACCATCGGCCTGCGGCTCCGCCTTGGTGCGGATCATGCCGAGATCGGTGCCGCAATGCGGCTCGGTCAGGTTCATGGTGCCGGACCATTCGCCCGAGATCATCTTGGGCACGTACATCTGCTTCTGCTCGTCGCTACCCTTGGCGAGCAGCGCGGAGGTCGCCCCGGTGGTAAGCCCGGGATACATGGCGAAAGCCTGGTTGGCCGTGCTCATGTACTCCTCGACCACGAAACCTAGGACGTGCGGCAGCCCCTGTCCGCCAAATTCCTCCGGCGCGGAAATGGTGCCCCAGCCGCTTTCGACATAGGACCGGTAGCCTTCCTTGAACCCTTCGGGGGTGGTTACCGAGCCATCTTCGTGGTGGGTGCAGCCCTGGACGTCGCCGACCTGGTTGAGCGGCGCGAGAACTTCGCCACAGAACTTGCCCGCCTCGTTGATGACGGTGTCGATCATGTCGGGCGTCGCGCTTTCGAAGCCCGGCAGGTTGCCGTAGCTGGCGAGGTCGAGCATCTCGTTGACGACGAAGCGCGTGTCGCGCGTCGGTGCGGTGTAGGTCGGCATTGGGGTAGTCCCTTTACGAAGAATATATGGTGTTTCGAGAAGAAGCGGTCCGCGTATGGCCTAGAGGTCGAGTTCCTCGATCTCGGCCACGAACTGCGTCAGGTCCTTGATGGAGGAATCGATGTCGGCGCGCTGCGCCTTGAGCTTGGCGATATGCGCGCGGCATTTCTCGATCGTGACGCGGCGCTGTTCGACCCGGCCATCGTCGAGATCGTAGAGATCGATCATCTCGCGAATTTCCGTCAGGCTGAACCCCACGTTCTTCGCACGCATGATCCAAGCAAGCCTGGCACGATCACGTTTCGAATAGACGCGGGTTAGACCGACGCGGGCCGGGTTGATCAGTCCTTCGTCTTCGTAGAACCGCAACGCGCGAGCCGTGCACTCGAACTCGCTGGTCAGGTCCGAGATCGAAAACTGTTCGCGGCTCAGCTTGTCCGGACGGTCGAGATGCGCGCCATTGCGGCGCCGCCCCCCTTTCGCACCGGCATTGTCGTCCACGTTCGTTTCGACGCGAGCATCCGGGTCGGCGTTCTGATATTGGTCGGGCTGATCTTTTGGTCGGGTAGCCATGCGAACGGCCTACCTTACCTTTACGTGAGCGTCAAGATTTGACCCTTACGGTAGAACGTGGTGGAGCGCGCTTTCGTCTTCGGCTTCCGGGTCCAGTTCCCGGTAGAAACAGCTGCGCGCACCGGTATGGCAGGTCGGACCTGCAGGTACCGCATGGACGACGAGCGCGTCCTGATCGCAGTCGACGAAGATCCGTTCGACCGACAGGACGTTTCCCGAAGTCTCGCCCTTTTTCCAAAGCCGTCCGCGCGATCGCGACCAGAAGTGCACTTCGCCCGTGCGCCGGGTCGCCTCGAGGGATTCAGCGTTCATGTACGCCAGCACCAGCGCTTCCTTCGTCAGGTGATCGAGGACCACGCACGGAATGAGGCCGTCCGCATCGAAACGCGGTGCGAAGCGGGTGCCGTGTTCCAGTTCGCTGGCGGACAAAGCGGATGCGTCGTTCAATTCCATGGGTCCCGTCGTTGAAGATACAGGTTCGAATGCGGTGAGACGTTCCGGCTAGCGGATCGCTTGTTGCACGATAACAACAGAAGCGACCCAAAATCTAACACTTCCAAGCTTTGCTCTTCAACTTCCGGATGTGAAATGGAACAAGGCCATTCATCGGACGCGGCAGCGTTCGACCACTGGATATCGGCGGGGCTTACGCCGGGTTCAGGGGGGTTTCGATCGCGGCCTTATACGGGGGTATCGGTCCGGTCGAGCATTTGATGAAGGACATTCGACCCTGGCAGGCAATCGGGGGGTTGCCACCTGAGCTCCGGTGAGAGCGGGTCACGTTCGTTTCGTCACGCGGCGCCCGGGGCCTCTGGCTCCGGGCGTTTCGTTTTTCGGGGCTCCGCCGCTCCCGTTCTAGTCCACGACCCGGGCAAAGCACGCGATTCGGACCGATTTTGCCCCCGCGTCGAGCAGCGCGGCCGTGCACGCTTTCGCCGTCGCTCCGCTGGTGAGCACGTCGTCGACCAGCACCACGTCGCGGCCCGATAGCATTCCTTGTGCCGAAGGTCGGACGCGCACGGCACCCGACAGGACCTTTTCACGCGCCTCGCGTCCCAAACCACCAAGGCTTGGCGTCGGACGATGGCGCTGGAGCGCATCAACCAGCAAGTCACCCTTGCCCATCTTCGCAATTTCGCGAGCCAGCAACGCCGCCTGGTTGAACCCGCGCTGCCAAAGCCGCCAGCGATGGAGCGGCACGGGCACTAGCAAGGGAGGATTCTCAGCCGCCGCCGGCAACCTGCCTGCCACCAGCCGTCCGAGCAGCGGAGCAAGTGCGATCTTGCCGCCGTGCTTATAGGTCAGGACCAGCTTGCGCGACGCATCGTTATAGACCGAGGCCGCGTGAATGCCCGAATGGCGGGGAGGTTCTGCGGTGCAGGCAAAGCAGATCGCGGACCCGCCCGCCGGTTCTGGCATCGGACGCTGGCAGCTTGCGCATCCGGGTTCGGCAGGCAGTTCAAGCGCGCTCCAGCATTCGACGCAAAGCGCACCTTGAGCCGCAATGGCATCGCCGCAGAGCGGACAGCGCGGCGGGTAGACCAGGTCGACGACCGGTCTCAGCCCCTCTGCGATTGTGGATGCGACCCCCATTACGCTCTGCTTTGCCACGGCTTGCGCCTGCAAGACAAGCGGGGCAGGGACGCGCGATGAAGAACAACGGCGTTCCGACGATATTCGATGCTCACCGTCGCCAGCTGCGCCGCCTACGCGCCACCCGGTCGCAGGACAGCACGAAGTCGGCCGACTACATTCTCGCCGACATGATCGACGACGTGCGCGATCGCCTAGATTTCATGCAGATGAGCGAGGGCCGCGCGGCAGTCCTCGGCGATTTGACGGGGCGTGGCGCCTCGGAACTTCGCGGTCGTGGCTTTACGGTCGAGGAACCGGGCCCCGGCACACTCGACGAGGAGGCGCCGTGGCCCCTGCCGCCGTGCGACCTGATCGTCTCGCTCGGCACGCTCGACACCCTCAACGATTTGCCCGGTGCGCTCCTCCACATGCGAGCGGGACTGACGGATCGCGGCCTCTACATCGCGCAGATGCTCGGCGCGGGTAGTCTGCCGGTTCTGCGGCAGGTGATGCTGGCCGCGGATGCCGACAGTCCGGCGGCGCGCATCCATCCGCAGGTCGACAATCGATCCTCCGCCGCCCTGCTGCAGCGCGCCGGGTTCAAGAGCCAGGTCGTCGACGCCCGTTCCCTGACGGTGCGCTATTCGCGATTCGAGACGCTGGTCGGGGACCTGCGCGATCAGGCGCTTACCGGCGTACTGGCCGATTACCCGCCCCCGCTTTCGAAGGCAGCCCTCGCCCGCGCTCACGCAGTGTTCGATGCCATGCGCGAGGATGACGGCAAGGTCACCGAGACCTTCCAGATCCTCGCGTTGACGGGCTGGCGCTAACCTTTGGACGCCTTCAGCGCCGCCTGTGCCGCGGCGAGGCGGGCTATCGGTACGCGGTAGGGCGAGGCGCTCACGTAATCGAGGCCGACCTTTTCGCAAAACGCGATGCTCGCCGGATCGCCGCCGTGTTCTCCGCATATGCCGAGCTTGATCCCATCGCGCGTCTTGCGCCCTCGTTCGGCAGCGAGTTCGACCAGCTGGCCGACGCCGTCGATATCGAGGCTGACGAACGGATCGCGCGCGAAGATGCCCTGATCGACATAGGCGTTGAGGAACCGGGACGAATCGTCGCGCGACAGGCCGAGGGTGGTCTGGGTCAGGTCGTTGGTGCCGAAGCTGAAGAACGCGGCCTCGTGTGCGATCTCCTCCGCCAGCAAGGCGGCGCGCGGCAGTTCTATCATGGTGCCGACCAGGTATTCGACGGTCGACCCCTTCTCCTCGAACACCGCCTTGGCCACGCGATCGACCAGCGCGCGCAAGATGGCGAGCTCGCGCTTCGTCGCGACCAGCGGGATCATGATCTCGGGCAGCGGAACCTCGTCGCTCTTCGCCTGCACGTCGCAAACCGCCTCGAAGATGGCGCGGGCCTGCATCTCGTAGATCTCGGGATAGCTGATGCCGAGACGACAGCCGCGATGGCCCAGCATCGGGTTGAACTCGTGCAGTTCGCTGGCGCGGCGCTTGAGGTGTTCGACGCCCAGTCCCGTCGCATCGGAAAGCTCGGCGAAGTCCTCGTCCCGCGTCGGCAGGAACTCGTGCAGCGGCGGGTCGAGCAGGCGGATCGTGCAGGGCAGGCCCGCCATCGCCTCGAAGATCGAGACGAAGTCGCTGCGCTGTTCGGGCAGGAGCCGTTCGAGTGCGCGTCGGCGTCCGGCCTCGTCGTCGGCGAGGATCATCTCGCGCACGGCGAGGATGCGGTCGGCGTCGAAGAACATGTGCTCCGTCCGGCACAGGCCGATGCCCTCCGCGCCGAACTGGCGGGCCATGCGGCAGTCTTCGGGCGTTTCGGCATTGGTGCGCACCCGCATCCGGCGCAACTCGTCCGCCCATACCATCAGCGTCGCGAAGTCGCCGGCCAGCTCGGGTTTGACCGTCGGCACGATACCGAGCATGACCTCCCCATTGCCGCCGTCGAGCGTGATCTCGTCGCCTTCCTTGAGGTCCTTCTGTCCGATCTTGAGCGTCCGCGCCTTGCGGTCGATCGCGATCCCGTTCGCCCCCGAAACGCACGGGCGCCCCATGCCGCGCGCCACGACGGCCGCGTGGCTGGTCATGCCACCGCGCGCGGTCAGGACGCCTTGCGCCGCATGCATTCCGTGAATGTCCTCGGGACTGGTTTCGACCCGGACCAGGATCACCTTGTCGCCGCGATTAGCCCACAGCTCGGCCGTGTCGGCATCGAGCGCGATCTTGCCCGCAGCCGCTCCGGGCGAAGCGGGCAGACCCTTGGTCAGGACGTTGCGCTCCGCATCCGGGTCGAGCGTGGGGTGAAGCAGTTGATCGAGCGCCATCGGGTCGATGCGCCCAACCGCTTCCTTGCGGTTGATCAGCCCTTCGCTCTCCATGTCCACGGCCATCTTCAGCGCGGCCTTCGCCGTGCGCTTGCCGGTGCGGGTCTGCAGCATCCACAGCGTGCCGCGTTCGACGGTGAACTCGATGTCCTGCATGTCGCGATAGTGGTTCTCGAGCAGGTCGAACACGCGCGCCAGCTGCTCGTAGGCTTCGGGAAGCTGCTCTTCCATGCTCGGCTTGTCGGCCGCGGCGCGCTCGCGCGCATCCTTCGTCAGGTATTGCGGCGTGCGGATGCCGGCGACCACGTCCTCGCCCTGCGCGTTGACGAGGTACTCGCCGTAGATCGCCTTCTCGCCGGTCGACGGGTCGCGGGTGAAGGCGACGCCGGTGGCGCTGGTGTCGCCCATGTTGCCGAACACCATGGCCTGCACGTTGACGGCGGTGCCCATGTCGTGGGGGATGTCGTTGAGGCGGCGGTAGATCTTGGCCCGCTCGGTATCCCAGCTGTCGAACACCGCGCCGATCGCACCCCACAGCTGGTCCTGCGGGTCCTGCGGGAAGGGCTTGCCCTGCTCGCGCTCGACGATCTGCTTGAACTCGCCCACCAGGGTGCGCCAGTCGTCGGCCGAAAGCTCGGTATCGGCGTAGAAGCCGTTGTCTTCCTTGGTGATCTCCAGCGCTTCCTCGAATAGGCCGTGATCGACGCCGAGCACGACGTCGGAGTACATCTGGATGAAGCGGCGATAGCTGTCCCAGGCGAACCGTTCGTCCTCGCTCACCTTCGCCAGCCCCTCGACGGTTTCGTCGTTGAGGCCGAGGTTGAGCACGGTGTCCATCATGCCCGGCATCGAGATCGCCGCGCCCGATCGCACTGAAACCAGCAGCGGATCGGCCTTGTCGCCGAAGCCCTTGCCGACGCTGCGCTCGATATGCCGGACGGCCTTCGCCACCTCGTCGCGCATCGCGGGGCTGAAGCTCTTGTCGCCGCCGAGATAGCGCAGGCATTCCTCGGTGGTCATGGTGAAACCGGGAGGCACCGGCAGGCCGATGCTTGCCATTTCGGCGAGATTCGCGCCCTTCCCGCCCGTCACGGTCTTGTCGCGCTGGCGCGGATCGTCGTGCGGGGCGTCGCCTCCGAACAGGTAGACGGCGGTGGTGTCGGCGGTAGTCGTCGTCATTGAGTAGCTCCGGTTAGGGGCTGCGGGCTCGGCGGTCCGAACACTCGGTTCGTCGCACGCATGGCACGCTTGGAACGGATGGAACACTGTCCTGAAAAGGAAACGGGCTGGAACGAAAATCGGTCCAAATCAGCCCTCGATCCGGCTGAAATCGGCGACCCGGTGAACGGCATCGCGGAAGCGGGCGAGCAGGTCGAGGCGCGCGGCGCGCTTGTCCGGGTTCTCGTCATTCACCGTGACCTCTTCGAAGAAAGCGTCGATCGGGCCGCGCAAGCTGGCGAGCGCGGCCATGGCATCCTCGAAGCGTTCTTCTTGCACCGCATCCGCCGCTTTCGGCCCGGCCGCATCGAGCGCCTCGATCAGCGCCTTTTCCGCCGGTTCGGGCGAGTAGGAAACCGATTTACCATCGAGGTTTTTGTTGTTGCCAAACGCGGCGTCGAATTCGGGCTTGCCCGCGAGCGCCATCGGGTCTTCCTCGCCGGTCTGCGCGACCTCTTCGGTCGCGGACTCGACGTCCTGGGCGGCGTCCGATCCGGCGGTGCCCCAATCCTCTTTCTTGAGAATATTCGCCGCGCGCTTGTAGCCTGCGAGAAGGTTCTCGCCGTCCTCGGTTTCGACGAAGGATTGGAGGGCGTGAACGCGGGCGACGGTGCGCACTGTGTCTCCGTCATGCTCATTGGCCAAGACGGCATCGACCATATCGTGGCGAATGCCGCTTTCGCGTTGCTGCACTTTCAATCGTTCGATGAAAAAATCCGCAATATCGCGCCCCGCATCTGCCGAGTAATCCGGATTCACTGCGGCAGTGATCAATTGCCGTAACCCAACGCGCAATTCGTTCTCGAGCATCGTTGCGAGGATTCCGATGGTCGCTCGGCGCAGCGCGAAAGGATCCTTCGACCCGGTCGGTTTCTCGTCGATCTGGAAGAAGCCGACCAGCGTATCCAGCTTATCCGCCAGCGACACCGCGACCGTCACCGGCGCGGTCGGCACTTCATCGCTCTGCCCTACCGGCTTGTAATGATCGCGGATGGCATCGGCGACTTCCTGCGGCAGCCCCTCCTTCTGAGCGTAGTAGCCGCCCATCACCCCCTGCAATTCGGGGAACTCGCCCACCATCTCTGTGACGAGATCGGCCTTGCACAGCCGCGCGGCCTGCTCGGCCATATCGGGATCGCCATCGACAGTCCCTTCCTCGCACAGCCAGCGCGCCAGCTTTGCCACGCGCTCGACCTTGTCGGCGACGGTGCCCAGTTTTTCGTGGAAGGTGATCCGCTCCAGCCCCTCGGCGTGCTCGGCCAAGGTCTTCTTCTGGTCCAGTTCCCAGAAGAACCGCGCATCGGACAGCCGCGCGGCGAGGACCTTGCGATTGCCGTCCACCACCACTTCGGGGTTCGCGGCGGCGATGTTGGCGGTGCACACGAAGGCGTTTGCGAGGCGCTGCGCCTGCGTGTCGTTCGCCGCCTCGCAAACGAAATACTTCTGGTTCACCCGCGCGGTCAGCTGGATGACCTCCGGCGGCACGTCTAGGAACGCCTCGTCGAACCGCCCGAGCAACGGGACCGGCCATTCGGTCAGGCCCGCATTCTCGATTACCAGCCCCTCGTCCTCGACCAGCGCGAAACCCGCCGCTTGCGCCGCCTCGCGAGCGCCCGTGCGGATACGCTCGGCGCGTTCCTCGTGATCGACGATGACGGAGGCGTCGCGCAGTTTCGCGGCGTAGTCCTCGACGCCGTCGATCGCGATCGGACCGTCGGAGTGGAACCGGTGTCCGTAGGTCTCGCGTCCGCTGGCGATGCCGTGGATGATGCACGGCACGACTTCGCCATCAAGCAGTGCGACGATGCCGGAGAGCGGGCGCACCCAGCGCAAGCTTTCCGACGTGATCGAGGCCTCGCCCCAGCGCATCGACTTGGGCCACGAGAAGTCGCCGATAATCGTGGGGATCGCGGCGGCAAGCAGGTCGCCGACCTGCTGGCCGGGTCGCTCGATCACCGCGAACCAGGTTTCGCGACCCTTGATCTCGCGCACTTCGAGATCGTCGCGCGAGACGTTGTTCTTGCGGCAGAAGCCGTCCACCGCCTTGTCCGGCGCGCCGACGGGCGGACCTTTCGCTTCCTCGCGCACCGCCTCGGTCGCGGCAGGGAGGCCGCGCGCGACGAG
>JBARZK010000183.1:0-3829 GCA_049649965.1 Erythrobacter sp.
GTGCCAGCGCCGCCAGCGCCCGCGCAAGGCCGACCGGGGTCGCGCCGTCGATGGGATCGGCGAGGTATGCCTCGAAGGCGGCGCGTCGTTCGTCGGCGGGCACCTGGTCGCGCGCTTCGTAGAAGGCATTGCCGTAGGAATAGTCCTGCCGCCACGTGAGCCCCGCGATCCCGCTCTGCTTGGTACGCTCGTCGGTTCCGAAACGGACGCCGTCGAGCCGGTGCTCATCGATCCAGTCCTGCACTTCGTCCGGTCCCCCGACGCGGCGCAGGAGGCGGTCGTTGGCGGAATTGTCGCTGCGCGCCAGCGCCCGCTCCATCAGGTCGCGAAAATTGGTCGGGAAGCTGCCGCGCGTGCGCACGATGTCGCGCAGCGGCTGGTAGAACACGGTAAGGTCCTCGCGCCGGATCGTCACCGGTTCGGCAAGGTCCAGTTCGCCGTCATCGACCTGCGACAGCGCGGTCAAGGCCACCCACAGCTTGCTCACGCTTTGCTGCGGCAGCAGCGCGTCCCCGTTGAACTCGTAGGCGCGCCCGGTATCCGCATCGACCACCGCGATGCCGACGGTCCCGTCGAGCCCGGCCCCGATCTCCTCCAGTTGCTGTTCGAAAGCGCGCTCCTCTTCGCTCAGGACGACGGGCGGCGGCCTTTCGATCGCGGCGCGCGCATTCGGCTCGGCAGCCGGTTCGGCCATCAGTACGAGGGTCAGCGCCCCTGCGACGATCGGCAGGAGCAGGAGCATGAAACGAACGGTGATTCCCATTATGCGCCCAACGCCGCGGAGGCGTCATCTATCCTTCAAATCAACCGGCTTTTGCCACGATGTCGGCCCAGCCGGCCTCGTCGATGGTCTCGATACCCAGTTCCTGCGCCTTCTTCAGCTTCGACCCCGCCCCCGGCCCGGCGACGAGCAGGTCGGTCTTCGCGCTCACCGATCCCGCCGCCTTAGCGCCGAGACGTTCGGCTTGCGCCTTGGCTTCGTCGCGGCTCATGGTTTCAAGCTTGCCGGTGAACACCACCGTTTTCCCCGCGACAGGCGAATCGAGCGTCTCGACCTCGTAGCGCGGCGGATCGAGTTCGCCGAGCATGTCCTCCCACACTGCCACGTTGTGCGGTTCGTGGAAGAAGTCGCCCAGCGCCTCGACGACCGTCGAACCGATGCCATCGATGGCGGTGAGTTCGGCGGCGGCATCCTCGTCCCCGGCGCGCGCCTTTTCCGCAAGGTCGCGCACGGCGGGCAGCGTATGGAAATGGCGCATGAGGTCGCGCGCGGTGACTTCGCCCACGTGACGGATGCCGAGGCCGAACAGCAGCCGGGCGGCATCGGGCTCGCGCCGGTTTTCCACAGAAGCCAACAGGTTATCCACAGACTTGTCCTGCCACCCTTCCAGCGCAAGGATGTCTGCGCGCCTGTCCTTCAGGCGGAAGATATCCGCCGGGCTCTCGAGCCAGCCGAGCGTGAAGAACTGCGCGATGGTCTTCGACCCGAAGCCATCGATATCGAGCGCCTTGCGGCTGACGAAATGTTCGAGGCGCTGCGTGCGCTGGGCCGGACAGATCAGCCCGCCGGTGCAGCGCACGTCTACCTCGCCTTCCTCGGCCACCGCTTCGCTGTCGCAGCGCGGGCAGTGGTCGGGGAATTCGTAAGGCGCGCGCTTTGCATCGGACGACAGGTTCTCGACCAGTTGCGGAATGACGTCGCCCGCGCGCTGGATCACCACCCGGTCTCCGGGCCGAACCCCCAGCCGCTCGATCTCGTCGCGATTGTGGAGCGTGACATTGGTGACGGTGACACCGCCCACCAGCACAGGAGCAAGCCGCCCGACCGGCGTCAGCTTGCCGGTGCGCCCGACCTGTATGTCGATGGCCTCCAGCGTCGTTTCCGCGCGTTCGGCCGGGAACTTGTGTGCTAGCGCCCAGCGCGGTGCCTTGCCCACCGAACCGAGCCGCTTCTGCCAGTCGAGCCGGTCGACCTTGTAAACGACGCCGTCGATCTCGTAGTCGAGATCGGGCCGTTCCTGCGCGATGCGATCGTAGTGGGCGATGAGGCCGTCGACATCTGCGACCGTGGTGAACAGCGGCGAGATGGGAAAGCCCCATTCGCGCAGGGTCTCGACGACTGCGCTCTGGCTGTCGCCGGGCACGTCCGACGCATCGCCCCAGCCATGTGCCCAGAAGCGCAAGGGACGCCTTGCCGTGACGCTCGCATCCTTCTGGCGCAGCGATCCGGCGGCGGCGTTGCGGGGATTGGCGAACGGCTTGGTCCCTTCGTCTTCCGCTCGCGTGTTGAGGGCGGCGAAGGCTCCGCGCTCCATATAGACCTCGCCGCGCACCTCGAACACGTCCGGCACACTTTCGGGAAGCTGCTGCGGAATGTCGGCAATATGCGCGACATTGGGCGTCACGTCCTCGCCCACTTGCCCGTCGCCCCGGGTCGCGGCTCGCACCAGCTTGCCGCCTTCGTACCGCAGCGAGCACGAAAGGCCGTCGATCTTGTCCTCCGCCGTGAACGCAATCCCCTCATCCTCGCCAAGGCTGAGAAACCGCCGAAGCCGGGCCACCCATTCCTCGACCTCATCGCGGTCGAACGCGTTGTCGAGGCTCATCATGCGAACCTCGTGCGTCACCTTGCTGAGCGGCGAGGCGGCTACGCCATGACCGACACTGGCCGAGGGCGAGTCCTCGCGGACGAGGTGCGGGAAGGCCTGCTCCAGCTCGATGTTCCGGCGAACCAGCGCATCGTATTCCTGATCGGTGATCTCGGGCGCATCCTCGGCATGATAGAGCCGGTCATGCTTCGCGATCTGCTTCGCCAGCCGCATGAGTTCGTTCGCGGCTTCGGCTTCGGTGAGGTCGACCATCAAACCCCCTCCAGCAGCCGATCCGCCTGCGCGCGCGCCTCGGGCGTCACCTCCGCACCCGACAGCATCCGCGCGATCTCCTCCTGCCGGCCCGCATCGTCGAGCAGGGCGACGCTGGTCTTCGTCACCGTTCCGCTCGATGCCTTGGCGATCAGGTAATGCGTGCCCCCGCGCGCCGCGACCTGGGGGGAGTGGGTGACGGCGAGCAGCTGCCCCTCGTCCGCCGCGAGCCGTGCGAGGCGTTCGCCGATGGCCGAGGCAACCGCGCCGCCCACGCCCCGGTCGATCTCGTCGAATATGATCGTCGCCGCCCCGCCCTTCTCCGCCAGCGCGACCTTAAGCGCGAGGATGAAGCGCGACAGTTCGCCGCCGCTTGCGATCTTTGCCAGCGGAGCGAAATCGGCGCCGGGATTGGTGGCGATCAGGAATTCGGCGCTGTCCATCCCGTGTGCGCCCCACCTATCCTCCGGCAGCGTGCCGATCGAGGTGAGGAACCGCGCCGCATCGAGCTTTAGCGGTGCGAGTTCGGCGGCTACTGCCTTATCGAGCACTTTCGCCGCTTTCAGACGCTGGCCATGTACCTTTTCAGCCACCTTCAGGTACGTCTCGCGCGCTTCCTTCGCGGCTGCTTCCAGCGCATCGAGCTGCGCTTCGCCGCCTTCGATAGAGTCCAGCTTCCCGCGCATTTCGTGCATCAGGTCGGGCAGTTCGTCGACCTCGCGGCGGTGCTTTCGCGCCAGCGCGCGCAGTTCGAACAGCCGGGTTTCGGCCGCGTCGAGTGCGGCAGGATCATGGACCAGCGCGTCCGCCGCCGCCTCCAGCTTCTCCTCCGCCTCGCCCGCCTCGATCACCGCCCGGTCGAGCGCGGCGAGCGCTTCGGTCAGCAGTGGTTGTTCGGGCGCGATCCGGTCGAGCCTGCGCGCCGCGACCCTGAGGGAGGCGAGCGGAGTGTCCGACCCTTCCCAGAC
>JBARZK010000184.1:0-2407 GCA_049649965.1 Erythrobacter sp.
GGATTGAAAGTTGCGGTCCAGATGGACCCCATCGAGGGCATCAATATCAAGGGCGACAGTTCGTTCGCCCTGATGCTTTCGGCGCAGGAGCGCGGGCACGAAGTGTTCGAATATCATGTCGACAGCCTGACGCTCGATGCCGATGATCGCCTGTTGGCGCAGGCCGCGCCGGTGACGGTGCGCCGGGTCGAAGGCGACCATTTCAAGAAGGGGGAGTATCGCCGCGTCGATCTCGGCCGGGAGATGGACGTCGTGCTGATGCGGCAGGATCCGCCGTTCCACATGGGCTACATCACCGCGACCCACATGCTCGAGCGGATCGCGAACGAGACGCTGGTGGTGAACGACCCCGCCAGCGTGCGCAACGCGCCCGAAAAGGTGATGGTGCTCGATTATCGCCGCTTCATGCCGCCAACGCTCGTCACCCGGCGCGTGGACGAGGTGCGCCGCTTCATGGACGAACACGGGGCCGTGGTGGTGAAGCCGATCCATGGCAATGGCGGCAAGGCGATCTTCCGCATACCGGAAAGCGGCGACAATCTGACGGCGCTGTTCGAGGTGTTCAACCAGACCTGGCCCGAACCGCACATGGTCCAGCCCTTCCTTCCCGAAGTGTCTGCCGGGGACAAGCGGATCGTGCTGGTCGACGGGGAGATAGCGGGCGCAATCAACCGGATACCGGGCGAAGGTGAGTTCCGCTCGAACCTTGCCATGGGCGGCAGCGCCGAGGCGACCGAACTCACCGATCGCGAGATCGAGATCTGCAAGGCGATGGGCCCGGACCTCAAGCGCCTCGGCCTCACCTTCGTCGGCATCGACGTCATCGGAGGCAGGTGGCTGACCGAAATCAACGTCACTTCCCCGACCGGCATCGTCGCGATCTCGAATTTCGACGGAACCGACGTCTCTGGAATGATCTGGGACGCGATCGAGGCGCGCCGTGCGGCGATGACGTCGGCGCGATGAACGAATGACGCGATCCGCGCGTTAGGCGGGCATGACGGAATTGATCCTCGATGTGATCCGCTGGGGCGGGTATTTCGGCATCTTCATACTCATGGCGCTCGAAAACGTGTTTCCGCCCGTGCCATCGGAAATCATCATGGGCTTCGGCGGCGTTCTGGTGGAGCGCGGCGAGTTTTCGTTCTGGCCGCTGCTCATCATCGGCACAGCCGGAACGCTCGTCGGAAACCTGTTCTGGTACTGGCTCGGCCGCCGCTGGAGCGAGGCGCAGTTGCGCGCTTTCATCATGCGCTGGGGACGGTGGCTGACTTTCGAGTGGAAGAGTTTCGTCGGCGCGCGCGAGACATTCCGCCGCCACGGTGAATGGATCGTTTTCCTGCTGCGTTTCTCGCCGGTGCTGCGGACCATCGTGTCCCTGCCGGCCGGCCTTGCGAAGATGAGCCTGTGGCGGTTTTGCCTGTTCACGTTCCTGGGCTCACTGGTGTGGAACACTGCGCTGATCCTTGGAGGCCAGTTCCTTTCAGGCTATCTCGAGGAATACGAAACCATCGTCAGTTGGAGCATCGCCGCGGGGCTCGCCGTCGGCGTCGTATGGTACCTCTATCGCGTGGTCACGTGGCGCCGGAGCGAAACGTAAGGCTAGGGGTCGCCTAGTCCTTGTTCGCGCGCGGATGAGCGGTGCGATAGGTTTCGAGCAGGCTGGCGGCATCGACCTTGGTATATATCTGCGTCGACCCGAGCGAGGCGTGGCCCAGAAGCTCCTGCAGGCTGCGCAGGTCCGCGCCCGCGCCGAGCAGGTGCGTGGCGAAAGAATGACGCAACGCGTGCGGGGTGGCCGTGTCGGGCAAGCCGAGCGCGCGCCGGGCCCGAGCCATCGCCTTTTGCACCATGTTCTGCGACAGCGGCCCGCCCTTCGCCCCGCGAAACAGAGGCTCCTTCGCCGACAGGGGGTAGGGGCAGGCGGCGGCATAGGCTGCGACCGCTTCGCGCGTGATTGGCAGGATCGGGACGATGCGCTGCTTGCCACCCTTTCCGGTAACCTGGAGCGTATCGCCGAGCGGGGCGTCGCGTCCTTCGAGCGACAGCGCTTCTGCGATGCGCAGGCCCGATCCGTACATCAGCAGCAGCACCGCGCGATCGCGCGCGCCGACCCAGTCTTCTGACGCGACGGCTTCGATGGTGTCGGCAAGGCCCACCGCCTCGTCCGGCGTAACGGGGCGGGGGAGCCCTTTCTTCAGGCGCGGCCCGCGAATGCGCGGGGCGGCGGGATCGGGATCGCCGGTTTCGGCGCGGGCGAAAGCGATGAACGCCTTAAGCGCTGACAGCTCGCGCGCGGCGCTGGCGTTGGACAGACCGTCGGCGCGGCGGGACGCAAGATGCGCCCGCAAGTCGTGGGTTTCGAGCCCGGCGACGTCCTCGAAGCTGGCGAGCTCGCTTGCATGGC